>CP070701.1:1779468-1825488 GCA_020349885.1 Acidobacteriota bacterium
AGAGCGGGTGGCTCCTCCTGGGCGTGACCGGCATGGGGTACCTTATCGGCGCCAAGGCGTTCTGGATCGCGTTCGGCGAGCTGATGGGCGAGTTCATCGCGTGGACGGTGCTCGTCCGCCCCTTCAAGGCCGCCACGGACCACTACGGCTCTGTGACCGTGCCCGACTACCTCGAGTCCCGCTTCCGCGACACCCGCCACGTCCTCAGGTGGATATCGGCGGTGGTCATCGTGACCATGGTGGTGGCCTACCTGTCGGCGCAGCTGACCGCGACGGGGAAGGCGTTTCATTCCTTCCTGGCGTGGGACAAAGCCACGGGGGCGGTCGTGGGGCTGGTCATCGTGGTCATCTACACCGTCGCCGGCGGGTTCCGCGCGGTTGCGTGGTCCGACCTCCTGCAGGGCCTGATGATGGTGTTCGGCCTGGTGATAGTGCCCATCATCGCCATCTTCAAGCTCGGCGGGTGGGGAGTGATGGTGGAGCGCCTCCATGCGATCGACCCGGCGCTTCTGACGGCGTGGGGCGCCGAAGACTCCGTGCTCATCGGGCTCGGGGCCATCGTGGGCCTCATGGGGCCCGGGCTGGGCTTCCTCGGTTCCCCGCAGCTCTTCGTGCGGTTCATCGCCGTCAAGTCGCGCAGGAAACTGCGGGCCGGGGCCGTCATCGCCGTCATATTCACCATACTGACCGACTGCGGCGCCGTGCTGAGCGGCATGTCGGGCCGGGCCCTCATCGGGCCCCTCGGGGACCACGAGGCCGTGTACCCCACGCTGGTCAACACCCTGTTCGGCCCGGTGCTCACCGGCCTCCTCGTGGCCGTGGTGCTCGCGGCCATCATGTCCACCGCCGACTCGCTTCTCATCCTCTCCACCTCGGCGGTCGTGCGCGACGTGTACCAGAAAATCTTCCGCCCCGAGGCCCCCCAGCGGGTCGTGGTGCGCCTGAGCCAGGCGCTTATCATCTCGATAGGGATCCTGAGCCTGGTCTTCGCGATCATCGCGCTGTACGTAGAGGGGCTGGTCTACTGGTTCGTGCTGTTCGCGTGGAGCGGCATCGCGGCGGCCTTCTGCCCGGTGATCATCCTCTCGCTCTTTTACCGGAAGATGAACCTCAAGGGGGCCGTAGCGGCCATGCTGGTCGGCATCCTGACCACCATCGTCTGGAACCTCACGCTGGGCTGGTTCCTGTACGAGATGGTCCCCGCGTTCGCCTTCTCGCTCGTCGCCGGCTACGTAGTGAGCATGCTGACCTCGTCGCCTGACGACGCGAAGTTGATGGATGGCAGCCAGCCGTCAGGGATCAGCGGCCGGGGGATAGGGGATAGGGTTTAGGGATTAGCAGTTAGGGGGTAGGGGCAAGCGAGTTCGGAGTTCAGGGGGGAGCCGTTAGCCTGTCATTCCGAGCCAAGTCGAGGAATCGATTTCAGGGGTGCTTGGTGGGTCTTGCTCCGCTCGGAGCCCGTGGCTCCGTCCATGAGCAGCCTCTCTCCCGCCTTGAGTCTCTCCACAATGTCCCGTGACGGCATTGGTTGTTTCCTTACTTTTTGCTCCATACACTATACACTACTCGCCTTCGCGTAGCCGCTTCGGCGGAGCGAGGTACTCCTGATTTCTGCTTCGGTTGGTGCGGGAAGGGGTTGGCGAGCGGAATTTTTCTTATCATATTCGTATAAGAAAGCTTGATTTTCCCGAATCCTTGTGTATACTGGTAATGCTTTTGCAATTAAAACAAATTGGGCCCATCAACTTGGGATGACGCCGAGCAGTATACGAATTATCTTGGAATCGCAAAGGATTTCAGTTAAACTTTTACCCCAGACAGATAGACAGAGGTAGGATCAAGATGACTGATACTCGCGCTGAAACTCAGGCAGGAACACCAGGGCAGTCCGAAAATACTGCTCAAAATGATGCCCAGTTTCGGAAAAAGTTTCTGTTAATAATGTATCAGGAACTATGGAACAATATTAATCGTCACATCCTCGTGGTATGGCAGTCAGTTGGCGTCGTTGTTGGTGCCATAGCAATCTTCTCGCTTGTCGAGCGGCATGTCCTTACAGAAGAAATTGCGTCCATCTTGCTGATTCTTCTCTGTGCCTGGCTATTCGGTCATGCAATCGATGCGAATCTCTGGTTCAACAGGAACATCGCGATCGTCATCAACATAGAGAGAGAGTTCTTAAAAAGGGAAGATCTCAAGGATATTCTTCCGTTTTTTAAAAAACATCCCAAAAAACGTGCTAGCTTAATGCACTTCAGGCTACAGGGATTTCTTGCTGCTGGGATTGCGGGTATAGCGCTTATCTATCATTTCGTGACTTGTGAGGCACCCGCGATTGAGGGAAGAATGATGCTGGAATTGTTCCTGTGGTGCTTACCTCTCATTATATTTTTTCTCTGTGTAGGTGGGTTGTGCGCCTTGTATTACACACGTGTCAAGAAATTTGAAGAACAACTCAACGAATCCCCGGGACTTGATATCGAAGCACTCAACAATAAGGCGAAGGAGGCACAACGATGAGCGGTAATCCTCGGTACGAAATCTATGTGCAAACACACTTTTCAGCAGCACACCATCTGCGAGGATACCCCGGCGAGTGTGAAAAGCCCCATGGCCACAATTGGATTGTAGATGTCTATGTTCTTTGTGAAGAACTTAATGAAGTAGGCATTGGGATTGATTTCAAAGACATAAAGGCTTCTGTAAAAGAAGTTCTGAAAAATCTTGACCATACTGATCTCAACGAACTTCCAGAGTTCCAAAATGAAAATCCTAGTTCAGAAAACATAGCAGCATACCTTTATCGTGAGCTTTCCCGGAAATTAAACAGTGGCCAAGTCCACATTTCCAAGGTCCGAGTCTGCGAGACGCCAGGCAGCGGCGCTTTTTATTGGGAGGAGTAAGCAGTGAAAGCTTCGACTAACCTTCTTATACTTGCTTGCTCTCAGACTAAGAATCAGAACAGATCACCCGCCCCGGCTATTCATCTCTATGACGGCGTCAACTTTCGCGTCTTGAGAAAAATTCTCTTAAAACGCGGATGGCCGCCCGGACTGCAAATCAAGATTCTCTCGGCCAAGTACGGCTTGATCGACGCGACCACGTTGATCGAACCCTACGAAATGCGACTTGACAAAGACGCGGCAAGAAAACTCAACAAGCGCACTCTGGCTGAACTTCGAAGAATCCCCGCACCTGCTACGGTGTTCGTCAATCTTGGAAAGGATTACCTTCCTGCAGTGGATGGCTTGAAGAAGGTATTCAGACGCTCCAAAATCACCTTCGCTCCCGGCCCCATCGGTATGAAGATGAAGGCTATGAAGCAGTGGCTGGAGGGACTTCGATGCCGGACGGCAAGTGTGAAAGGCTGCTCGAAGAAAGCCCAGTCTTATCTGTACTTTTTTCCTGACTGGGATGATTTCATCTATGAACCCTTCAATTCCGACGAGGCCGAAGCCATCAAGGGAACGAAAACCTATGCGCATGAAGCCTGTGGTAATCGCAGTCCGTTCAACGGCATCCTCTTGAGCTTATCCCACATCCACGTCGGGAAGGGAGCCCTTCACCGGTTGACTGATGGCCTTGACGGCCGCGTCCGGCTACGAAGACGCCTACGCATCCCCAGTGACATTCTCCTCCTAGGGGATTGCGGGGCATTCTCCTTTGTGGGTGAGGCCAAGCCGCCCTTCACGCCGGAGAGAGCCGCTGAGCTATATCACAAGTTCGGTTTCGACATGGGTGTCTCGGTCGATCACATCCCGTTACCTGAAATCTCAATTCGCCACGACGACGGTACCGTACATAAGAAGACACTCTCAAAGAGTGCCCGATATGCTCGAATGCGTCTCACGCGAGACAATGCTGAGAAGTTCCTTCGAGTCTGCAAAAGGCGTCACTATGGCTTCACACCTATCGGTGTGATTCAAGGCATTGGCACGCGTTCGTATGTTGAGCGCGTACATGATTACCTCGACATGGGCTACGAGCATATAGCTCTCGGCGGGCTCGTTCCTCGGACGGACGATGACATTTTAGAAATCCTCTGTGCAGTTAGGAAAGCTTTGCAAACAAGGACCCGGACACGCCGGGAGAACGTGTGGCTGCATCTTTTTGGAATCCTGCGACCGAAGCTGCAGCCGATTTTCAGAGAGTTGGGGGTGTCGAGCTTTGACAGTGCTTCCTACTTCCGCAAGGCTTGGCTTCGTTCAGATCAGAACTACTTGGCTCCTGATGGTGGTCGCTGGTACGGAACCATTAGGGTTCCGATAAGCACCTCGAAGCGAATGCGCCTAGTAGCAGATACAGATGGCCTTTCGGAAGAAGCCTTGGCAACAATGGAACGGCGCTGTCTAGATGCTATCAAAGCCTGCGATAAAAAACCGTCGGCCAAAACACTAGTGACAAAAAGCATAAACCAGTATGGCCCACTGTTAGATCGTAAATATGAAGATAACCACTTTGCGGACAAGCACACGCAACTTCTCAAGGACCGACCTTGGCAAAAGTGCTCTTGCCCGTTCTGCAGAACCGCGGGCATTCATGTTGTTGTGTTTCGAGGCGCGAACCGCAACAAGCGTCGCTGGCTTCATAATACTTGGGTGTTTTACCATAGAGTGCTTCACGGTAAAAGCGTCTCGCATTCGGGCAACCTGGATTAAGCAGGAAAATCTGCACGAAAACTCAGTAACTGTGCGGCGAGCAAACGCTGACAGAAGTTAACAGGAAATAACCCATGGGTCCAAGCAGTAATAGGACAACCCAAGTTGGGGCTCGCTTTTTCGATATCCTCAATAACGTTCTCTCTCAGGCAGGGCGACGACCATTACCGTCAACTTGCCCTGAACGTTCAATCATAGAGGTTCTTGATACTGACCGCGTATTGCAGATACTGGCCGGTCCGGGGTCAGGCAAAACTGAAATGCTTACATGGCGAGTGTTATATGAACTTTTCGTTCTTGGAACACCGGCAACCCAACTTCTGGTAACGACATTTACTCGTCGTGCGGCAACAGAATTACAAGTTCGCCTTGTAGAACGCTGTGATGCTTTCATAGACCAAGCTCGTCGGCTAACGATTGTTATAGATGATCCGCATGTGCATGACGTCCGCATCGGCACAATTCATAGTTTGTGCGACTCTTTACTTGCAGAGTTTAGCGATAGTTATGTGGCGGACGGTATTCAATTAATTGATGATGTAGAGTCTTCTGTCAGACTAGTCCGAAATTACCGCTTCGTTATTGGCTATTTAGCTGGCCGTCAACGATTACTTAATCGTTTACTGAACTACGAAGAGCTTGTGGCTCTTTTTCGGCCACCCTGGGATCAAGATTCTGCCTGGCCTGCAAACAATATGGAGCGAGTTGAATTTATCAAAACTTTGATCGCTCAACATATAGAAACATGGGAATCGCGATGTGCCGGGCCACCTAGATGCGACAATGGCGTGGAACAAGTTCATGGGATAACTGGCCTGACTGATGAGTTGGTTGAGCTCGAACGGCGATGGAGAGAGGATCATCTCATTAGGAATAACTTGACTGATTTTACTACAATCCAGAAACTATTTCTCTTTCACCAAAATGACCTCCTTGCCCATTTTCGACATGTGTTTGTTGATGAATTTCAAGACACCAACCCAATCCAATTTATGATTCATACAGGATGGTTAAGAAATCCTTTAATGCGCCTTACTGTGGTTGGGGACGATGATCAGGCAATATACAGGTTTCGTGGTTCGGATCTAGCCTGCTTTCAAGGTATCGAACCTTTCTGCAAGCGGCACAGTATTTCGCACAGGCTTGAGCGTCTTGAAGTTAATCACCGAAGTACGAAAACCATAGTGGCCTTCACTCAGGCATTTCGCAACAGAACCATATTACCTTCACTGTCAATGCCGAAAAATATTCAGGCAGAGTCTAACGCACCGTCAGGAGCAGCAGTTCGACTGCTGGAAGGTTCCTGGCTGGAACTTTCGGAGGCAGTTGCAAGCGAACTTAAGCACTTGGGTGTTGGTCGAGTACCGATTACTGGACAGCAGATACCACCTTCAGTGGCCATTCTTCTTTTTAGTGCAAGCGAGCGTTCTTCACGTCGATATGATTGGTCAGCACCAGCGCTCACGCTCCGACAAGCGGTGGAGAATAAAGATATTCGAGTGTATAACCCGCGGAATAAGACTGCCGCACAACCGGAAAGCCCGGTCGGTATGTTACTTGGTCTAATTTCATATCTTATCGATCCCATTACAGAAGAACCAGTGGGCAGAAACGGCAGACGTGTGATGGTATGGGCATCATCTGATGACCCAGACAAAAGCCGTGCAGCGTTGTCCCAACCACCAACCCATCTCATTAATCAAAAACACATAGATTTCCAGAAAAAATTCCGCAACGATGGAGGGCGTGGCATAGGACCAACACCTACAGACCGCCAACCACTGCTCCGACTTATTGATGATATCCGGGCTAATCTTGCCGCCCCCAATAGAAGAAGGCAACCTAGATTAACGCTCGCAGGGTTGGTCTATCGTTTGCTGTCTCGACCTTTTTTTCGCAACTCGGGCTTCACGATGGAGATGTTTCGCCAAGCGCTTTTTACCCAGTTGATGGAAGCAAACATCGCTCCGACGAGGCTGACAAGGGATTCTATAGATCAACCTCTTGAAGTAAGCATGCAAGGCAATAAATATGTATGGCCTGACCGTTTTTGGGATTTCCTCGGGTACTTCGGGGCGCTCGTGGGTAGTGCCGGAATGGATGATTTGGAGGTCGAATCGTTTGAGGATAATGCTGTTCTCCTTATTACGTTTCATCAGGCAAAAGGACTTGAATTCGATCATGTGTATGTTGCAGGCATGGGCCGTACCCCAGATATTACACCGGTTTTAAGAACTAAATTGTTCAGCGGTGAAAATACACGTTATCGTATAGTGAACGGAATCGCTACTACAAGAATTAAGATAGTAAAACAGTTATCAGAAGCAGATAGGGAGCGCGAGGTGTATGTTGCAATGACGCGTGCTCGCCAATCATTGACCTTGCTTAACGACCCCGCTGGATTTGCATACATGAACGAGAATCAGGCAATAAACCAACTGTTTCAGCAACGATCTGGGTCACCACATCCAGATGTCTCAACTGTAATAGTGAAGGAGTGGACCTTATGAATGACGTGCTACAGGTTTCATATACTGGCGACTTGTTGGCGCATCGCCGCTGCCCCCGGGCGTGGGCGTATGAGAAACACGCGCAATTCCATCCGTATGAACAAGTACAAGCGATGGAAGGAAGACTGATCCACCACGCGATGGAATGGCTTACACGATGTTATCGGCAAAACCAAATTCATGCTAAACGTGCAGAATTAGAGATCCAGTTAAATAAGTTTTTCAGAGTGCTTTGGGCACATGGAATCCGCACCACCTTTCAATCCAAAGCTGAAACTATCGAGCGTGTTCTAAAGAATCTTTTCCCGCGTCGCCGTATGCATCCGGCTGTCAAGGCAGCTGTCGAAGGCGCAACACACACAGAGTATGAACTGCGCACTGTGCGGAAACTGATTGCGGCCGACTTTGGTGGCAAATCGAAGCTAATGTTGATGGGCATCCTTGACCTCGTTGTTCAGAGCAATCAGCCGTTAAGATATTCTCGCACATGGGAATGGACGGATGAGGATCAACTTCGGGGGCGAGTGGCTAGAAGGATAACTCAAGCCCAAGTTAGTGAAACGGAGATATGGGAATACAAGGGGACGCAAGCAAACTCACCATACCTCTCGGATTTCATTCTGCAACTACTTACCTACGCCAGCCTTTTTAGGGAAAGGACTGGGCATCTACCTGTGCGTTGCGTATTATTCTTCGTTAACGAAAGAACACAACAAGAACAATTGGTTGCAGTACCGATTACCAAGAAAATCGTCCGCCTTGCAGAGAGATGGACGTTTGAACAGGTGAGGGAATTGCGACGCACTGCTTTACAATTTGAGCATAACCCTAATCAGGTGGACGGAGGTGATCTTGCAAGGCGACATAGACCTCTTAACCAACGTGTTGATGATGAGTTGAAGAAGCAGTGTACCGCATGCGGGCAGAGATTTGATTGTCAAGCTTATATTGCCCGCTTAGGAGGGAAAAACCATAGGGATGTTTCTGTTGTAAATGTCGATAAGAACTAACGACTAACCCCTAGCCCCTTTCTGAAAAAGCGGCAAATTAGGCAAAAGCGGCAAAATGCTTGACAAATCGCGGAAACGGCATACATGGATAAGTATGAAGTGTCGCGTATGGAGCTTGTCCTCGACCGGAGGTCGGGATATCGCGTATAGTATGCAAGGATTCGGTCATTGGTCATCGGTCATTGGTCATGGGGAGGATGCACCCCCTCCCCCCTATCAATTTACAAAACGAACCCAAGTAAGTGGTGTAAACAAAGGATTTCTTCGGGTTCGTTTCCAAAAACGAAGCCGGGAACCCGAGGCGGCGGATGAAGCGGAAAAACGACAGGGCAGGGCAGGGGCTTGTTAGGACGATAGGACGGTAGGCGGCTAGCGCCCCGCCTTCCGCAGCCCGGCCTCGAGGGCGCGGCCGAGGCGCTCGGGGAAGCGGGCGTCGCCGGCGAGCGCCGCCCGGGCGAGCGAGCCGTCGGCGGCCTCGAGGAAGGCGCGCATGGTGATGCGCCGGCCGCGGATTCTAGCGAGCCCCCCGAGGGGGAGGCGGCAGTCGCCGCCGATCCGCTCGAGGAAGGCGCGCTCCGCGCGGGCCTCCGTCCATGACGCGGGATGGGTGACCGCCCGGAGCATCCGGCGCACCGCGCGGTCCCGGTTGCGGCACTCCATCACGACGAGGCCCTGCCCCGGGGCCGGGACGAACGAGCGCACAGGGAATCTTTCCGCGATGCGGTCGCCGAAACCCAGCCGCTCGATGCCGGCGCAGGCGAGGACGGCGGCGTCGAGCGCCCCCGGCTTTGCGGGACCGGAAAGCCTGGCGATGCGCGTCGGGACGTTGCCCCGCAGGGGCAGGATGACGGCGTCGGGGCGCAGGCTTTTCAAAAGCGCCGCCCGCCGCGGGCTCCCCGTGCCGATGCGCGGCGAGGCGGGCAGGCGGCGCAGCGGCTTTCCGCAGCGGGAGACCAGGGCGTCGCGGGGGTCGGCGCGCCGGAGCGCCCCGGCGATCGCCAGCCCGCGCGGAAGCTCCGCCGGCATGTCCTTGAGGGAGTGGACGGCCACGTCGATGCGCCCCCGGAGAAGCGCCGCCTCGATCTCCTTGACGAAGAGCCCCTTGCCGCCCTCCTCCGTCAGGGGGCCGCGGATCCGGTCCCCCGAGGTGCGGATGATGACGGTTTCCACGGCGAGGGCAGAGAATTTCCGCTCGAGCGCGGCGCGCACCAGTGTCGCCTGATGAAGCGCAAGCGCGCTTCCCCGGGTCCCGACGCGAAGGCGCGTTCCCCGGAAAACACGGCTCAAGGATTGACTCCCCACGGCCTCATATTCTATAATTACATGTATGGCCAAGCCAAGGTCTTGGATGCGGACAGCGGCGCTTGCCTTTTTGCTCTCTACCGTGCTTGCAGGGGGGGCCGCGTTCGCTCAGGGAACACTGCAGGGGGTCGTGACCACGCCCGAGGGAACGCCCCTGCCCGGCGTGTGCTGCCTCTGGCTCAACCAGAAGGGCCTCAAAGAACGCATCGGCCCCCAGACTACGCGCGGGGGCGGCTACTACAGCTTCTCCAATGTCAACCCGGGGATGTACGACCTCGAGGTGGATATTCCGGGGTTTGCCCCGTTGAGGATCCCGCTTCGCATCTACACGGGCGATCCCACGAAGCGCGACATCGAACTCCAGCTGAAGATCAAGGAAGAGGTCATCGTTATTGGAAGGCGCAAGCCCATCGAGGAGAGCCCCAAGGCGATTACAAGGATCTCGCCCGAAATGGTCGAGAACCTGCCCGTCGTGGGAGACCAGTTTCAGGATTTGGTGGAGCAGGCGCCGGGGGTCGCCATCACCGACAGGGGCGAGATCGTCATCCGGGGCGCCCGCTACTACGAGACCCAGGTTATGGTCGGCGGTACGTCGATGACGGACCCCTTCGGCCTTTTCGGCGCCAACCAGATTGACATCAGCACCGAGGCCATCGAGGAAATGCAGATTACAACGGGCGGCTTTGACGCCACGATGTTCGGCTTCCAGGGCGGCCAGGTGAAACTCATTACCAAGGAGGGCAAGAACGAGTGGGAATCGAGCGTAGGCATCAGCATCCTCTCCGGCGTTCTCGACCGAAACGGCGCCATGGGTTGGCTTCGGCCTTCCACCTTCACGCATAATCGGCTAGAGCCGAAAATGACGCTCGGGGGCCCGATCCTTCGGGACAAGTGGTGGTTTTTTATGAACTTGATCTATTACAAGTGGGATTACAGCGATTATGGATTAAGCCTGATTTCCGGAGTCAAGACGTTCGACGGGCAGGATGGCGGGTGGCGCACGATCTTGCTGAACACCTCCTATCAACTCAACGATAAAAACAAGTTCAAGCTCGAATATCTCGGGCAGCGCCTTAAATACATCACATATGGGAATTACGATTCGAGAATGTACGGTGTCTTCATCCCTACCGAGTCGGACTTCATCGAGAAGGATCAACGGCACAGGCTCGAGCTTCGGGCTCAGTCGGTCTTAGGCCAGGATCTCCGCCTCGAGAGCACGGTTGCCTCCACGATACATCACCTCGGCGATGCGCCCTATAAATCGGTGCATGAAAGCAAAATTATTCCATGCAGCGCGCTGAAAGTCGTTGCCGAGCCGACGCAGAGCATCACATGCGTGGACGATTTCGTCATGGGTCCGTGGCCGAATCAGTTCACGTTCACAAACAAGTCTCTTCAATGGGAAGAGCGGTTCACGCAGTTTTCGGACAAGAGGTGGGGCGGCGACCACAAGTTCACCTACGGCTTTCGCGTGGAACATCACGACAACCGTTTCGACGAACGCTGGGAGCCGATCTTTTTTTACGCACAGCGAGCGCCGCAGGCAGAAGCGCCGGGACAAGCGACCCAGGACGTCGAAGTGGCCGTCCCGTACATCCAGCCGCGCAGGGACACGATGCGCCTGCTTGGCCTGTATGCCCAGGACGAGATGCGGGTGTCGCCACGGTGGAGCTTCAACTTCGGCGGAAACTATATGGACCAACGTCTCACCACGTTCGGCTACCGAGGAGACCCAGATGGGTACGTCGACTTCTGGGGGACCTTTGGTGGCGCCCGTCCGTTGCGGCCAACGTCTGGGTTCGATACATCAGAGCTCGGGAACAATACGGGTTGCCTCGACCGGGAATTCCTGCTTTCGAGCGACAGCGATGAATTTTGGAATCCGGGGGATCCTTTCAACAGGGCGACCCATATGCGCTGCATGCCGATAAAGAAGACCCCGAGTGAAAATCACTTCGAGACTATCGGCGTCAGCGACGTCACCAAGTACATTCCCGGCGTTATGAATTACGTCGCCGACGGCGAAGCCCTCCGATTCGGAGACGGCAACTTCACGGCGTTCTTCTCCGCCATCTGGCGCCCCTACGGTGATGAGAACACGGTGGTGCGATTCAACCTCTCCCGGCAGTACGGGCAACTGGCACGCTACATGGGCTGGGAAACCACGACCCAAGAGGTCGCGGGTTACCTCAGTCAAAATTACAATCCGCAAGACGTATGTAATTATTTCACCCCGCTCGGGGAGCCCGACTGGAACAGTACGGCTCACCTTTACGACTGCTACCAACTGCCCGAGTACTACCTGTTCGACCGCGAGCTGGATACGCCCTATACCGACGAGTGGACGGTCAGCGTGGCGCGCAACATTACGGACACTTTCGGTGTCGACATCCGCTACACGAACCGCCGGGCCTACAAGCAACCCTTCTTGGAGGATATCAACCAAACGTTTGACATAGAGGGCAATATTAGACCGATCGATCCGACCGATCTCACCGTGACCGGAGGCAAGAACAAAAACTTCCGCGCCATCTGGGACCTGTCGAACCGGGAGACGCGGACGTTCGAATCGGTGGAAGTGATACTGACCAAGTATATGAGCCGAAACTGGGAATTGAACGCTAACTATAGCTACATCATTTCTACGGGCGTTGCCGAAGACATCAATGAGTTCGAGGAAGGGTTGGAGTATGCTCCTTGGGGCCTTACGTTTGTACCGGAGGCGGGCTTTCTCGAAGACGACCAGCGCCACGAGGTGAACATCAACTTGCTGAACTACCTGCCCGGCGATTTTCGAGTGGGCACCATCGTCAACTGGGCCTCCGGTCTTCCCTACTCCCAGATCTACGTGTACAGCGATAAAACCGTTTGTCCTTATCCTCTGTGCGGAGGATATTTGGGAGAAGGACGCAACGCCTTCCGCAATCCGGCGCACTGGCGCGTGGATCTGAGCCTCATCAAGGATTTCGAATGGGGCGAGAGCTGGGGCACGCTGGGCCTCGAGGTCAGCAATCTCTTTAACGAAGCGTTCATGATGGATCAAAGTGCGGTACTACAACAGTTTCGGAGGCAGAACGAGGGCAGAATGGGGCCGCTTAATCGCAAGGCCATTTTCTTCGGGGAGCTAGATTTTGGCCGGGAGTGGGAGTTTTCGTTTACCTATCATTTCTAAGCGTTTCGTATGATTTCTGCACCATCCCCCTTCGGAACCTCGCCCCGACGCGTCGGAAGGAAAGGAAGCGGCAAGGTAACGGCAAGCATTTTCTTGGCGGGATGTTTCCTGGCGGGTATGCCTTACGCTTCCTCGAAAGAACCCCAAATGCTCCTGGACTGCCTTAGGAACCTACCTGCGTATCAGGAAGACCAGGAGCTGCGGCGGCAGGTGCGCCATGTGAAAACCGATGAGAAGCGGCAACAAATCCTGGATGCGTTCTGGGCTGACCGTGACCCCACGCCCGCGACGCCTCAGAACGAGGCGCGCATCATGTACGAGCAGCGCTGCCAGGAGGCGCAGCGCGAGTTCGGCCGCACCGACGCGGGAGTCCTTTCCGACCGGGGCCGGGTATGGGTGCTGCTCGGGGAACCCGACGACCGCTTCACACCCTTCGAGCGCAGCCACATGTCGCCGGGAGGCTTCGACGTTGCCGTGAGCCGCGAGCGATGGGTGTACTACAACCTGCCCGACACCACCCTTGGCCCGCACTTCGAGGTGGAGTTCGTGAGCCGTGCGCACTCGCCGAGCTACCGGCTCGCCTCCCGCGTGTCCATCCTGGACGGCCCGGCGTCTTCCATCGCGACGGGGGCACTCCGCGAGATAATGGACCTGAGCCAAGCCGAGCAGGCGGCCACGGAAACCCCTGAGTCTGAAGTGACGCTCGACGGTCTCCTGCTACAAGAAAAGCCCCGGGAAGGGTTCCCCTTCAGCGAGCACGTGATGTTTCTGAAATCGCTCAAACCGGAAGATGCGGGCATCACGACGCTTCTTCTGACGGTGCGTGTCCGTCCGAAGGACCTCGCCTCGAAGGTGCCTCTCGAAAAGCTCGCGCTCACGGCGGCGACGCGCATACGCCTTGAAAAACCTCCCGAGCCGCCAGCACCCGCCGAAGACGACCCCTTCGCCCTCGCGGAGCCGGCACCTTCCGCCGAGGACGAAAAAGCCACCGGCTATGAATACGCCGAGCTCTTGCCCTATGCCAAAAACTCGCGGCTCAAAACGGCGCGGTACTTCCAGATCGCCCTTCCGTTCAAGCCCGGAAGCTACAGGGCTTTCGTCGGCGTCATGGAAGAATCGGAAAAGAAAAAAGCGAGCGTCAAAAAGCTTTCCCTCGAAGTTCCGTCCCTCGATCCGCCCTATCCCCAGATTTCCACGCCTGTTTTGGTGCGCGGAGGCGTCAAGACTCTCGGAGACGAAGAAGTCAAGGCCCTGAAGGCCAAGGGCAGCTTTACGCCGCTTATCATCGGAGGCAAGCATGTGGTGGTGCCCCGCTTCGACAACGTTTTATCCAAGAAGGCCGAGGACGCTCTCACCGTCTACTGCCAGGTCTACAACCCCAGGAGCGAAGAGTCAAGGGTAAACGCCCCGTACGATGTCGAGCTCCGGCGCGAGATTAAGATGAAGGACCAGCTGGTGTTTCAAAAACTTAAGCCCCAGAAAATCAACAAAGAGCCCCTTGTGGGAAATGTGTACCGCTTCAATATGCCCGCGGATCTTCTCGCTCAATATCCCGAGGGCTCCTACCGCTTCGAAATCGTCATTAAAGATACTTCCGACCCTTCCGAAACGGCCTCTGCGACGATCGAGTTCGAGCTAACCGAGTAACCAGCCGCCAGCCGTCAGGGATCGGCAACTAGGGGCCAGGAGTCAGCAGAAGGAAAAATTCTCGACCTGAGCTCCGATCCTTGGTCGCTGACCCCTGGCTCCTGACAACTGACCCCTACTGCACCACGGCCTCAACGGCGACCGGAATGCCGGCGAAGAGGCGGCTTCGCACACGGTTAATCTCGCGCCGAATTTCTTCTTCCCGTTTGGCTTCCTCCTTCGTTTTTTCTTCTTTTTCTTCCCCTTCCTCTTCTTCCTCTTCCTCGTCTTTTTCCTGAAGAGCATGAAAAAAGCGAAGCGTCTCGCTTGCGTGAGGCGCCTGGAGGGAAAGTGCCTTTGCGAAAAACGGAGCCTCGCCTGAAAGAACCGCCCTTCGCTGCTCTTTCCACGAAAACTCCAAGAGGCGGTGGGCGCTATCGGAGCAGATTTTCTGAGGCTCCGTGCCTTCGACGAAGGTTTCAAGAAAGATGTTCGCGCAGCGGCTTTCGAGCGTCGCCCGAAGGCCCGTTTTGGGATCCACGGGCACGCGCACCACACGGGGAGGGCGCTTGAGCTGAGACGGCTCGTCGCTACGGGCAAGCACTTTTTTCATAAACTCCATCCAGATGGGAAGCGCCACGCGCGCTCCCACCATCCCGCGTCCCACCGAACGCTTCGTGTCGTAGCCCACCCACACGCCCGCAGCCAAATCGGGCGTAAAGCCCACGAACCATGCATCGGTGTAGTCGTTCGTCGTGCCGGTCTTTCCCGCCACCTCTCCCCGAAGCCCCGAGGCGCGGTAGGCGGTGCCGCGCAACACCACGCCGCGCAGAACCTGGGCCATCACATAGGCCACCTCCGGCGAGATGACACGGCTGAATCGGGGAAAAAATTCCTCTATCTCCCCGGAAATGGGCGATTCAATCCGTGTGATCCAGTGCGGCGCCGCCCGGGCGCCACCGTTGGCAAACGAGGCGAAAGCGGAGACCATTTCCTCGAGCGTGGCCTCGCTTGCGCCCAAGGCGAGCGAAGGGTAGGGATGAAAGGGGCCGCGAAAGCCGAAGCGCTTTGCCGCGTCTATGAGCCGGCGGATGCCGACGCGGTTGAGGAGACGCACCGTGACGACGTTTCGAGAAAGCTCGAGCGCACGCCGAAGCGTGGTGATTCCCTTAAAGTCGCGTTCGTGGTTCTCGGGAAAATACGGAACGCCCGAGCCACGGTCGAAAAACACCGTGGGTTCGTCGAAGAGCACGTCAGAGGGGGTGTAGCCCTGTTCGAAGGCGGAGGCGTAGATGATGGGCTTGAATGCAGAGCCTGTCTGGCGGCGCGCCTGACGCGCCCGATTGAATTGGCTCTCCTCGAAGCGATAGCCGCCCACCATGGCGCGCACCGCGCCCGTGGCCGGGTCGATGGCGAGAAAGGCCCCCTGCACTTTGGGATCCTGCTCCAGAGCCGCTTGGAACGCTCCGTCCTTTGAAATGGACTCCACGCGGACAAGGATGATGTCGCCCCGCTTGAGAATTTTTCGGAAGTCGCGAGTCTTGGCCCAGGCCGCGCCGAAGCGGTCGAGCGTCCCCTCGCGCTCCCCAACGCGCAGGGTGACGCGGCCGCGCGCCGCATCAAGCACGAGCGCCCTGACGATGTCCCCTTCTTTTAGTTCCAATCCCCCGCCCCCCTTCAGCGGGGAAAGCGCTTTCCAAGAAGGATCTTCGTATGCGTCAAGCTCCATGGGCTCGGCCGAAACGTTTTCCTCTGGGCCGCGGTAGACGCCGAATTTCTTGTCGAGGGAGCGCAGACCGTCTTGAAGGACCTCCTCCGCCCAGCGCTGGAGTTCGGGATCCAGCGTCGTGCTGATGCGCAGGCCGCCACCAAAGATTTCCTCCGCGGAAAAACGCCGCGCCAAAGTTTTGCGCACTTCCTCGACGAAATAGTCCCCCGCCGTGACCTGCGGCGCACGCTTGCGCAGGGGGAGAGATTCTTCCGCAATGCGCTCGGCTTCTTCGAGAGATAGATAGTCCTCGCTCACCATGCGCAGCAGCACAATGCGTCTTCGGGCCAAGGCGCGTTCGGGATGCTTGAAGGGACTGTAACGCCCCGGATTCCGGATAAGGCCTGCAAGCATCGCCGTCTCGCCGATGGTGAGCTCCCTGGTCTCTTTGTCGAAATAGTAACCCGCTGCCGCCTCGAGTCCGTAGACGCCGCTTCCCATATAGACCTGGTTCGCGTAGAGCTCCAGGATGCGTTCCTTCGAATAGCGGCGCTCAATCTGGAACGCCAGCACGATATCCTGCACCTTGCGCCGCAGCGTCCGCTCCCGGGTGAGAAAGAGGACTTTGGCAAGCTGCTGCGTGATGGTCGAGCCGCCCTCCACGATGCTGCGGGCGCGCAGGTTGCGAATTAAGGCGCGCCCGATGCCCGCGAAATCCACGCCCCAGTGCTTGAAGAAGCGGGAATCCTCCGTCGCAATGACGGCCTCGATGAAGGGGCCCGGTATCTCGTCGTAGGGGATGAAGATGCGGCGCTCGGCCGCAAACTCATGAAGGAGCGAGCCGTCGGCGGCATAGACGTAGCTCGACTCCATGGGGCGGAAATTTTCCAAATCGCGCACATGGGGCATGTCCTGCAGGTACGTGAGGACAAAGCCCGTGGCGACCCCGGCTCCGAGCGCGAACAAAAGCAGCGCGGCAAAAAGCCATTTCCGCCGCGGAAGAAGAAGTCGCAAAGACCGGGCAAACGCAGACATTTACGTTGGAGCATAGCATGAAACCCCAGAAAATGCCCCCTTATGTGCCATTCCCGATAAGGCTTGCCCCCGAAGGTGCCTCTCCCGACCGGAGTTTGCTTGTCAACGGGCCCAGGGAGGGCGGCGGCAGGATTTGCCCCGGCGCGTCGGTCGGGTTGAACTATTCAATCGAGACGGAAGCAGGCACCACCAAGGTGACCGGCAGACTGGCGCGCGCGGCGGTCTTGGCGCTCACGTTCGTGAACGATAGGGTCGCGTCGCCCGGCGCAAGCGCGCGGAATTCTATGCGCATCACCGTGCCCGACCCGTTTACGCCCACGGTTTTCGAGAAGCGGGAGACACCCACAATCACAAGCCCCTTGTCCTGCCGGACTTTCGCTTGGAACGACGCTTGCTCGCCGTCCGAGGACATAAAGCCTCCGTCCTGCACCGTTACACCTTCGAGAAGGGCCGTAGGATAGTTCACGTAGAAACCGACGTACCCCAAATCCCGCACGCCCAAGGCAACCACCTCCACTATAAAGCTCTGTCCGGCCGAGACGGTTTCGGGTGCGCCCAGACTGAGTATAAACCCGGTCCTTGGTTGTTCTTCTTTCTCTTCATCCGAGAGAGGGAGTTTGCTTTTGGACGAGGAAGGCTCGGCCTCGCCCGGTTCTTTTTGGCCCGCGCCCCCCACCCCGCCGATGGCGCCTTGCCGGAGACCTCCGGCCGTGGTCTCGGTTCGGGAATCGCGCGTGGAATCGGCCGGAGAACCGTGTGCCGCGTGGCCCGTCCCGCGCGCCGCGGCGGCTCCCGTCCTTTCGAGCATCTCCATGGGGCCGACGACGAAAACCTCACCGTCGGCGACACCGACCTTCTGGATGCGCGCCTTCTCGACGCCGATCTCCCCGCCGACCGCAAGCTCAAAAATCATCCACTCACCCTCTTCGCGCACGTCGGAAATCAAGAGCTCGTGCCCGCTCTCAAAGCGCACGTACTGCTTCGCCGCTTTCGCTTCCTCGGCCCATGCGCCGAGCGCCGTCGCCGCAAAAACGAGCAATGCCAAGCCTACCGGTTTTCTCATGCCTTTAGGATACCGCAAACCGTCCCACATGCCAAGCGGCCTCGCCTTCGTCGCCGCCCCGGAATCCCCCCACCGCCGCCGCCAACACGCGTCGAGAAGCTTTTCTCATAAGATTATTACTCCATGTTAGCTTGAATTCACGGATTGCTATCGCATTATATACCTCTGTAAGCAAAAGGCGTGCTTATTTTATTCCGATTTTCCCCTTTCTTTTTTTCAACGTCTTGTGGTATAGTGTTGGTTCTCTAAAATACGAACCGTTCATCTCAATAAACAGGAGTCTGTCATGCCCGACGTCATCAAGGACGAGGTGAGAAGAATCGCCAGGCGGGAAATCAACGCAGCCGTCAAGCAACTTAAAAAAGATAACGCGCGACTGAAGAGAAGCAGCGCCGATCTCAAAAGGAGGGTGGCGCAACTTGAAAAAATTTCCGCCCGCTACAAGGCCACCCTGGCCCGCGTGGGGAAACAATCCCTTCAGGCGGACGAGAAGGCGCTCAGGAAGTTCCGGTTCCGGAAGGACACGGTCGCAACCCTGAGAAAGCGTCTCGGCGTCACCCAGGCGGAGCTTGCCGTGCTCGTGGGCGTCCACAAGCAGGCCGTGTACAACTGGGAGCATGGCACCACTCCCAAGGGGACACAGAAAGCCAAGCTTTTGGGGTTGCGCAGGCTTGGGGCGCGGCAGGTCCGGGAAATCCTGGAGGGAATGAAGTAGGGGAGGGTTTTCGGAGCGGCCACCGCTCAAGGGCCTGAAAACGAGGGCCCAGGCGAAACGACGCGGGAGACGGGGGAAAAGAGAGAAACTCCGAGTACTCAAAAGAGCGCTTTTTGCCGGGGCGGGAGACGTTCCCGCCGTTGACACGCGCAGATTTCCTTGCTACGATACAAGCGACTTTTACGGGTGAAAATTGGAAAAACAACGATGAACAAATCATCCTGCCTCGGGATCGCCGTTGCGCTTTTCTTCTTGCTCATACCCCAAGGCCTGAGCGGGCAAGCGAGTTCGGCGAAAACGGTGGACACCGCGGTCCCGGATGACACGCTGCAGGCCGATTTGTTCGAGATGGCGGACTTCGTGATCGAGCAGATCGGCCATCTCGAAACCGAGGAGGACGTTGTGTGCTGGTCCAGCTTCTGTAAGCTGGACAACTTCATCGCCCGCAAACCGCACTCCCCGAAAGCGGTGCTCGCCAAAATCCATTATATACAGATCCTTGCAGACCGGATCTGGGAAAAAGCCTCGCTGGCGGCCGAAGGACGCCACGTCACCCCCGAAGATCTCGCCTTCACCGCCGAGTTCGATTTCGAGGACAGCCCCGTGTCCATGGGCCCGGGGGCGGCGGAGACGTCTCGGGAAATCGGCTCCAAGGATTTTTCCGACTACCGCACGACGAGCGAGCGCTGGCGGATTCTCCTTTCGGTGATTCAAGACGCGGCGTGCGGTCTCGGCCTCTACAGGGACCGGCCCGTCCTTTTGAAGCCCCTCACCCGCGAAGCCGCCTTGGAGCTCTCGGCCGTCGTCTCGTCCCTATCGCTTGAGATGTTGAAGGAGGCCGCTCGAATCGCCTTCGAGGAAAAAATCCTCCTCGTGGACGGCTGGTGCGTCCACGAGGCCACCAAGAGCATCGAGAAACGGTATGGGCTGGAGGCCCCGCCGACCCCGGAGGGTGTGCCGACAACCGAAAAGAATTGGGTTTATCCCAGCAAGCTGGAGGACTGGCGCTCGCCGAGTCTCGAGAGTGCGCCGACGGAAAGCGCTCCCTCCGAGGCGCCCTTGGGAGAGAGGGAAAAGGAATTCCTTCACGAGTTGACGACGAAGATGATTCACCAGAAAATCCAGTCACTCAAAAAACACAACAAGGGCGCGGTCGAGGAAGACCTGGAGCAATTCATCAACAGCCTCTCGAGCATTCCCGTAACCTCGGAGGCCATTCGGTACCTGCTCCGAGAGCTTGAAGATTTTTTCATCTCCCTTAATTCCGCCTCGGCCAGCACCATGCTTCACGAGATCGAAGCCTACGAAAAGCTCAACCGGGCGCTGCCCCATAGTCTGCTCCTGAACGGCGACGTTGTTCTCACGTTCGGCCCGAAGCGCGGCACGCATCGAGAGTTTTTGGAAGCTCGGCGCGAAGAGGGAAGAGGCAAGAGCAAAAAAGTGACTCCAAGTGACATCACCACCGTGACCCTGATCGAGCGCGATATGGACTCGATGCGGGACAACGCGATCCACTGGAAAATCATGCAGGACGTATGGCTTGCGGGAAAAGGGAAGCCCCTGACGCCGTTTGCGGCCGAGTTCATCTCCGAGGCCGTGTCCGTTCTCGCGACGTACTATCTCGTGGAGGCTGAGAAACTGGCCGAGGCCGAGAACAAGACGGCCATCACCGACAAAGAGTTTTCGCGGCTTTCGGACTGGAAAGACCGCATCCTGCCGCCGGAAGTTCGTGGAACCTTATGGGACGAGAGACGGGCGTTGGAAAAGGCGGCCTTGCTCAAGGCCCATCGCGGTCCCTTGTTCAAGGACGTGACGCAGGCTTCCGGAATTGATTTCCTTCACGAATTGAACGCCAAAACCCTGGACATGAGCTTATCGAGGGTAGGCATGCCCAAGTTTAAAGTCGGCGGCACCGCCGTAGGCGACGTGGACGGCGACGGGCGGCTTGACGTTTATCTGGTCAGCGGAAATGATAACAAGCTCTACAAGAACCTCGGGGACGGCACGTTCCGGGACGTTACGGAAGAAGCCGGCGCGGGGGACTCGTCCCAAGGCATATACGCCTTGTTCGCCGACGTCGACGGCGACGCCGACCTGGACCTTTTTATCGCCAACGCCTTCGGGGTGTCCCGGTTGCTCGAAAACGACGGTGCGGGGCATTTCACCGACATCACGGCGAGGTCGGCCATTACGGCACCGCCGGTGCCCGGGATGGCCTTCTTCTTCGACTTCGACAAGGACGGCGATCTGGACATGTTCGTGAGCGGTTACGGCCCATGGGACAAAGCCATCAGCCCGACCCTCAGCGGTCGAAACGGCTACCCGAACAAGCTTTTCGAGAATCTGGGAGGCGCCCGCTTCGCGGACATCACGGAGAAAGCCGGCCTCGGAGACACGGGCTGGGGCCAGGCTGCGGCGGCGTTCGATTTTGACCAGGACGGAGACGAGGACATCTACGTGGCCAACGATTTCGGGGCGAATGAGCTCTTCGAGAATCTCGGGGATGGAACGTTTCGCGACATTTCCAAGAGGACGCTCTCCTACGACCGGGGCCATGGGATGAACGTAAGCTTCGTCGACGTGAACGGGGACGGCTTTTGGGACGTGTACGTCACGAACATCAGCATGTTTTCGAGAGACATCCGATACCGGTTTCCGCGCGACCAGACGAGCGGGAGCATCACGGACGCCATTCTTTACGGGATCCGGTACCTGGAAAGCAACCGCCTGTACGTGAACAAGAAGGGGAAGCTCTTCGTGGAAGAAGCCGATCTATGGTTCGAGCCCGGAACCCGCGGCTGGTCCTGGCAGGCAGGGTTTTTCGACTACGAGAACGACGGGGATGACGACATGTACCTGGCGAACGGCTGGAAGAGGGGAATGGGGGGCCCGGAAAGGAACCAGTTCTTTCTAAACCATAATGGATACTATTATCACATGGACACGGGCTCGCCCGAGTCCTTTCCCGGAGATAGCCGAAGCTTCGTGTACTTCGACATGGACGACGACGGGGACCTCGACTTGATCGTAAACAATTTTGAAGACAAGGCCAAGGTGTTTCGAAACGAGCAGAAGAGCCGGAACCGCTGGCTGAAGCTTCGCCTCCGGGGCGGGGCGGACAACCGAAACGGCGTCGGCGCCAAGATTACGGTTCGGGCGGGCGAGCTGGTCATGCGGAAACATGTGACGTGCGGCCTCGGCTACCTGTCCCAGGAGCCGGAAATTCTCCACTTCGGCCTCGGGCAAAACGACAGCGTCGACGAGATTCTGGTGGAGTGGCCGAACGGGACGCGCCGGGCGGTAAGTGACGTCGCGACCAATACGCTCCTGACCATTGAGCAGGAAGGCGGCGAGCCGGCAGCGGCCGCGCCTGCCCCTACGCCGACTAAGCTTGCCGCAGCCCGTCCTCCAGAACGTTAAGCCCCTCCTCGAGCTGCTCGGGCTCCATCACGAGCGGAATCAAAAAGCGAATAACGTTTCCGTACGTTCCCGCCGGAAGAACCACCACGCCGTGCTCGTAGCCGTGGCGGACGAGTCGGCCGGCCGCTTCGCGGTCCGGCTCCTTGCCCGCGCGGCTCTTCACGAACTCCACCGCCTGCATCGGGCCCATGCCCCGCACGTCCCCGATTCCAGGAAAGCTTTTCTTCCAGGCGCGGAGCCGCTTCTGCAGGATTTTTCCCAGCTCCTTCGAGCGCTTGAGCAGGGAGCCGTCCTCGAACATGTTCAGAACCTCGAGGGCCGAAGCGCACGCCAGGGGATTGCCGCCGTACGTGCCGCCGAGGGCGGCCGGCTCCACCGTGTCCATGAGCTCCGTCCGTCCGGTCACCGCGGATAGAGGCATCCCGCCGCCGAGCCCCTTGGCCGAAGTTATGATATCCGGCTCCACGCCCAGCTGCTCGCACGCGAAGAAGGTTCCCGTCCGCCCGAACCCGGTCTGGATCTCGTCTACGATAAAGACGATGCCGTGCTCGCGGCAGAAAGCCTGAAGTTTCTGGAGAAATTTCGCGGGAGCGGGGATGAACCCGCCCTCGCCCGCCACCGGCTCGATGATGACGCCCGCCACTTGGTCCGGGGAGATATCGTTGTTCACCATGTCCTCGAACTGGCGGAAGCATTCCTCCGCCACGAGGTCCGGGTCTCCTCCGTCCTCACCCGTTTGCGGCCAGCGGTAGACGTAAGGGTAGGGCGCGCGGTAGACTTCAGGGCAGAACGGGGCGAAGCCATGCTTGTATGGCTTGACCTTGGCCGTCAGGGTCATGGCCATGTAGGTGCGCCCGTGGAAGGCATGCTCGAAGCAGATGATCGCGGGGCGGCCCGTCGCGGTTCGGGCAACTTTCACGGCGTTTTCGACGGCCTCCGCACCCGAGTTCGCGAGCATCGTCTGCTTGGGGAAGGAGCCCGGTGTCAGGGCGCCCAACCGCTCGGCAACTCTTACGTATCCTTCGTAGGGCGTGACCATGAAGCACGGGTGCAGGAACCGGGCCGCCTGCTCCTGGACGGCGCGGACGACCCGCTCGGGGGTGTGGCCCACGTTGAGGACGGCGATGCCGGAGGCGAAGTCCAGGAGCTGGTTTCCGTCCACGTCCTCGATCATCACCCCGTGGGCTTTCGCCATAAAGATGGGCGTGAAATGAAACACGCCGCGCGCAACTTGCTTATTGTTCTCCTCCATCAGGGCCCGGCTTCGGGGCCCCGGCAATTCCGTTTTAAGCTTAATCACGCCCATGGGTAAGTGCTCCGCTCGCTACGTTTTCAGGGCTTGCAGTGCGGTTTCCAAGACATCGAGGCCCTCCTCTACCTGCTCCGGCTCTATCGTCAAGGGCATGAGCATGCGCACGATGCTGTCATACGTCCCCGCTGACAGGATCACCAGGCCGCGTTTATAACAATGGGTGAGGATTTTCCAGGCCGCTTCCCAGTCGGGCTCCTTGGTCGCGCGGCTTTTCACGATCTCCATCGCCTGCATGGTGCCGATGCCCTGCACGTTGCCGATGAACTCGTATTTGTCTTTAAAGGACAGAAGCCGTTTTCGCAGGGGCTCTTCCATTGCCCGCGCACACTTGAGCAGGGAGCCGTCCTCGAACATGTCCAGAACCTCAAGGGCCGACGCGCACGACAGGGGGTTGCCGGCGTACGTGCCGCCGATGCCTCCCACCCCGACCGCATCCATGATGTCGGCGCGCCCCGTCACCGCAGAGATCGGCATCCCGGCGCCGAGTCCCTTGCCCATGGTCACGATGTCCGGCTCGGCGCCCAGCCGCTCGCAGGCGAGAAGGGTTCCCGTCCGCCCGAAGCCCGTCTGCACCTCGTCGGCGATGAAGACGATGCCGTTCTCGCGGCAGAAGGCCTGAAGTTTCTTCAGAAATTTCACGGGGGCGGGAAGGAACCCGCCTTCGCCCTGCACCGGCTCGATGATGACGGCCGCCACCTGGCTCGCGTCGATATCGATGGCCACCATGTCCTCGAATTGACGGAAGCATTCCTCCGCCACGAAGTCCTCCTCCCCACCTTTCTCGCCCGTCCCCGGCCAGCGATAGAGGTAGGGGAAAGGCGCGCGGTAGACGTCCGGGCAGTACGGGCCGAAGCCGACCTTGTAAGGCAAGGCATGGGACGTAAGGGTCATGGCCATGTGGGGACGCCCGTGATAGGCGTGCTCGAAGCAGACGACGGCGGTCCTGCCGGTGGCGGCGCGGGCGATTTTGATCGCGTTCTCGACGGCCTCCGCGCCCGAGTTCACGAGCAGTGTCTTCTTGGGGAAGGGGTCCGGCGTCACGCGGTTCAGGCGCTCGGAGAGACGCACGTATCCCTCGTAGGGCGTGACGTTGATGCTCGCGTGCAGGAAGCGGGACGCCTGCTCCTGGACGGCGCGGACGATCCGCTCGGGGGCGTGCCCCACGTTAGTGACGGCGATGCCCGCGGCGAAGTCTAGGAGCCGGTTTCCGTCCACGTCCTCGAGCTCCGCTCCGTGGGCCTTCACCACGTAAATGTGCGTGTAACTGGCCACGCCGCGGGGGACGTACTTCTTACGCTCCGCATCAAGCGCCTTGCTGCGGGGACCCGGCAGCTCCGTTTTGAGCTTGATCATACGGGGACGCCTCCGAAGGAGTTAATAAACCGTGCCCTCGAAGAACACCGCGCCCTTCGTGACGCGTGCTTCCCCCGTTCCCCGGGGATGCTGTGCGTCTCGAAGGGCGCGGATGCTGATCGTCTCATATAGCTAACGGTCTAACAGCCCGTTCTTCTACCTCCTATATGCTCTGGGCGGTCCTAGCTTGGTCCGCTGCAGGCGGGATTCGACCATCGGCTTTCACCCGGTTTCGGCTTAGTAGTACCAGCCTATGCGGTTTTCGTCGAGGTTGAGGTTGACCTGCTTGACCTGCAGGTACTCGTCGATGCCGTACAGCCCGAGCTCGCGGCCGATGCCGCTCTGCTTGTAGCCGCCCCACGGCATCTCGTTGAACGTCGGGCCGAAGTGGTTGATCCAGATGATGCCCACCCGCAACTCGCGCATCATTTTTATAGCCCGGGGGAAGTTCTTCGACCAAATGCCAGCCGCAAGCCCGTACTCCGTGTCGTTGGCCATCGCGATGGCTTCCTCGTCGGTGCTGAACGGGGTGACACCCACGACCGGCCCGAACATTTCCTCCCGGTTGATGCGCATGTTGGCCGTGACGTTGTCGAAAATGGTCGGCTCGAAGAAGTTCCCTTTCTCGAACTCCTTGCCCGCCGGCCTCTTGCCGCCGCACACGAGCGTCGCGCCTTCCTTTTTGCCGATTTCGACGTAATCTTCGATAATCTTGAGCTGTTCGGGGGATACGAGGGGGCCCATTTTGACGCCGGGCTTCAAGCCGTGGCCGACCTTGATGGTGCCGATTTTGTCCTTCATGGCCTGGACCAGTTTCTTGTGGATGGATTTATGGACCAGCAGCTTGGAACCCGCCGAGCAGACCTCACCCTGGTTGAAGAAGGCGCCGAACAACGCACCTTCCACGGCCGCGTCGAAGTCCGCGTCTTCCAGGATGATGTTGGGGTTCTTTCCGCCGAGCTCCAGCGTGCACTTCTTCGTCGTTTCGGCCGCCGCGGCCATGACCTTGCGCCCGGTATCCGTTCCCCCCGTGATGGCGACTTTGTCTACGTCGGGATGGCCGGCGAGTAAGTTGCCTATTTTCCCTCCGGGGCCTGTCACGACGTTGATCACGCCGGGTGGAAAATCGATCTCCGACATGATTTTGGCAAGTTCGAGAACCGTAATCGGCGTGAACGACGACGGTTTCATAATGAGGGTATTGCCCGCGGCGAGGGAAGGAGCCAGTTTCCACGTCGCCATCAGCATCGGATAGTTCCACGGGACAATCTGTCCGCACACCCCGTAGGGCTCGCGCACCACCATGCTCCAGTGCATCGGGTCGGGCACGTCCATGGTCTCGCCGTGAATTTTCGTGGTAAACCCCGCGTAGAACTCGAAACAGTCGGCGGCGTCGCTTATGTCCGCCTCCGCTTCCGGATAGGGCTTGCCGTTGTTGCAAACCTCAAGCTCTGACAGCCTCTTGAGGTTCTTGCGTATGGCCTCGGCGACTTGGAGCAAGAGCTTGGTGCGCTGCATAGCGCCTGTTTTCCGCCAGGGTCCTTTGTCGAAGGCCTTGCGGGCGGCCTTGATGGCTTCCTCCATGTCCTCGACGCCGGCCTCAGGGACATGACCAAGGGATTCCCCGTTGCCCGTGTCGAGGATTTCTTTGGTCTTGCCGCTCTTGGCTTGCACAAGCTTGCCGTTGATCAGCATGTCATATTTCTTCATGCTTACTGTCTCCTTTTTCTGTTTTTGTTGCTATACAGAAGCTTTGCAGGCCGTACCCGCTCCGGGGGTCGGCCTCCCACGTGCTAAAGACCAATACTCTAGCAGAAGTGCCTTCTCATGTCAAGTCAAGTTTTGGGTAAAAAAATCCGAAAAAAAGGGGTAGGGGAGGGGGGGGGAATGGCCCGCAGGCTGCCGCTTCGCCGCTACGGGGCGATAAGCATGCCTATGAAAATCAGCACGATGCAGAACCACTGCAAGCCCGTCGGCCTCTCCCTCAGGGCCGGGTGCAGGTAGGCGAACAGGAGCGTCACAGCCGGGTAGGCGCCCGACAAGGTCGTCACGAGCGTGGCCGTGCCCATGCCGTAGGCCACTATGGCCGCCAGGTCCCCGATAACGAACATCGCCGCGGGCGGCGTGGCGTGCTTCACCTCCCCGGCCGGGCAGCCCTTCTGCTCGTCCCGAATCCAGCCGTACCCGCCCAATACGAGCACGCTGCTGAGCATCATATACAACATGAGATTGCTTTCGGTCGTGACCTCGTCCGCGCGGGGCAGCATGTAAAAGTAATCCTGCAGCGTCGCCCCGCTCCCCCAGCAGAAATCGGCCAAAACGGCCTGGATGAACCACAGGGGCATCCCCAAAATCCGGCGCCTGGCCTTCTCGGAGGAGGCGGATTTTTCCCGGTTCCGCCCGGAGGGCTCGTACGCGATGCCGATGCACCCGCCGATCACCAACATGACCCCCAGGTATTGAATGGGAGAGAGGTATTCGTCCAAAAAAATGCGGGCCTCCAGGGCGGTCACGACCGCGTAGGCCGCGGAAACCGTGCCGACGATGCTGACGGGGCCTCCGAGGAGGGACTCGAAGTAAAGAACCCAGCCCGCGGCATCCAGTGTGCCGGCCAGCAGCCCGCAAAACAAGAACTGGTGTACTTCGGGAGCGAAGGGCGAAGGCTTGCCTTCGGCGCTCGTGTAAAAAGCCCACAGAAAATACGCCAGTGTGAGGACGGCCTTTACCCCGATGAAGTACAGGCAGAAGCGGGGAGGCTTCATATCCGCGATGTACATCTTCGCGTACCCCTGGCCAAACCCGTAGAGAAAAAACGCGGATAGCGTAGGCAGCAGCCAAAAATGCGCTTCAGACAATTTCTTACGCCTCTTCTTCCCTAAAGACGGGCGCGCGCAGACGAGATTCGGCCCTCATATTCCGCTTTGACCCATGGTTGACACTTGTTGGCTTTTTTAGATAAAATGCCATTATGCATGTGAGCCCGGAAAAAAACAAGGGCGCAATATTTACCGTGGGAAGAGCCCTGTTCCGGCCATAAGGTCTGCAGAAATCGCAGGCATATCCTTCAGCACTATAGACTTGCTTGACTGACCAGTGTTATTACGCTATTGTGGATGGTAACAAGTGTGGTGATGACCCCAAAATAAAGGAGCTACAGAAATGAGCCCAAAAAAGAGCAAAGGGGCGGCGGGGGAGAAGTCTAAAAATAATCCGAAAAAACTCAAGTTCTTCGTGAACGGCGAGTGGCGCGAGACGAAGAGCGGGAAGTACATGCCCATCACCAACTCGAGCACCGGTGAGGTCATGGCCGAGACGCCGAAGTGCACCGCCGATGAGGTCCGCGAGGCCGTGGAGGCCGCGGAGGCGGCCTTTCCGGAATGGAGCGACACCCCGCTGGCCCTACGCACCCAGGTTATGTTCAAATTCAAGAGCATAGTCGACGATCACATCCACGAGCTGGCCACGCTTCTGGCGACGGAGATGAGCAAGAACTACGCCGAAGCCCGCGGTGACGTGATCAAGGCCGTCGAGGTCGTCGAGCTGGCCTGCGCGCTTCCGGTCACGATGCAGGGCGACAGCCTGATGAACGTCTCCAGGGGGTTCGACACGGTCAGCTACCGCGAGCCGCTCGGGGTGTTCGTAGGCATCGCCCCCTTTAACTTTCCGGCGATGATCCCCATGGGCTGGATGACGCCGCTGGCCCTCACCACGGGCAACACCTACGTGCTCAAGGCCCCAAGCCTGGTGCCCCAGACGTCCATGCGCATGACGGAAATGCTCGCGGATGCCGGGCTCCCACCCGGTGTTTTCAACCTCGTGACCTGCTCACGCAACGAGGCCGAGCTGCTGCTGGAGCACCCGGCGGTCAAGGGCATCACCTTAGTGGGCTCGAAAAAGATCGGCCTGCACGTATACCAGAAGGCCGCGGAAACAGGCAAACGCGTCCAGGCGCTGGTCGAGGCGAAGAACCACGCCCTTATCCTCAAGGACGCCCCCATCATGGCCACCGCCCAGCGGATCATCAACTCGGCCTTCGGCTGCGCGGGCCAGCGCTGCATGGCCCTGCCGGTGATCGCCGTGGAGGAGGCCATTGCCGACGAGATTGTGGCCGCCATCGTCAGTCTGGCCAAGAAACTAAAAATCGGTCCCGCGTGGGAGAAGGATACACAACTGGGGCCGCTGGTCACGCAGGAGCACCTGGATTTCGTCACCGGCTGGATCGAAAAGAGCGTCGAAGAGGGCGCCAAGCTGGTGCTCGACGGCCGGAACCCGAAGGTGCCGCCGGGCTGCGAGGGCGGATACTTCTTGGGCCCGACCGTCTTCGACCATGTCACCCCCAAGATGACGTGCGGCGACGAAGAGGTATTCGGGCCGGTGCTGTACGTGAAGCGCATCAAGGATTTCGAGCATGGCCTGCAGGTGGCCAACGCCAGCGAGTTCGCCAACGGCGGTGCCATCTTCACGCAGAGCGGACACTACGCCCGCGAGTTCGCAAAACGGACCCACTCCGGCATGGTGGGCATAAACGTTGGGATCCCCGTGCCCATCTCGGTCTTCCCCTTCTGCGGGCACAAAAACAGCTTCTTCGGCGACCTGCACGTCATGGGCCGAGACGGAGTCGCCTTCTACACAGAAACCAAGGCCGTAACGAGCTACTGGTTCACGGAAAAAGACCTGAAGGGCGAAAAGGTTGGAACCTGGGAAGGGACGATCTCCCGAACCTAGCTCGAAGCGAAAGACGTTACACGGCTGGAGACAACAACGATGAAAACAAAAGAACTGTACGACTCGTACATGATCACCAGCATGGTCGCGGGATTCGAACCCGTCGTGGTGGCCCGCGCGAAGGGATGCACCTTCACCGGCGACGACGGCCGCGAGTACCTGGACTGCTTCAGCGGCATCGCGGTCGTGAACGCAGGGCACGGCCACCCCAAGGTCCTGGAGGCGGCGCGCAAGCAGCTCGATGAGCTCGTCCACTGCTGCACCTACGTCTACTACAACCCGCGGGCGGCCGAGCTGTGCGAGAAGCTGGCCGCTGCGACGCCGGGCGCGCTCAAGAAGAGTTTCCTCGGAAACAGCGGCGCCGAGGCCATCGAGGGCGCCATGCGCCTGGCGAAGCAGCACACCAAGCGCAAAGAGATCGTGGCCCTCACCCACAGCTTCCACGGCCGCACCGTCGGCACGCTTTCCGTGACGGGAAACCGCGGACGCAAGAAAGGCTCGGGGCCCTATCTCTCGGGAGTCGCCTTCGCCCCGGCGCCCCACTGCTACCGCTGCCCGTTCAAGCTTGAGTATCCGGGCTGCGACGTGGCATGCGCCCATGCCGTGAAGGACATTATCCAAACCCACACCGCGGGTGACGTGGCCGCGTTCCTCGCCGAGCCGGTGATGGGCGAGGGCGGCATCATCGTGCCGCCGAAGGAATACTTCCAGATCGCGGCGGGCATCATCCGCGACGACGGGGGCCTGTTCATCGCCGACGAGGTGCAGAGCGGGTTCGGCCGCACCGGAAAGCTTTTCGCCATCGAGCACTACGGCGTCGAGCCGGACATCATGTGCATGGCGAAGGGCATCGCGGACGGCTTCCCGCTGGGCGCGTTCATCGCGCGCGAGGACATCGCCGACGCCTTCACGCCAGGCGACCACCTCTCGACCTTCGGCGGAAATCCCATCAGCTGCGCGGCGGCCATGGCCAACCTCGGAGTCATGAAGGACGAAAAGCTTCCGGAGAACGCCGCGGCGCGCGGCGCGCAGCTCATGGAGCGCCTGAAAGCCTTCAAGCAGAAGTGCAAGCTCGTGGGCGACGTCCGCGGCAAGGGGCTGATGATCGGCATCGAGCTCATCAAGGACGCGAAAAAAACCCCGGCGCCAAAGGAAGCCAAGGCGACCCAGAAGCTGTGCCGCGAGGCCGGCGTCCTGGTCGGCGTGGGCGGCACGACCGGAAACGTCGTGCGCCTTCAGCCGCCGCTCGTCATCACCGAGGCGCAGGCCGCTCAGGCGGCGGACGCCTTGGAGAAGGCCTTACTCGAAGTCGCCAAGACGGCGTAGGCGCAGAGGCTGGGCCTCGTACTGGATTGTAGGGCGCACCCCACGCGGGTTGCGCCCTACTTTATTGTTGCCGATATCCCTTGTTCCAGGGAGCGCAGTTCTGCGCGCCCTGACTCACGTCTGGCGACAGCTGGTTTGGGAGGGTAGGGCAGGAACCGGGCTGCTTTCGCTACGTTTCCTGGGCGATGGTCACAAGGGTGTTGGATGCCGCGTTCTTTACCACCTGGCTCGTGCCGTTGGGCCACGTCACCCGGATCTCGTCGGCTCCGTCGTTTTGCCCGAGGCCGAAGTGCAGAATTTCCGGCTCCTGCGACAAAAACCCCAACCCGCACGTGACGTGCTTACGCATCACCAAATCCCCGGCCTTCACGACTACCTCCGCCCCCACGCCGTTCCGGTTGTCCGTCTCGCCCCGGAGCCGGAGCTTCAGCCAGCGGTTGCCGCCCTTCTGCTCGTTCCTCAGGACCACCGCCTTGTCGTGGAAGTTGTTAACGACCAGGTCGAGGTCGCCGTCGTGGTCCATGTCAAAGCGCGCGAAGGTACGGCTCGATCCCAGGAAGAGTCCGGGTGAATCGACGTCCACGAGATAGAAGTACCCGTTGTGGTTCAGAAAAAGTCTGTTGTTGTCGATATGCAGGTCGCTCAGCCAGCCGTTCGCCAGATACATATCGGGGTCGCCGTCGTTCTCGTAATCGAAGAACGCGGCATGCCAGGACCAGCCGTACTCTCCGGGCTCGAACCACTGGTCGAGCTTGTCTTCGAGGAGCTTTCCTCCCTTGTTCACGTACAAGGCACAGTCTTCCATGAATCGAAACCCGTAAAGAACGGTGTCCGAGATGTCGTTCACGGTTTCGTCCCTCGGAAACCTGTGCCGGATTCTTCTGGAATACATATCGATGTTCGAGACGAAAACGTCCCAGAACCCGTCCGCGTTCACGTCCACGAAACTCACGTTCATGCTGTGGCCGCGTATGCGGGGGAGGGCCTCCGAAGTGACGTCTCGAAACGTCCCGTCCCCCAAGTTCTCGAACATGCTGTTCGCAGCGAAATCGTTCGAGATGTAAATATCCTCGTCGCCGTCCCGATCGAAATCGAACGCCGCCGCCGCCTGAACCCAGCCCGGGTCCCCCAGTCCGGCCCTCTCCGTGACGTCGGCGAACTTCAGGCCCCCCTTGTTCTCGAAAAGCTTGTTCGGGTATCCGTTCCTGCCCCCGAGCGTAGGACTGATGCCCTTGTCCCACGGCCCGTAACCGGACACGAACAGGTCCAGGTCGCCGTCCTTGTCGTAATCGAAAAAGAACGACATCCCCGGTACCGGGGGAGCCGCCTCGACCCCAGCCGCCGCCGTGACGTCGGTGAAATGCCCCTCCCCGTCGTTCTCCCAGAGCCGCGACACCCCGAAGGCGTTCGCCAGAAAAAGGTCCAAATCCCCGTCGTTGTCCACGTCGGCAAACAGGGCCGAACGGCCCTCGGACAAGTCGGCGACACCTGCCTCCTCGGTAACGTCTCGGAATTTCCCGTTCCCGAGGCCTTTGTAGAGCTTGTTGTCCCGGCCGCTTATGAGGTAAACGTCCATCCAGCCGTCGCCGTCCACGTCGCCCACGGCGAGGCCGCCGCCGGCGTACTTGGGCTTGCCCTCGCCGCTCAATTTCTGGCTCACAGTTTTTTCGTTGGATTCATGAAGAAAATCAATTCCCGAATCCTGCGTGACGTCCGCGAAGAAAGGAAGCGGATACGTCTTGAGCAAGGCTTCTTTTTCCCGCTTATGCGTTTCGCTCCAGGCCGAGTCGGGGACTTCCGGAGGCAGAACAAACTTTGCCATGTTGGAAAGCTCGGCGAAATCCTGGGCCGTGATGACGGTTTTTCCTGCGGCCTTGGCCAGTTCCTCCGCTCCCACCAGGTAATACGTGGCCAGGATGGACACGGCCTCGGAGATGAACTCGGCCGCGAACGGCGTCAGGGGTTTTCCCTTTCCCGCAAGCCAGACGTCTTCCATAATCTGCCAATGAAGGGCGTTGTCGCGCAGGGCGTCCATGTCGCGCTCGATGAGAGTAACGGTGACGATGTCGCTTTCCGCCGCGCCTTCGCCCGAGCGGTGGGGACGGCCGAACCTCAAAACCACGTCGCCGTTGAACAGCAGGCGGTAGGGAAGCACCCCCTGAATCCGCTCGCGATCCTCGGCTTCGTCGATCACCACCCCGGGACAGTCCGAAGCCAGGGCCATGTAGAATTCCCTGAGCTGTTCAATCAGGTATTGAACGCCCTCCTTGTCCACAGGAATGCCGGAGAGCTCGTTGATGAACTGCTCGACGTTCTCCTCTACCGCGCCGGCGTTGTATCGTTTGAGGGATTCTATCTTTCGGCGAATCAGCTTCCGCGTCAACGTGTTAAGAAATTCGCGCTCCCGCTCTCCGAGTTGTTTCTTCGCCGCTTCGGAGGAAGCGCTTTCCCCCCGCCCGCTCACGGGGGAGGGGAGGGCGTCCAAGGCATGCATTTCCGCGATTCTCTCAAACGCTTCCCGGACGTGCGGGGCATGCGAGTGCACGCGCCTGTCCTCGTTGGAAACATTGGTGGTCTCCCTCAACAGCTCGAGCGAGAGAGAAGAGACGATGCGCGAGAGCTCGATGGTGGCTTCCGGAGTCAGGGGCTTGAGGAGCACGGGTCGCTCCTCGTAGAGGCCTATACCGCACACCGCGTCCTGAATGACGGAGAGGAGGATTCGCCAGTGCTCCGATGTCGTTCGGTAGTCTGTAAAATCGTTGAAGCCCAGTTCTTTGAAAATTTCCTTGCCCCCGCGAACCTGGTAAATCGGCACCTTACCGCGGCCCTGCCGGCTGACGCGGGCGAGGTCTTCCGACGTGATGTGCGTTCCCTTGGCCGCCACGGAAGTTTTTTCCCAGAGCCGGTCGGTGAGCTCCTGCATGGAGCGGATTTTCTCAAGCACCGCCATCGGGGTATGCGGCTTCTGGGCGATGAAGTTGTCGAGCTTGCAGAAGCTGGACCAGCACACCACGTCCTCCTTCGTTTCGAGTAGGGCGATTTGCTCAAAGACGAAGTCCGCCATCTCGAACAAATCGGCTGGAGCGGCCGATGTGACCGACCCCGCTTCCGCATGCCCGAAGCGGTTCCAGCCGTACCATCCCGCTGCCAAGATAAGCAGCACAACGGCCAGCGCTGCGGCCAGGTAACGTGGTTGTAGCATTAGACTATGCTACCGTCTAGAAGGGAGGAGGGTCAAATGCGCCTGCGCTCCTTGCGCTTCTTCCGCGGCTTCGACGAGGCTTTCTTGTCCGCGGGCTTCTTGCGGTGGTCGCCGAAGCGGCGGAGCGTGAGCGCCATCTCGCGCAGGCGCTTGTCCACCAGGGCGTAGAGCGTGCCTTTCGGGAACACGCCGTTTCGGCCGCGCTGCCCCGCGGGCTTCCCCATCAGAAGAGGCACGGCCTCGTCCACCCTCGAGATGGCGTAGATGTGAAATTTCTCCTTCCGCACCGCCTCGACGACCTCCTTCTTGAGCATAAGGCTCTGCTCGTTCGCCTTCGGGATAACGACCCCCTGCCGTCCCGTAAGGCCCTTGATCCTGCATACCTCGAAAAAACCTTCGATCTTCTCGTTGACGCCGCCCACGGCCTGCACCTCGCCCTTTTGGTTCACGGAGCCCGTGACGGCGATGCCCTGCCGAATGGGCACGCGGGCGATGCTCGAGAGGATGACGCAGAACTCGGCGACGGAGGCGCTGTCGCCGTCGATTTCCGAGTAACTCTGCTCGAAGCAGAGGCTGGTTGCCAGCGAAAGGGGCTTGTCGTGCGCGAAGCGCTCGCCCAAGAGGCCCGAGATGATAAGGACGCCCTTGTCGTAGGCGGAGTGGGAGAGCTTGACGCGGCGCTCGATGTCCACGATGCCTTCTTCGCCGAGGCGCGTGGCCGCCGTAATCCGCGCCGGTCGGCCGAAGGCGAAGTGGCCGAAGTCGTAAACGGTGAGGCCGTTCACCTGCCCCACGACGCCGCCGCGCGTGTCCACGAGGAGCGTGCCCTCGGCGATGAGCTCGCGAATTTTTTCGCTGATGAGGCTCGAGCGGTAGAGGCGCTCCTCGAGCGCCTGCTCGACGTGGGCGCGGGTTACGGTTTTGCTTCCCTCCTCATGGCACCAGTGTGCCGCCTCGCGCGCCAGGTCGGCGATGTCAATGAGGCGGAGAGAGAGTTTCTTCTGGTTTTCGGCCACCCGTGCACCGAACTCGACTACCGCGGCGACGCTGCTTGCGTCGAAGTGCGGCAAATTCTCCTCGTGCGCGATGCGCGCGATGAAGCGGGCGTAATCGTTTGAGGTGCGCACGGAGAGGGGAACGTCGGTCTCGAAATCGGCGCGCACCTTGAAAATTTTTCGAAAATCCTCGTCGTAGCGATGGAGAAGCTGGTAAATATAGGTGTTGCCGAAGAGAAGGACCTTGACATGCAGCGGAATCGGCTCGGGACGGAGGCCGGTCGTGGGAACGCCGCCGTGCGCCTCGCCGATGTCCTCGATCGAGACCTCACGGGTAATAAGCGCCCGCTTGAGCGCGCTCCAGGCGAAGGGACGCCTCAGAATGTCCGCCGCGTTGAGAAACAGGTAGCCGCCGTTTGCGCGAAGGAGAGAGCCCGCTTTGATGCGCGTGAAATCCGTGTAGACCATGCCCATCTGAACGGCTTTTTCGACGCGCCCGACGAGGTTGTAGTACGAAGGATTGAGCTCCTCGACGACGGGCGCGCCCTGGCTTTCGGAGCTGTCCACCAGCAGATTGACGCGGTAGCGCTGAAACATCTCGGACGCCTCGAACGCGGAGGCGAACTCGGCCAGCTCCTTCCCCGCTTGGGCCGGAGCAATCTCCCCGCCGCTCTTCTCGGCCTCCAGGAAATCCTGATGGTTGGCCATGATGTCCTCCTCAAGCGCGCGCAGATAGTCGGCCACGTGGGAGGAATATTTCGCGAAACACTCGTTGAGCTCATGGAAGAGGGGCTCCACGATGAAGCGCAGGGCATAGCGGTCGAGCTCCTTCCACTGCGCCTGGAGGCGCTGGTCGAGCTCGCGCAGGGCGCGGAAGTGGTCGCGCAACTCCTCGTGGAGTGTCGCTTGCCGGCGCTCGATGTCCTTGCGCGCCTCGGGATCCAAGGCCGCAAACTGCGCCGGCGTAATCGGCTTCCCCTTCACGAGGGGCAGTGTCACGAAGCCTCCATCCGTCCGCTGGATTTGGAATTGAAGCTCCTTGGCGCGTTTCTCCATCTGGCCGAGAATTTCCGCCTTCTTTTCTTGAAACGCCTCCGTGACGTTCTGCTTCTGCATCTCGTGCTCCTTGCCGCGGAACGTCTTGGGAATGTCCTCGGCCAGCTTCGCCACGGCTCCCTGGATCGCCACGGCGAATTCCCGCTCGACGCCCGCCGGAAACGACAGCGCCATGGGGCGGTCGGGGTCTTGGAAGTTGTACACGTAGCACCAGTTGTTGGGCTGCGGGCGCTTGAGCGCCAGGGCTTCCGTCAGGCGCCGCGTCACCCGGTGCTTGCCCATTCCCACCGGGCCGGCCACGTAGAGATGGTAGCCCTTACTTTCCATGTCCAGCCCGAATTCGATGGACGCGACGGCGCGCTTCTGGCTGATGATGTGGCGGCTGTCAAGCTTCAAATCCGCCGTGCTTCGAAAGCGGAATCGGCTCTTCGGCACCGACCGCCGCAGGCGGCTTGCGGGAAGGGGACGGGGGGCTCGGGTGGTTTTCGGCATGGCTTCAGAAACTCAGCACATTGCTTTCCGAAAGGGGCTGCTGTTCAAAGCGCTCAAACCTCCACCGCAGCGCTTTAAGGACCTCGTTCAGCCCAAGCGCCCCGAGGCAGAGCACCGTGCCGCCCGCAAGGCAGTGAGCGGGCCGGTTCTGCACGATGCCCGTGAAAATGAGGTTCCCGAGACCCCCGACGCCGACGAATCCGCCAAGCGCCACGAGCGCCAGCGCCGCGAGCAGCGCAAGGCGCAGTCCTTCCAGGAAAAACGGCATGCTTTGAGGCAGCTTGAGAAGGAAGAAAAGGCGCACTTCGCTCAACCCCATGCTGCGGCATGCCTTGAGCGTGGTCTGATCGACGCGGCGCATGCCGCGCGACGTGCAGCAAACGACGGGCACAAGCGCGTAGACCCCCACAAGAATGTTCACCGCGGCCGCGCCCTTTCCATGGGCACCTATCGCGAGCCCCAAAAGGCCCACGAAAGGGAAGGCGTAAAGCACGTGGAGTATGGTGTCGCCCAGGCGGTCGCAGAGCCTCGTGTGCGAAAGAAGCCAGGCAATCGGGATTCCCACCACTACCGCGGCCCCCACCGAGCTGAGGCTTAGGGTCGCGTGTTCCAAAGCGGCCTCCAGCACGAGGCGCGTCTGATCCGATGTGAGCAGAGACAGCATAGATGATTCTCCTTGCGTTACAAAAGCTTTTCAAGTTGTTTGGAAATACCCTTCCGCGTGATGAGTCCTTGGAGGCAATTCGATTCATCTGTAACGGGAAGGAACTCCTCCTCGCTTTCCACGAAAAATCCCAGGGCGTCCGAAAAGCTGTCCGTCGTATTCAATGCAAAGACGTTGGTTTTGACGGCGTCGCCGATGCGCCGCTCTGGGTTCCCGTCTTGAACATCCTCAAGGCTGATAAGGCCCTGCAGCACGCGGTTTTCGTCCGCGACGAGGAGGCTTCCGATGCGGTGCTTGCGCATCAAAAACACCGCCCGCGACACGGGAAGATTCGCCTGGGAAAGTGTAATGAAGATGGGATCGCGAATCATCAACTCGGCTAGGCTCACGGCTTCAAGCTCGATTTGAAACTTGTGCCGCCGCACGAGCGCCTCGCCGTACTTGGTGCGGGGACTCCGGATGAACGTCTTCGTGTCCGCCGCTTCGAGAACGCGGCCCTCCTTCATCAGCACCACCACGGTCGCAAGCTTTACGGTTTCGACGACGTCGCGTGTCGCGATTACGAACGTGGTTTTGGGGCAAAGGGAGCGGACGCGCAGGAACTCGCGCCGCATGAGGTCGCGCTCCGTGCGGCCGAGTCCGAAGAACGGCTCGTCCAAAAGCACGAGCGGCGGACTCGCCACGAGCGCGCGTGCAAACGCCGCTTGCAGGCGCTCAATGGAGCTTGCAAAAGCCGGATATTTTCCAGCGGCGGCATCATCAAGCCCGACCACCCCTAGGATGCGGGTGATTTCCTCGCCGCGGCGGGCTCTCGGAAAAGACGCCAAGCGCGGCGCGAGGGCGACGTTTTGGCGAAGGGTTCGATGTGGAACGAGGCCGCCTCCGGGCACGACAAAGCCCATCGTGGCCCGGTGTTCGAGCACATTCACCCGGTTTACGTCCACGCCGCCCACCTGAATCTGCCCGGAAGTGGGGCCCTCGAGCCGGTTGATGAGCCGGAGCAGTGTGGATTTGCCCGACCTCTCCTCCCCCAGAAGAGCCGTCGTGCTGTTTTCCTCGACGAGGAGCTCAATGTCCTTGAGCGCGGTAACGTCAGGACGGTAGTATTTGCTAACGCCTTTCAGATAAACCATACGGCCACCTCATTTCGCATGCGGTATGGAGAACGCTCCCGAGCTTCGGCGCGCGACGTTCAGTTCGTGTAGCCAAGGCTCCGGAGTTTTTCTTCATCTTCGCGCGAGAGAGTGGCCGCGGGGGATACAACCGCCGTCGACTTAATCCTCTGCACCAGCCGGTGGCCGGTGTCTTGGTAGCGGGGAAACTCTTGGAAAAGATTCTCCTGCTCCCATGGGTCGCTTGCGAGATCGTACACTTCATGCTGCTTGGTTGCAGGCGTGTAGATGATCTTGTGGGGAGCTGAGAACATGCCCACCTTGCGGGGCAGCGTGGAAGGCTCGCGCCGAAAGAGCCACCGCAGTATGCGCGGCACGTGCCCTATCGCGCCGGAGTACGTCTGGAAATATAACGTACGCCCGGCGTCGGAAGGCGCTTCACCTTCAATCCAAGGTTTCAAACTCATTCCCTGAAATTGTCGAGGCGAGGAAAGGCCCAACAGTTCCAGCACCGTCGGGGCCACGTCCAGCAAGGCCACCGTCCCTGGAACCACCTTCCCTCGCGGAAGATGCGAGTCATAGCGCACCAGCAGGGGTACGGCAAGATTGGTCTCGTACACCTTGCGTCCGTGCCCCAGATAGCCGTGCTCCCCCAGGCTTTCGCCGTGGTCGGAGGTCAGCACGATCAGGGTGCGCTCGGTTAGTTTCATCGATTCCAGTTCATCCAAAAACAGTCCAACGTATGAATCGGTGTAGGAAATTTCCTGGTTGTAGTGCTCGACCTTGCGGCGCTCGGGGATTTCCAAGCCCCAGCGGCCGTGGGAGGCGGGATTGGGCTCGGGATCGGCGAATTCGGGATGGGCGCGGTATGGAGCATGGGGGTCAAAAAAGTGCAGGAACAAAAAGAACGGTTTTCCCTCGGCGGCCTTCTCCTTGAGCCACGCCGTGGCATGGGGAAGCGTTTCCTCGGCCGAGCGCTTCGTATTGACGACCCGGTAGCGGTCGGTCATCGCGTCGTCGTAGACGTCGAAGCCGCGGTCGAGGCCCGTCATGCGCCGCCGGAGCGTCCAGCCGCTCAAGAAAGCCCCCGTCGCGTAGCCTTGCTCCTTGAGGATCTCCGCCAGTGTAACGACCGAATCGACGACGGGCACGCCGTTTCGGATGGAGCCGTGCTCGTGCGGATAGAGCGACGTGAGCATCGTGGCGTGCCCGGGTCCCGTGAGAGGCACCTGCGAGAAACAGTGTGTGAATCGGACACCCCTTCTTGCCAGCTTTTGGTCGATTTGAGGCGAAGTTACGGCGGGATAGCCGTAGCATGAGAGGTGGTCGGCCCGCAGCGTGTCGATGGAGATGAGGACGACGTTGGGGCGGTCAGCCGCCCCGGCCGTGTCTCCGTGGGCCGCCCCCACTAGGCTTGAGCAGATCAGGATGATGGAACAGGTAAGCCGCATAATCAGTATTTGACGTCTCCCGCTTTGGTAGTGCTCAAGGTGCCACTATAACACAAGGGTAAAATGGAATGCAAAAAAAGGGTAGGGTACCGTCCTCCATCCGAGCGGAGGCGGAAGCCTCCAACGGCGCGGCCGCACCGGTCAATATCCCTTTGCGAAATACACGTTCCGCTCCGACGCGCCGCCGCAGGCGACGCATTTGCCCGCCTCCTTTGATTCGTCAAGCGGAATCGCGCGTAGCGTGGCCTTGGTGTCCTCTTGAATCCTGTCCTCGCAGGCGCTCTTGCCGCACCATGGGGCGAACAGAAAGCCCCCCCGCTCTTCGAGCTTGGCCTTGAAGTCCTCGTAGCCGTCCACGCGGTGCGTGCGCTCCTCGCGGAAGCTCAGGGCGCCGTCGAGCATCTCCTTCTGCACGCGCTCGAGGATTTCGAAAATCTCCGACTCGACGCGGTCGAGCGGGAGAGGGCTCTTCTTCCCGCGGACGGCCACAGTGACCTGGTTTTTCTCCAGGTCGCGCGGGCCGATCTCAAAACGCACCGGTACGCCCTCCACCTCCCACTTGTAGAACTTGTTTCCAGGGGTCACCGTGTCGCGGTCATCGAGGACCAGGCGAACGCCCTTGGCCTTGAGGCCGGCTTCGAGCTTCCGGGCGGCCTCCAGGACGCGGCCGCGGTCATCGTCCGACTTGTAGATGGGCACGATGACGAGCTGCCGCGAGGCGATTCGAGGCGGAAGCATCAGGCCCCGGTCGTCGCCATGTGCCATGATGACCGCGCCGATGAGCCGCGTGGAGACGCCCCATGACGCCTGCCAGCAGTACTGCCAGTCGCCGCGCTCCGTCTGGTACTTCACGTCGAAAGCCTTCGAGAAATTCTGCCCCAGGTTGTGCGACGTGCCCATCTGGAGCGCGCGCCCGTCCTTCATGAGCGCCTCCAGGGTATAGGTGCGGAGGGCGCCCGCGAATCTCTCCTTTTCGCTCTTGAGCCCCTTGATGACGGGGATGGCAAGCTCCGTTTCGGCGAACTCGGCGTACATGTCCAGAATCTTTCGCGTCTCCTCTTCGGCATCGGCTTCGGTGGCGTGCGCCGTGTGGCCCTCCTGCCACAGGAACTCCGTCGTGCGCAGGAAGAGCCGCGTGCGCATCTCCCAGCGCACCACGTTCGCCCACTGGTTCAGAAGAAGCGGCAAATCGCGGTACGATTTAATCCACTTGGCGTACATGTGGTACATGACCGTCTCCGACGTGGGGCGGACCACGAGCGGCTCGTCGAGCTTCTTGCCGCCCCCATGGGTGACGACGGCGCACTCGGGCGCAAAACCCTCGACGTGCTCTTTTTCCTTGCGAAGAAAACTTTCTGGGATGAAGAGCGGGAAGTAGGCGTTCCGGTGCCCGAGGGCCTTGATCCGCTCGTCGAGGGCGCGTTGTATGTTTTCCCAGAGCTCGTAGCCGTTCGGGCGGATGACCATGCAGCCGCGCACGGGCGAGTAGTCCGCAAGCTCGGCGACGCGGCACACGTCGTTGTACCACTCGGCAAAATCCTTGGACTGGGGCGTGATTCGCTCGGGCATAGGCTTTCTATCGTAGGGGAATCGGGAGAAAGATGCAAAATTGGCTGGAGGAAGCAACCTGCTTGCGTGCTGGGCGTTCCTGTCTGTAGAATGAAAGCCGACATGTGTAGCTTGCGCGTTTTAGCGGCGACGATCGCGGTGGCGCCCTTTTTTGTGGGCGCGGCGGCGATGAAGCCCATGTGGCAGACCCCCTACGGCCTCAACAAGAAGGGCAACGCCCTCTACGAGAAAGGCGACTTTGAAGGCGCGCTCGAGCACTACGACGAGGCGCTCGTGCTTCTTTCCGAGTCGCCCCCCCTTCACTTCAACCGCGGAAACGCCTTCTTCCGCGACCAGAAGCTTGAGGAAGCGCTCGAAGCGTACGCGCACGCCTTCGAGGAAAGCGACCCCGGGGACGCGGAGGCGAAGGCCACGCGCCAGGCCGCGGCCTACAACGCCGGAAACACCCTGTACGAGTCGGAAAAATACTCCGAGGCGCTGGAGGCCTACCGCGAGGCGCTCCGGCTCGATACGGGCGACCTGGACGCCAAGCGCAACTACGAGCTAGCGTTGCAGCAGATGCAAAGCTGCCAGAGGCAGGAGGGTGAGGAAGGTGAAGAAAATGAAGAGGAAGCCTCGGAATCCCAGGAAGGCGAGCAGCAGGAGGCGGCTCCCGACGAGCTGACGGAGGAGGAAGCGCAGCGCCTTCTCGAAGCCCTGCGGCAGCACGAGCAAGAGGCGCTCGAAGAGCTCGAGGAGAAGAAGCGCGTCATCATGCCTATGCGGGGCCTCGACTGGTAGCCGTTTCTCCCGCCCCGAATACGCCGAGAAGCTCCCCGTCCGGGGAGTTTTTTTGCCTTGCAGGACCGGGGATCCGAAGGGCGGAACGCTCCTTGGCTCGGCCGCATGACTTGGGTATAATTGACCGATGGAAGAGCACCGCTACGCGCGCCAGACTCTGTTCAAACCGCTCGGAACGAAGGGGCAGGAGCGGCTCGCGGTCTCCACGGCCGTGGTCGTCGGATGCGGCGCCCTGGGGAGCCGGGCGGCGGAGCTTCTCGCGCGCGCGGGCGTCGGGCGCATCCGCGTCGTGGACCGCGACGTCGTCGAATGGAGCAACCTCCAGCGTCAGGCGCTCTTTGGCGAGGACGACGTCAAGGCGGTCATGCCCAAGGCCGCGGCGGCGGAGCGCAGGCTTCGCGCCCTGAACTCCGGCATAGCCGTCGAGGGCGTCGTGGCCGACGTCACCCCGTGGAACGTTTTGGAAATCATCGGCGGCGCGGACGTCGTCGTGGATGGTCTCGACAATTTCGAGGCGCGCTACCTGCTGAACGACGCCTGCGTCAAGCAGAATCTCTCCTGGATCTACGGAGGCGCCGTTGCGTCTTACGGCGTGACGATGAACGTTCTGCCGGGCAGGGGGCCATGCCTTCGCTGCGTTTTTTCGCAGATGCCGCCCCCCGGCGGCCCGACGTGCGACACGGCGGGCATCCTGGCCCCGGCGGCGGCGTGGGTGGCGGCGCACCAGGCGATGGAGGCCGTCAAGATTCTTTCGGGAAACGAGGGGGCGGTGCGGCGGACGCTTCTTTCGGCGGACCTGTGGAAAAACCGGGTCGAGGAAATCTCCCTCCCCGAGGAACCCCATGCGGACTGCCCCGCCTGCGCGAAGCGCGTGTTCGAATTTCTTGAAAATACCGCAAGCGCCCACGTCTCGCTCTGCGGGCGGAACGCCGTGCAGGTGCGGCCCGCCCGGCCCGCAACGTTGGACCTCGAAGCGCTCGCCTCGCGCGTGGGCGGCGCGCACCGGAACAAGTACTTGGTGCAATTCTCCGCGAACGGCTGCGAAATGACGGTCTTCGCGGACGGGCGCGCGATGATCTCGGGCACGGACGACGTTACGACGGCGCGGAGTCTTTACGCGAAGTGGGTGGGTGCGTAGCCATGAGCAGCCCTATTATCTACCTCGACAACGCCGCGACCTCGTATCCCAAGCCGGAGCGCGTCTACGAGAAAATCGTTGCGTTCGGCAAATCGCTCGGCGCCAACCCCGGGCGCGCGCTCTACAAGATGGCCGTGGACGCGGGCGAGGAGTACGAGCGGGCGCGGCAGGCGGTCGCCCGGTTCTTCGGCGTCGGGGATCCCTCCCGCATCGTTTTTACTATGAACGCCACCGACGGCATCAACATGGCGCTCAAGGGCATTCTGCGCGCGGGCGACCACGTGGTGTCGAGCACCTTCGAGCACACGTGCGTCCTGCGCCCGCTCAACCGCCTGGCCAAGGAGGGGTGCATCGAGCTGGCGCGCGTTCCGCCCGAGGCCGACGGGCGCCTGAGCCCGGAGCGCATCGCGCGCGCGATGCAGAAGAACACGAGGCTCGTCGTCGTAACCCACGTCTCGAACGTTATCGGAATCCTGCAGCCCGTTCAGGAAATCGCCGAGGCGGCGCACGGGCGCGGCGCCCTGGTGATGATCGACTCGGCGCAGGCGACGGGGGTCGTGCCCATGGACGTGGAGGAGCTGGGGCTGGACGTGATGGCGACGACGGGCCACAAGTCGCTCTTCGGCCCCCCCGGAACCGGCGTCCTCTACGTCCGCGAGGGCGTGGACATCTCGCCCTGGCGCGAGGGCGGCACGGGCGACTCGGAGGAATTCCAGCCCGAGAAATTCCCCGTGCGCCTCGAGGGGGGCACGCTCAACACATGGGGCGTCGTGGCGCTCGCCGAGGGCATCCGCTTCCTCGAAGAGGTGGGGGTCGAAAAGGTGCACGAGAAGGAGAGCCGCCTCGCCGGGATGGTCTTTGCGGCCCTCGGGGAGGACGAGCGGATCTTTTTATACGGCCCATCTGATGCGCCGCGCACGGGGATCCTCACCTTCAACCTGTGCGGCGTGGCGCCCCCGATCGTCGGAAACATTCTCGATGAGCGCTTCGGGATCTGCGTCCGCACGGGCCTCCATTGCGCCCCCGGCGCCCATGCGCTCTACGACCAGCCGGAGGGCGGCGTCCGCGTGAGCCCCGGCTGGTTCACGACGGAGGAGAACATCAAGACGCTCATCGACGCGGTTCGAGAAATCGCGGACGAGCTGGCAAAAGAACCGGCCGTGCGGCGCGGGGCCGCAGGCACCTAATAGGCCATGCTTCCATAAGAAAAGAAAGGAGAAACATCATGACGCGAAAAACACTCTGGCTTTTTATGGCCGTCTTGCTTGTCTTTCCCGTGGCGGGCTCCCACGCGGCCAAAAAGAAGAAGTCGCTATTGCTCGAAGGTCAGGAGGAGCTTGGGAGCTACGTCTGGCAAAAGCACGAGTGCCTCGTCTACAAGCACGAGAAAGGCATCGGCATCGTCATCGCCCCGAAGCGCGAGGAGGAGATTGCGCGCGTCGACGCGCAATTCTTCGACGGCGTGTTCTACTTGGCCCTCCGCGACAAGCGCGTCCACAAGATGATCGCCGTGGAGAAAGGGCGCATCTCCAGGGTGACGGACGTTATCAAGACGCAGTGCCTCCAGGCCGGAAAATTTATCTCGGAAGAAGTCCAGAAAGAGCTGGAAAAAGCTTATCGAACCAAGCACCGCAATTACTTCAAGGAGTTCGTCCTTCCGAACAAGGACGAGTTCCGGGTTTTCGTCTTCGTGTAATGCCTTTCTGCCACGCCTGCGGAAGTGAGATTAAGGAGGAAAAGCCCCAGCGCTCGACGCAGTGCGAGCAATGCGGCGCCGACGTTCACGTCTGCCTCAACTGCCGCTACCACGACCGCTCCGCCCCGAACGAGTGCCGCGAGCCGCAAGCCGAGTGGGTGCGCGACAAGGACAAGGCGAACTTCTGCGACTGGCTTGAGCTTTCGGAACGCGGCCCGCGCGACCGTGGGAAGGAGCAAGCGGCCAAGAGTACGTTTGAGGATCTTTTCAAGAAATAGCAAAAGGCAAGTTTTTTATCTACAATAACCTTATGAGCGGGAGTAGCTCAGTGGCAGAGCATCGGCCTTCCAAGCCGATTTAGGCCAATTTCGGAACCCTTTTACCGACACCGACTTACAACCTAACTCCCTATCAGACAAGGATTTTCCTTTTGGTGCGACTCGGTGGGGGGGTGGTGTGCTTTTGTGGGGTCAGTGGTTGAAAAATGGTTGAATCTGAATGGGGCATTTGAAGAGGGGGGCCAAGCCCCTCCGCTATCGACCATATACCAAGTAGTCTAAGTCTCAAATCGAACCTCAAAATAGCATTAGTTCCATGTAACTTTTGATGTAATGGGGGCAATTGATGAGAAACTACTTTAGGTATTGGCGTTCTGATGCACGGTTTTGGCGTGATGTAAACCCGTTGGGGTGTCTCTCTACACTCTCCGAGGAAATTTCTGCTCTCAAGGCGGATCGAAAATAGAGAAGGGGGGAGGGGAGGAGCCGGAAGGAAGAAGGTTAACCATTCAATATATTGCCCTATAAAAACGCGCTCAGAAATTGAAAAAGTTTCGTTTTCGTTCTCTACAGTAGCCCAACCCTTTCAGTGTCCTTGGGGTAAAAATCACCCTTTATGCCCACCCTATACCATACCTAGTAATTATAT
>CP070701.1:1825588-1869735 GCA_020349885.1 Acidobacteriota bacterium
ACGTGTGGAGCACAACGCCTCCGGGCGGGCCCAACGACGGAGCAACGACGCAGACGATCGTGGTGCCGTGCGGCACGGTGGAGACCTACACGGTGACGGTGGAGGAGAGCGCCACGGGTTGCCTCGGAACGTCGGCCTCGGGGACGGTGTGCCCATGTGTTGCCCCCACATTGGCTTATAGCGACTACACCTTCACCGACTGCGGGAACGCCAACGGCGCCGTGGAGCCGGGTGAGACTATTGATCTCACCGTCACGGTGCAGAACACCGGCAGCGCGGACGCCTTCAACGCAAGCGGCGTGCTTTCCACCGTGACGCCGGGTATCACGATTACGGCAAACACGGCCGCGTTCCCCGACATTCCCGTGGGGCTTACGGGCACGTCGCTCACGCCGTTCCAGTTTGTAGTGGACGTGAGCGTGCCGTGCGGGACGGTGATTGACTTCGCGCTCGACCTGACCTATACGGACGCCGTGCTCAATCCTTATTCCAATTCCGTTCTGTTCCAGGTGGCGGTGAGCGCCGGAGGGCCCGTAACGTTCCTTTCGGAAGACTTCAACGCTGGGCTTCCTGGGGCGTGGACGGTTGTGGACGGAGGGACGAATACAGCCACGTGTTTGGGCAACGGCTCCTGCACGTGGACCGACGCGGACCCGTGCACGCGAGAGCTTTTCCCTGACACGTACATGATCGCGGACGGGGACTGCGCGGGCGGGGGCGCGATACAGGACGAGTATCTCATCACGCCGCTCATGGACACGAGCACGGCGAGCGCCGTAACGCTCCAGTTCGATCACTATTTCAAAGGGTATGCTTTAGACGGGGCGAACGACGATTTCGGCACGGTGAGGGTGAGGAGCACACTGACGGGAGGCGTATGGATTGACCTCATTCAATGGAACGAGAACGACGATACGGGTGTTGAGACCATAACGCTGGACGCGACGGCGGAGTGCGCGGGGGCGGCGGACTGCCAGTTTGACTGGCGTTACGAGGGCAATTGGGACTGGTACTGGGCCGTGGACAATGTGATAGTAAATGGGATAGGCGGATGCAACCCGGCGACGTGCAGCGTCCCGCCGTGCGGGGAGCCGTCGGCGACGGACGTATCGCCCGCCGTGCCGCCGCTCACGGTCGATACGACGGGAGTCGTGGCGGTGGAGGAGCTTGCGTGCGCGACGGGGTACGTGGTTTACGAGAACGCACTGGGAATGTGGTACGGGACACCCGTGCAGGTGTGCGAGTCGGCCTTTTTGCCGAACGGGGATGGCACGGTGACGCTGACGGGCTACTCGGTGCCGGTCGATTCGTGGATTGTCGTGGCAACGGCGAACGCGAGCGGGGAGTCGAGCTGCGGGAGGGACAGCGCGGCCGTTGAGCGCAGTAGCATCGGCCCATGGCCTGCACCGGGGCCGTGTCCGTAAGCCAGCTCGCTAACCCCTAACGGCTAATCCCAAACCCCTTTCTGAAAAAGCGGCAAATTAGGCAAGTTTTACCCCGATGCGGGGCGTCGGGGCCGGCAATCCCGACATGTCGGGATAAAAATCCTTGAAAAACCGCCGGAGAGGCATAAGGGACGTCCCGGCCGCTGTGCTACCATGCGGGTGTGGAAAAGCTCATCTACCTCGACGGCCTGCCGGCCTACAAAGTTCTTCCTATGCGCGAAGACCACCTCGCGGAGGTCGAGGCCATCGAGAGAAAATCGTTCCCCCACCCGTGGAGCCGCGGCATCTTCGAGGCCGAGGCGCGAAACGTGAGCGGCGTCTCCCGCCCCTTCGTGCTCGCCGCAAGCGACGGCCGGGTCGCTGGTTACCTCTGCACGTGGAACGTCTCGAACGAGCTCCACGTCAACAACATCGCCGTCGCGCCCGAGCTGCGCGGGCGCGGCCTGGGATGGGCGCTCCTGGAGTTCGCCGAGGAGCGGGCGCGCGCCTGGGGGTGCCGCGTCATGCTGCTCGAGGTGCGCACCTCGAACGACGCGGCCGCGCGCCTCTACAAGAGATTCGGCTTCTCGGAGCTCGGCGTGCGGCGGCACTACTACCAAGAGACGGGCGAGGACGCCGTCGTGATGACCAAGACCCTGAACCGACCGGACAAGGACCGGACGAAGCCTTGACACGGCATACCGCCGGGGCTATTCTGAGCCCCCTGCTGAACACCGTAAACGGAGGTTTTTCTTATGCCCAAAATAACCCTGAGCGTTCTTAAGGCGGACATCGGAAGCATCGGCGGACACATCCAGCCGAGCCGCAAGCTGGTGGAGGCCGTGAACCGCGCCGCGGGCGAGCTCGGCAAGGGGCTCCTCGACGATTTCTTCGTCTCCTTCACGGGGGACGACATCGCCATCCTGGCCGTCCATCGCCGCGGCGAAAACGACGAGAAGATCCACAAGCTCGCATGGGACGCGTTCATCCGGGGCACGGAGGTGGCGAAAAAGCAGGGCCTCTACGGCGCGGGCCAGGACCTCCTGAAGGACTCCTTTTCCGGAAACATCCGCGGCATGGGCCCGGCGGTCGCGGAGCTCGAGTTCGAGGAGCGCCCCGGCGAGCCGTTCCTCTTCTTCGCCGCGGACAAGACCGACCCCGGCGCCTACAGCCTGCCCCTCTACCTCTCGCTCGCCGACCCCATGTACTGCCCCGGCCTGATGCTCTCGCCCAAGATGAAGGACGGTTTCACCTTCACCATCATGGACGTGATGCACACCGAGGGCGACAAGGTTATCGAGCTGAACGCCCCCGAGGACCTCTACGATATCGCCACGCTGCTGCGGGACAACAGCCGCTTCGTCATCGAGAGCGTCCGCTCGCGCACGACGGGCGACGTCTGCGCCAGCGTGAGCACCTCGCGCCTCCACAACATCGCCGGAAAATACACCGGCAAGGACGACCCCGTGATGCTCGTGCGCACGCAGGGCGATTTTCCCGCAACCGGCGAGGTGCTGGCCACCTTCGGCATCGGCCATTACGTCTCCGGCTGCATGCGCGGAAGCCACACCGCGGCCCTCCTGCCGGTGCCGCACAACACGCCCACGTCCTATTTCGACGGCCCGCCCATCGTGTCCTGCCACGCCTTCTGCGTCCACGGCGGAAAGCTGACCGAGCCGGCCGACCCCTTCGCCCACCCCTTCTGGGACTCCGTCCGCGCCCATATCGCCGATAAAACCGTCGAGATGAGAAAGCAGGGATTCTCCGGCGCCGCCATGCTTCCCATGTCCGAGCTCGAGTACGGCGGCATCACCGACCGCCTCGGCAACCTCGAGAATAAATTCAAGGTCCGCAAATAAGGGCGGGAGGCGCGCCGACTTCGGCCAGGTTACATCGACAGAACGGGAAGGTACGTCTGGGAGCCGACTAAATAATTATGCCTTCCTCCCCACCACCACCCTCTCAAGCCCCGCGTAATCCTTAAGGACCGCTTCGAGCAAAAAGCCCGCCCGCTTCGCAAGCTCCCGCGCGGCGCCGGAGATCGTGGGAGATATTTCCATAATCAGAAAGCCGCCGCGCTTGAGCCGGACATGCGCCTCGGGAAGCAGGCGCTCGACGACGCTCGCAGGGCTCGGCTTTGCAAGAAGCGCAACGGACGGCTCGAACTCCCGCACCGATTTGTCGAGTGTTTTCCATTCATCCTCGCCGATGTACGGCGGGTTGGAAACGACGGCGTCGAAGGCCGCGTCCTCCGGGAAGGTGCTCAGCAAATCGCACGCGACGAGCCCGAGCGCGGCGCCGTGGGCCGCAGCGTTTCGGCGTGCGACGTCGAGCGCCTCGCGCGAAACGTCCGTCGCCACAATGTTCCACGAGGAACGTTTCGTCTTGAGCGCCACGGCGACGCACCCCGAGCCGGTGCCTACATCTACGATACACGCGGTCTCGCGCGGCAGGCGCCTGAGCGCCTCTTCCACCAGGAACTCGGTCTCGGGGCGCGGGACGAGGACGCGCTCGTCCACGTAGAACGAAAGGCCGAAAAATTCTTGCTTGCGAGTAATGTAGGCCGCAGGACATCCGGCGGCGCGGCGCTCCACCGCCTCCTCGAACCGCCGCGAGGCGTCCCGGTCGAGAGCACGCTCCGGGTGCGCCACCAACTGCTCGCGCCCGAGCCCCGCCGCGTGTGTGAGGAGATGCTCGGCCTCGCGCGCCGCTTCACCAACGCCCGCCCCCCGCAGGCGCTCCGCCGCCCGCCGAAGCGCTTCGTCCACGTTCACGGCCGTTTCCCCGCTCCCGCCGCCGGAAACGTTTCTTCCTCCCTCTATGGGCCTGAATCCTCGAGCGGCTCCCCCGCGCCGCCGACGCACCGATGGATGTAGACGCGCTCGCCGCGCGCCTCCACTGTGGCCACATGCTCCCACGAAGGCGGAGGATTCTCCGTCATGAAAGAGGCCCAGAGCGGGTCTTTCGCCTGCATATCCGCGTTGCCCCGGATGCGCGAGGCCGCGATGTAAAGGGGCTTATCGAGCGGCGCGCACGACTTAATGGGTACTGCCCCTCCCTGCGCCGCAAGGCCCGCATAGTACGTAATCCTCGGGTCGGCGCAGAGACGGTACGGCTCGCGGATGTGCTCCCGGAGCCAAAGCCCCGCGGCCTTGTGCTCGAGCCTCTGGTTTCGATACGCCGAGATCAGGAGCGTTCCGTTCAGAAGAAACAAGAGCACCAAGACGGCCGCTGGAATTTTTCTAACAAGCGCCCGGCTTCTCGCCGCCTTGACGGCGGAGTCCGCCCACGCCTCGAACGCAAGGAACCCTCCAGCGCACCACACGCACAGGAAGGGCATGAGCGTGGAAAGATAGCGCTCGTTGATAAAAAAGAAAACGTAGAGAAAAGAGGGAAGAAGGCCGAGGAGGGCGAGGAGATGAAGCGCCGGCCGGCGGTGCTCCCACGAGCGCGGCGAGGCGAAGAGCCCAAGTCCCGCGAAGACGAAAAGAAACGCCGGGAATCCATTGAGGCTGCCGAGGTACTGGAAAAAAATTTTCGTTCCGCTTCGGAGTTTCTTCACGACCATCCCCGGGTTATGGCGCATCGCCAGAAGAACGCTCCGCTGCTCGAAGGCCTCGTCTCCGTAAAGCTCGCGCGCCTTGGCCCAGGAGACGCCGTCCGGCACGGTGTTTCGGTCGAAGGCGTAGGTCGGGAACGCGCCCCCGCTCAGGCTCCACCGGCCCATGTGCTCATGGAGCCACAGCCAGTACGGAAGCGCCAGGGCCAGAAAACACACGAGGCCGCACAGGGCCTGGGAGAGCCGCAGGGGGAAATTTTCGCGGAAGCGCGGCGCGTTCCACCAGAGAATGAGCGCGGCCCAGAGCGCCGAGTGCACAATAGCCTCGGGACGCGAAAGATACGCAAGCGCGCCAAGGAGCCCCCACGCGGCGCAGCGCGGCCATGTCGGCGGGTCCCTCATAAGAAGCCAGGAAACCGCGGCCTGTGTGAAAAGGAATCCCAGAAGCAGCAGGTGCGTGTCCGAGGAAAGCACCACGGCGCTGAGGACGGGAAGAACGCTCACGAGCCCCATCGCGTACCATGCGGCCCGCTCACCGTAGAGCTCGAGCGCGAGCCACCCGACGGCCGCCGTCATCAGCGTGCCGAAGCCCGCGAAGACGACGTCAGATGTCGCCCATGTCGGGAGTACAAAGCTCACGAGCGCGGCAAGCCACGTAAGCGCCGGCACATGGAAGACGAGGGGTCGTCCCAAGAGGTCACGCATGCCTTCGCCGGCCAAGAGCGACTCGGCGGCGCGGTAGTATTGGGGCATCTCGTCCGTCACCACGACGCAAAGAAGCGCGGTGAGCAGACGAAAGGCAAAGGCGGCAAGGAGAATCCACCAAAACGAGGCGCTCGGCTTGACGGAAAAAAGGCTTCGGGGCATCGTCATGACGTTCACCCATCATACGGCTTTCGAGGAAAAGGTGTCAAAAAAAGCGCCGGCGACTTTATCGGGGCAGAATCGCCGAATCCCCGGTTTGTTACTTTTTCCAGGAAATATCTTCGACGCTGGCCAGGCGGTTCGCGGCGCGGGCGGCTACGAACAGAAGATCCGAGAGGCGGTTGAGGTAAGCCAAAATTTCAGGCGGCACCTTTTCACGCTGGGAAAGCGCCACGGCGCTCCGCTCGGCCCGGCGCACGATGGAGCGCGCAAGGTGAAGATTCGCCGCCGCAGGGCTGCCTCCCGGAAGGATGAATTCTCGAAGGGATGGAAGCTCCGCTTCGAGCCGGTCAATTGCCTGCTCGAGGCGCTGCACATCGGCCCGGGCCAGAGGCGGAGCGGTCTTGTGCCGCTGGGGCGGCGTCGCAAGCGCCGCGCCCACGCGAAAGAGATCGTGCTGGACGGGTTCAAGGAGCGCTTTCAGGCCGGAGTCTTCAAGGAGCGCCAGGGCCGTCCCCAGGGCGGCGTTCGCTTCGTCCACGCCGCCGTAGGCCGCAATGCGAAGATGGCTCTTCGGAACGCGCTCTCCGCCGATGAGCCCTGTTTCGCCGTCGTCGCCAGCGCGCGTGTAGATTTTCGTCACAAGAAAAGCTTAATCCTTTTAGCCGTTGCGCCGCAAGTTGCGTTCCCCTTGAACGAGGCCGGATCAATGTTCCAAAAGACTCCGCACGGCCTGCTCGACGGACGCGACCGCTTCCCCGAGGGGCGCCGCACGGGAGAGCGGGACGGCGCGGTAGGGAAGATCGAAAGGGGGGGTGCTGCGCTCTGGCGGGGACGCCGGATAAAGCGCCACCGTCGGCACCCGAAGGAGCCATGCCAGGTGAGTGGGGCCGGTGTCGCCTCCTACGTAGAGCGCGCAGCGCGCGATGAGCGCCGCAAGCTGCGGGAGCGTCGTCGTGGGGCCGAGGTGCGCACCCTCGCCGATCCGGCTCACGATGCGCCGGGCGAGCCCTTCTTCACCCGGGCCATGCCCGACCACGACGGCCGTGTCCCTGAACGCCGCAAGAAGCTGCTTCCCAAGCTCGGCGAAGCCCTCCTCGCTCCAGCGCTTGCGGGCTCCGTAGCGGCGCGTGCTCGCGCCCGGGAAGAAGAACGCGATGCGTTTTCCGCCAAGCGGCTCGACGGCCTCCCGCGCCCATGCCCGGGCGTCCGGGCAAAGAGGGAGCGTCCATTCGGCAAGCGGCTCTGCGCCGACGTGCTTCAGAAGACAAAACGTCTGCTCGACGCGGTTCGGCGTGTCGCAGGAAACGGCTTCCCGATAAAAAACCCGCGCGCCCTCGCGCGAGCCCGGGGGGGCGAGACCCACCTTGCGCGCTCCGCGCGCGGCCCGGAGGACAAGCGCGCTCTTGAGGCGGCCGTGGAAATCGAGCGCAAGGTCGTACTCGCGCGCCCGAAGGTTTTTCAAAAACTTCATCCACTTGCCCCATCCCCCGCGGCGCGGAAAATAGAGCCACTCGTCCACCTCGGGGTGCCCATCCAGGAGGGAGCGCGCCATATCCTGCGCCGCCCACACGATGCGGGCCCCGGGGAAAGCCTTGCGCAGCGCGTGGAGGGCCGGCAGCGTCCGCAGGATGTCGCCGAAGGCGCTCAGGCGAATCATCAGGATGTGCATGCCGTTGAGGGATTTGGGGTGCTGCGCCGGCGCGCTCCACCCGTGGAGCGGCGCGGCTATAGCAACTCGTCGAGCGTTTTCTTAATCTGGGTCTTCGGAACGAGGCCGTTGATCTGGGCCCTGGGCTGGCCGTCCTGAAAAACAATGATGGTCGGCACGCTCATGATATTAAAGCGAAGCGCCAAATTCTGATTTTCGTCAATCTCCACCTTGCAGACCTTCGCGCGGCCGTTGTAGCCCTGGGCAATCTCGGCAAGGATGGGCTCCAGCTGCTTGCAGGGGCCGCACCAGGTGGCCGAAAAATCCACGAGCACCGGGCCCTCCGTGCGGAGCACTTCCTGCTCAAAATTCTCGTCGCTCAAATGCACGATAGAGGCCATGGATTATTTCCGGCTCGCTTGCTTGCACGAGCAAGTTTCACGTTAGCACAAAAGCATAATGAATGCCACAGCGGGATTCTCCGTCTCTTGAAGCTCCGGCTCCCTCCTATCCGTACCGCACCATGCGCCGCCCGCGCTGCACCTCGCCCACGACAAAGAACCGCTCGCGCCGCCGCCGCAGGTGCGCTTCGAACGCCGCTCGATGGCGCGGAGAGACGGCCGCGACCATGCCGACGCCCATGTTAAAGGTGCGGTGCATCTCGGCGTCCGAAACGCGGCCCATCTCCTGGATGAGGCGGAAAAGCGGCGGCGTGCGCCAGGCCCGCGCGTCAATCGCGGCGGAGCGGCCCGCGGGAAGGATGCGCGGGAGATTGTCGGTCAAGCCGCCGCCCGTAATGTGCGCCAGCCCCTTGATCCAGCCCCGGTCGACGGGGCGGCGCAGCGTCTTCGCGTACGAGCGGTGCGGCCTCAAGAGCGCCTCGCCGAGCGTGGTGCGCAGCTCGGGAACGTACCGCGAAACGCGCCACCGCGCCCGGTCGAAGAAAACCCTGCGCGCCAGAGAATAGCCGTTCGTGTGAAGCCCCGTCGAGGGCAGCCCGTACAACACGTCGCCCGGGCGGATGCGCGCGCCGGTGATGATTTTTTTCCGCTCGACGACGCCCACGACGAACCCCGCCAGGTCGTATTCGCCCGGCGCGTAGAAGCCGGGCATCTCGGCCGTCTCGCCCCCGAGGAGCGTGACGCCCTCGCGCTTGCAGGCGCGGGCAAATCCCTTCACGACGTCCGCCGCGACGGACGGCTTCAGTTTTCCGCACCCCATGTAATCCAGAAAGAAAAGCGGCTGCGCACCCTGGACGAGGATGTCGTTGATGCAGTGGTTCACCAGGTCCTCGCCCACCGTGTCGTGGCGGCGCATCAGGAAGGCAATTTTCAGCTTGGTGCCCACGCCGTCCGTCGAGGTGACCAGGACGGGCTCCCTATAGCCGCGCGGGATTTTAAACAGGCCGCCGAAGGTGCCGACCTTGGAAAGGGCTTCCCTGGTGCGCGTCGCGTCCACGAGGCGCTTCATGCGCTTGTAGGCTTTTTCCCACCTGTCGAGCGAAACGCCGGCGGAGGCGTAGGTGAGCTTTTTCGTCATCTCTCAAACAGCCCGGGCTGCGGCGGCTCCTCCGCGGGGCGGGGGATGGGATATTCCCTCGTAAAGCATGCGTAACAGAACTGGTTGTCCGCCTCGACGGCGCGCTGCAGTCCCTCGAGGCTCAGGTAACCCAGCGTGTCGGCTCCGATCTCGCTCCGGATTTCGTCGATGCCCATCCGGTTGGCAATGAGCTCCTCTTCGGTCGGGGTGTCGACGCCGTAGATGCATGGGCTTACGTAGGGCGGGCACGAGATGCGCATGTGCACCTCGGACGCTCCGCCCTCGCGCACCATGGAAACGATTTTCTTGCACGTCGTTCCGCGCACGATGGAATCGTCCACGAGCACGATGCGTCTGTCCCGCAGCACGGCGGGAACCGGGTTGAGCTTCACGCGAACCCCCATGTCGCGCCCCTCCTGCTTGGGCTGGATGAACGTGCGGCCCACGTAGTGGTTGCGCGTGAGGCCGTGGGCGAAAGGAATCTTCGACTCTTCGGCGTAGCCGAGCGCCGCGATCAGGCCCGAGTCGGGCACCGGCACGACGAGGTCGGCCCCCACGGGGTGCTCGCGCGCCATCTGCCGCCCCATCTCGAAGCGCGCCCGGTACGTGTCGCGGCTGAAAATGCGGCTGTCGGGCCGCGCGAAGTAGATGAGCTCAAAGATGCACTGGCGCGGCTCGGCGCGCTCGAACGGAAAGCGGCTTTCGACGCCCCGGTCGGAGAGTGTCACCATCTCGCCCGGCTCGACCTCGCGCACGAACTGGGCGCGTATCAAATCGAGCGAGCACGTCTCGGACGCGAGGACGTGCGCCTCGCCGAGTTTTCCCAGAACGAGCGGGCGAAACCCGCGCGCGTCGCGCACGCCGACGATGCGTCCCGGAAGAAGGAAAAGAAGCGTGTAGGCGCCGCGCACCTGCGAGAGCGCGTCCACGAGGGCGTCCTCGATGCGGGGCGCGTCGGAGCGGGCGATGAGATGCAGGATGACCTCGGTGTCGCTCGTCGTGGCAAAGGGCGCGCCGTCCCGCTCGAGCGCCTCCCGCTGCTTCGCGTAATCCACGAGGTTGCCGTTATGGCAGATGGCCATCTCGCCGTAGCGCGTGTTAAAGAGAATCGGCTGGGCGTTCACGGCGGCGCTTTCACCCGCCGTGGAGTAGCGCACGTGGCCGATGGCGACGTCGCCCCGGGGAAGATTCTTCTTTTCCGCGCGGAACACCTCCACGACGTAGCCCATGCCCGTCTCGACGCGCAGGCCCCGGCCCGCGTCGGTGGCGATGCCCGCGCTCTCCTGGCCCCGGTGCTGAAGCGCGTAGAGGCCGAAGTACGCAAGCTCCGCGGCCTTCTCGTGCCGCAGGATGCCGAAGACGCCGCACTTATCGCGCAAGGGTTTCATACAGCGTAATCCATAAACCGGTGCTTGAAACAGTGCTCGAGCGAAGTGTCCGGCGCCGCCAGCCTCTTCTTGATAAGATGCGCGTTCAGATGCGTTTTATTCCTCAAGTACACGTAGGCGAGGTTCTCACCGTTCCCGTTGCATGAGACGGTCTCGTCGAAGCGCAGGAAAATCTTTTGCCCCTTCGTGGCCGCGCGTAGAAACGCGACCGCCTCCTTCGCGCGGCCTTTCCTGGGCCGCACGCCGAGGAGCCGCACCCTCGTGCCGTCACCGAGCTCCAGGTGGTCGGGCCCCTCCACGCGCTTGACGGAGTAGTATTTCGTCTTCGGCTTCTCGCGCCCCGTAATCTTCGAGCCGAACGTCCGCTCTCTCGGGTCCGCCTTCTTGTCGAACCTCGCGGGGTCGCGAAATATGTAGGGCAGCCCGGAAATTTCCCCGCTCCAATTCGTTCTTTTCGCCCGCTGCTTCTTGAAAATAATTTCCGCCCCGTCCCGGAGCGACGGCCCGTCCAATCCCAGTTTCTTCCGGATGGCGCCTTCGCAGGAACGATTAATCTCGTAGCCGATGGAATTTCTATCGAGATTCTTCGCGGCGAGCGTAGTCGTGCCGCTTCCCAGGAAGGGATCGAGCACCGTGTCGCCCGCGAACGAGAACATGCGGATGGCGCGCCGCGGCAGCTCCTCGGGGAACATCGCCAGATGGCCGTCCTGCTTTTCGCCGGGAAAATTCCAGTGGCCGAAGAAATACTCGTTCCATTCCTTCGTGGAGAGCTTCGACCGCTTCTTGGCTTCCGCCGAGGGCTTCGGAGATTTCCCCGGCTTTTTGAAGACGAGGATGAACTCGTAGTCCAGCTTCAGAATGCCGTTCCGCGGATGCGGAAAGGAGCCCATCACGGTGGCGCCGCCCGTGGTGTTCATCGTCGTGGCCTTCCGCCAGATGATTCCCCCCATGTAGTCGAAGCCCGCGGCCTCGCAGAATTTGATAATCTCCGTCCGGATGGGAATCACCTTGTAGCGGCCGTAGGTGACGGAGCGGGCGAACTGGTCACCGATGTTGACGACGAGGCGGCAGCCGGGGTGAAGGACTCTCAAGCATTCCTTCCACACCAGGTTCAGGTTGTTGATGTAGCTTTCGTAGGAATCGTCGAAGCCGATCTGGCCGGGGTGACCGTAGTCCTTGAGCTGCCAGTAGGGCGGGGAGGTCACGACGAGATGAACCGACGCGTCCTTGACCTCGTCCATACGACGCGAGTCGCCGAAGAAGACAGCGTGGCGGGTTTTTCCGCCCAAGCGGCTCCGTCCTCTGGAGGGCATGCCCTATTCTACCTTGCCGAACACCGCCTGCTCAAACCCCTCGCTCCAAGCCTTGTGCAGCGCGGCGGCCGCTTCGTCGAGCACCGTCTCGCCGTCCGCGGCGACGCGGAGATTCCCGCCGCCCACCGCGCCGAGGCGCGTACACGGAACGTCGTGCTCGCGCGCCGCTTTTTGCAGGGACGATTCATGGCTCGCCCCCACCGTCACGATAATTCTCGAGGCCGACTCGCCGAACAGGAGCGCGTCGCGGCGGACGCCCTGCGACGCAAGCGTTATTTCCGCTCCCCGCGGCCCCTCCGGATGGAAGCAGCATTCCGCGAGCGCCACGGCGAGGCCGCCCTCGGAGCAGTCGTGCGCCGATTTTAAAATTCCCTCCGCGACGGCGGTGCGGACGAGAGCCTGGAGGCGCTTCTCGAACTCAAGGTCGAGCGCCGGGGGCTTTCCGGCTTTCCTCCGGTGCAGCGTGAAAAGATACTCGCTCCCGCCGAGCTCCTCGCGCGTCTCGCCGAGAAGGTAGACGGCGTCGCCCTCGTCTTTAAACCATGGCGCGGCATGCTTTTCCGGGTCGTCCAGGACGCCGACCATCGCGACGGTGGGCGTCGGGTCGATCGCGGCGCTTTTTCCGTCTCCGGTCGCCGTCTCGTTGTAGAAGGAGACGTTGCCGCTCACCACGGGAACGTCGAGCGCGCGGCAGGCCTCGGCGAGGCCCTCGACGCACTCCTGAAATTGCCACATGATCTCGGGCTTCTCCGGGGAGCCGAAATTGAGGCAGTCGGTCACGCCGAGCGGCCGCGCGCCCACGCAGGCGAGGTTCCGCGCCGCCTCCGCGACGGCGTGCCGCGCACCGAGGCGCGGGTCGAGGACGCAGAAGCGGCCGTTTCCGTCCACCGTCATGGCGAGCGCTTTTTCGTTTTCCTTGACGCGGACGACGGCGGCGTCAGCGCCGGGGCCGAGCACCGTGTTCGTGCGCACCATGGAGTCGTACTGCCGCCACACCCAGTGCTTCGAGGCGAGATCGGGCGAGGCGATAAGCTTCCTCAAGGCGGCGCCGAAGCTTTCGGGCTGCGGCACCGAGGACAGATCGAGCGCCTGCGCCGCGTCCAACCCGGCCGGGCGTTTTACGGGGCGCTTGTACACCGGCGCCTCGTCGGTGAGCGCCCGCACGGGAATCCGGGCGGCGGTCTTCTTCTTTTCCCAGACCGTGAGAAGGCCGTCGTCCGTGACCCGCCCTATCCTGACGGCGTCGAGGTCCCACTTCCTGAAAATCTTTAAAATCTCCTCCTCCCGCCCCTTCCGGACGACGAGGAGCATGCGCTCCTGGGACTCGGAGATCATGAGTTCGTAGGGCGTCATGCCGGTCTCGCGCCGGGGGACGACGTCCAGGTCGAGCTCGATGCCGCACCCGCCCCGCCCCGCCATCTCGACGGACGACGACGTGAGGCCGGCCGCGCCCATGTCCTGGATCGAGACGACGGCGCCCGACGCCATGGCCTCGATGCACGACTCGAGAAGGTTTTTCTCGGTGAACGGGTCGCCCACCTGAACCGTGGGGCGCATCTCCTCGCTCTCCTCGTCGAACTCGGATGAAGCGAGAAGGCTCGCGCCGTGGATGCCGTCGCGCCCGGTCTTGGAGCCGACGTAGAAAACGGGGTTTCCGACCCCCCGGGCCTTGGCGCGGAAAATCCTCTCGCTCCGCACGATGCCGAGCGTGAAGGCGTTTACTAGGATATTCCCGTTATAGGAGGAATCGAAAATAACCTCGCCGCCCACCGTCGGTACGCCCATGCAGTTGCCGTAGCCCCCGATGCCCGCCACCACGCCCGCCACCAGGTACGCCGTGCGCGGGTGCGCCGCCTCGCCGAAGCGCAGGGAGTTGAGGGAAGCCACGGGACGGGCGTTCATGGTGAACACGTCGCGCAGGATGCCGCCGACGCCCGTCGCCGCGCCCTGGTAGGGCTCGATGAAGGAGGGATGGTTGTGCGATTCCATCTTGAAGACGGCGGCGCAGCCCCCTCCGATGTCCACGGCGCCCGCGTTCTCGCCCGGGCCCTGAAGCACCCACGGGGCGTCCGTCGGCAGCTTCTTCAGATGCACCCTCGACGACTTGTAGGAGCAGTGCTCGCTCCACATGAGGGAGAAAACGCCCAGCTCCGTGAACGTGGGGACGCGGCCCAGGATCTTTAAGATTCTTTCCCACTCCTCGTCCGCGAGGCCGTGGGCATGGGCCTGCTCCAGATCGACTTCGGGCTCCTGCGAGGTGTCAACAATCGGCATAACGGTCAGGCTCCACGCGCCATAATAACATAAAAAGCCCATGCGGTTTTTCCTGTCGTAGGCCTGACTCCCAGAAGAGCGGCAGGGCCGGAGGGGGCGCTGAATTTAAATACCGGGGCGCGATGTGTAAAGTCCGGCGCTACGGGTTATCATAGAGGCGAAAGCAAGCTATGGCTATCCCACCGGCACGCGTCCTCGCAGCTCTTCTCCGGGAAAACGAATACGCCTTCTGGCTCGACCCGAGCCTTCGCCGGGGAGGCGAAGGGCGCTTTTCGGCGGTGGGCGTCCCCTACGCCGTCTTCCGCGCCCGCCGCGGCTCCGCGTCGTCGCGGCGGGCCGAGTGGGAATTCTTCCGCCTGGACGGCGCCCGCCGCAAAAAGGGACGCGGCAACCCGTGGGGGGCCCTCCGTGAAATTTTCCGCGCCGAAGCCAGACGCCACCGCCCGGCGAAGCGTTCGGGAAAGATTCCGTTCGCGGGGGGCGTCGTGGGCTACATGGGCTACGACCTCAAGGATTTTCTGGAAAATTTTCCCCATGTCGCGCGGCGCGATCTCGCCCTCGACGACTGCCGGCTTCTGTTCGTGCGCGATTTCCACCTGTGGGACCACCGCACGGGCCGCGTGCACCCGGTCGGGGAGCCGGGCGCGGCGCCTTCGGCCGGGCCGCCGTCTCTTTCAAGGAAGAAGCTCGATTTGACGATGCGCTCCGCCACGTCCAAACGCGCGTACTTAGCCGCCGTCGGGCGCATCAAGCGCCACATCGCGCGCGGCGACGTGTACCAGATCAACCTCACGCACCGCCTCTCGTTCCGGCTTCCGGCGCATCCCCTCGCGCTCTACCTCGCGATGCGCCGGGAAAACCCCACGCCCTACGGGACGTACCTCGCCTGCGGGGAGACGCACGTCGCCTCCACCTCGCCGGAGCGGTTTCTCCGCGTCGCGGGGCGGCGCGCCCTGTCGGAGCCGATGAAAGGCACGGCCCCGCGCGGAAGAACCCGCGCTTCCGACGCGCGCCTGCGGCGGGCGCTCGGAGCCTCGGAGAAGAACCGCGCCGAGAACCTGATGATCACGGACCTGGTGCGGAACGACCTGGGGCGCGTGTGCAGGCCGGGCTCCGTCAAGGTCTCCCGGCTCTTCCACGTGGACACGTACCGGACGCTACACCAGATGATCTCGAGCGTCGAGGGAACGCTCGCGCCAGGCCGCGACGCCTGGGACGCGCTCGAGGCGCTCTTCCCGCCGGGCTCGATGACGGGCGCCCCCAAGATCCGCGCCGTCTCGCTCATCGAGGAAATCGAGCCCGTAAAGCGCGGCGTCTACGCGGGCGCGCTCGGCTGGATGGATTTCCGGGGGCATGCCCAGTGGAGCGTCGTCATCCGCACCCTGGTCGCGAAAAACGGGAAAGGATACTACCACACGGGCGGCGGCATCGTGGCCGACTCGGAGGCGGAGGACGAGTGGCGCGAATCGATGCTCAAGGCGGAGGCGCTCAGGAGGGCCGCCGAGGGAAAATGAGCCTTCCTTCCGACAGGGGGCAGGGCTTTACCCGGCGGCTTCTTTCGTGTCTTTTTCCCGCTTGGCCGCTACCCGTTCCACCAGCGCCGCGGCCCCCAGCGCCGCCAGCACCAGCACGAGCGGGTACGCCGAAAAGAAGTAGCGCCATTCGGTGTGAAAGGGGGCATTGGTGAGGATTTTTCCCGCGACGGGAAAAAGCACGGTCCAGACCTCTGGCCTGGACGCGCCGTGCACGGCGCCCGCGCAGGCAAGAAAGAGCAGAAGCCCCGAGATCGCAACGTTCGCCCCACTCGTCCACCAGGGGGCGGGGGAGGGCAAGCGGGCATACAGCCCCGGGTAGAAAAGCCACTCTTGATAAAAAAGAAACGTCGTCTGCTGCATGCGGTGCCAGAGCCAGGCGAGCGGACTCTTCCGAACACGCGCTATGCCCATCTGCCAGAGAACCGCGTCGGGCGCGGGCGCGCCGACGACGCCGCTTCCGTAATATTCATAACGGTAGGACTGCAGCGCGTCGCGGGCCTCGCGAGGCGACTCATCCAGCTCAAAGACTTCGTCCGGCCAGCTCACCGTTCTCCACTCCCCCGTCTCGTTCATTTCATAACGATAGTATTCGCCCCTCACCGTCCACGTCCCCGTCCAGAGCGCCAGTCCCTTGCCGTACGGCGCAAGAAGCACGGGGCGGTCGAAGGCCGTTGTGTTCCACACCACCCAGGGCACAACAACCAGGGCGCACCCCCCGAGAAAGCCTCCAAGGAACTTCCATTGGCGCCGCCACGCGTAGAGGCCGCCGATGCCCGCGACCAAAAGCAAAAAGTCCGGACGCGTGTAAACGAGCAGGATCGTCAAGATCCCCAATCCCAGATGAACGCCCCATGGCGGCGACTTCAAGCTTTGCAGCCAAACGACGCTTACGGCCACCGCGAGCGGCATGGCCAGCGCGTCAATACTCAGGTCCGCGTAGAATCGCCAGGAAAGCAGCGCCAGGGCCGCTACGCCGGCCGCCGCGCCCCATGTCGCGCTCCTCGTCAGCCGATAGGCGAGCCATCCCACGCCCAAGCACGCGGCAAAGTGCAGGAACGCCTGCACCATCACGGCGGCGCGAAAGCCGCCCCGCGTTCCGGCAATCTTGTACGCTCCTCCCAGAAACAGGGGATAGGTCGGCACGCGGTAGCCATGGGGAAAATAGGGCGGCTTCTGGGCCGCGGAATAGCCGTTCCCCCGCGCGAGATTGGTTGCGAGGCGGCTGTAGACGAGGCTGTCGCCGCTAAACTGGGTCCTGTAGGAAGTGAACCGCACCGTCCTGCCCGCCTCGGCCAAGAACCACAGGCTCAGCGCCAAGCCGCACGCGAGAAGAATACCCAATTGCCACGAAACTCGCCACGGCGCGCGCGTCGGGGCCTGCTTCCGGGCGGCGGCTGCCTGCTTGCGCTTACGTTTAGCGGACTTGCCCGAGCTCATCCGCCCATGATACCACTTCCCGACGTACGCATCGGGGCAAGCCCCGACCCCGCTCTACAAAAAACCGGCAACTCCGGCAAAAGCGGCAATTCCGGCCAAATTACTTGAAATTCTGGTGAAACGGCATATAATACATGTAGGAGACGGCCATGACACGAAAGCGGTGGCTCATCCTTTCGGTTGCGGCAGTGGGGGCTGGCTTTATGCCGGTGGCAGTATGGGGAGGTGAAGCGCCTGCGTCCCCAGGGAAAGGCCCGCCGAAGGCCGAAGGGGAAGTCGAGATTTCTTCTCTCTCCTTCGACCTGAACGAAGTCGTCCGCACCGTCCGGAAAAACCGCGGCCTTCCCGAAGAGCCTCCCAAGCAGGGTTTCCATGCCGAAGCAAGGGGTGAGCGTCCGTTTGTTTCCAAAGGGAATACCTTCTCGCATGAGACGCCGCGATTCCGATCGGAGGTCGGGGAGGACGGGCTGAGGTATTTCGCGCAAGGAGGTAAGGAAAAACCTGATTTCGAAATTCTTTCTGTAAGCTTCGAGCGGGGAGGCCATACGCAGACGGTGTTCGGAAAAAATTTCCTGGAGGAGCACGCGCCCGGCCTGCTTCGGGGAGAAACGCGCGACGGCGTTACGCCTTACGTGAGAAACCGCGGGGAGGGAGGGGTAGAGCTTTACTGGACGATCGACGAGCCGCTCGGCCCCGAGGCTTCGGCGTTGCGCGTGCGTCTTGCGATCCGGGCTGTGGGCGAGCCGCGGGAGCATGATGAAGGGCTGGTGTTTCCGGCCTGGCGGGAAGAAGGCCAAGTGACCTTATCCAACGTAACCGTGGTTGACGCGGCGGGGCGGCGGGAGCGAGCTCGGCCTACGCTCGCAACCAGTCAGGAAGTCCTGTTCGAGGTGTCGAGTGAATTTCTCGCCTCCGCCCAATATCCCATCCTTATCGACCCGACAGTGGGGCCGGAGTTTCCGGTGAATCCGGATCCGAGTCCGGCGATTGATCTGGCGCCAGGCAACCAGTGGAGCCCCTCCGTGGCTTCGAACGGGACGGACTATTTCGTCGTGTGGGGGGATGGCCGCGGCACGAGCTACGACATCTACGGAACGCGCGTAGCCCCGGATGGGACGGTGCTTGACCCCACGGGCATCGCCGTCTCCACGGCGGCGGACGACCAGCGGTCACCCTCCGAGGCTTCAAACGGGACGGACTATTTCATAGCGTGGCAGGACCGCCGAAACGGGACAGACCGGGACATCTACGGGACGCGCGTGGCCTCGGATGGGACGGTGCTCGATCCCACGGGCATCGCCGTTTCCACAGCGGCGAACCACCAGTGGTATCCCTCCGTGGCTTCACACGGGACGGACTATTTCGTCGCGTGGGGGGGCGGCGCGAGTTGGGACATCTACGGGGCGCGCGTGGCCTCGGATGGGATGGTGCTCGACCCCACGGGCATCGCTGTTTCCACGGCGGCGGACGACCAGTTTGCCCCCTCGGCAGCTTCGAACGGGACGGACTATTTTGTCGCGTGGCGGGACTGGCGGAGCGGGACGGACTACGACATCTACGGGGCGCGCGTAAGCTCGGCGGGAACGGTGCTCGACCCCACGCCCACGGACATCGCCGTCTCCACGGCGGTGGGTGACCAGAATTGGCCCTCCGTGGCTTCGAACGGGACGGACTATTTCGTCGCGTGGCAGGACCGGCGGAACGGTAGCGCAAACGTCTACGGGGCGCGGGTGCGGGCGTCCGATGGCTTGCTCCTTGATGGCCCGCCTGACACGGGAGGCATCGCAGTCTCCACAACAGCGGAAAGCGGCGTGTGGGGCCTCTCCGTAGCTTCAAACGGGACGGACTATTTCGTCGTGTGGGATGGCTGGAACATCTACGGGGCACGCGTGGCCTCGGATGGGACGGTGCTCGACCCCGCCGGCATCGTCATCTCCACGGTGGCCGACCTCCAGCAGCTTCCCTCTGTGGCTTCGAACGGGACGGACTATTTCGTCGCGTGGTTTGACTGGCGGAACTGGATGTTCCCGACAGGCTACGACATCTACGGGGCGCGCGTAAGCTCGGCGGGAACGGTGCTCGACCCCACGCCCACGGACATCGCCGTCGCCACGGCGGCAAGCACCCAGTGGAACCCCTCCGCGGCTTCAAACGGGACGGACTATTTCGTGGCATGGGAGGACTGGCGGAACGGCAGCGCAAATCGGGACATCTACGGGGCGCGCGTGGCCCCGGATGGAACGGTGCTCGACCCCACGGGCATCGCCGTCTCCACGGCGGCAATCTGGCAGCAGCGCCCCTCGGTAGCCTCGAACGGGACGGACTATTTCGTCGCGTGGCAGGACTGGCGAAGCGGCGCGGAGTTGGACATCTACGGAACGCGCGTGCGGGCGTCGGATGGCTTGCTCCTTGATGGCCCGCCTGACACGGGAGGCATCGCCGTCTCCACGGCGGCGGACTGGCAGGAGTATCCCTCCGTGGCTTCGAACGGGGCGGATTATTTCGTGGCGTGGGAAAGCGGCTCCAACATCTACGGGGCACGCGTGGCCTCGTTGGATGGGGCGGTGCTCGACCCTGCGGGCATCGCTGTCTCCACGGCGGCAGACAACCAGCGGTTTCCCTCCGTGGCTTCAAACGGGACGGACTATTTCGTCGCGTGGGAGGACTGGCGTAGCGGCACGGAGTTGGACATCTACGGGGCGCGCGTGGCCTCGGATGGGACGGTGCTCGACCCTGCGGGCATTGCCGTCTCCACGGCGGCGGACAACCAGTTTACCCCCTCAGCAGCCTCAAACGGGGCGGACTATTTCGTCGCATGGGAGGACTGGCGGAACGTCAGGTTCAATTACGACATCTACGGAACGCGCGTGGCCTCGGACGGGACGGTGCTCGATACTTCGGGCATCGCCGTCTCCACGGCGGCCAACGACCAGCGGTCCCCCTCCATAGCTTCGAACGGGGCGGACTATTTCATCGCGTGGTATGACAACCGAGGCGGCGCGGGCTACGATTTATACGGGGCGCGCGTGGCTTCCTTAGATGGGACGGTGCTCGATGCAGCGGGCATCCTCATCCAGCAAACCACCTATGGCGATGTTCATCCCGCCGTCGCCTATTCGGCCTGCGGAAAATATCTCGTGGCCTACTACCGTTTCTACGACGACCCGAACTTTCAATCCCAGCGCGTCATGGCGCGCCTCTTCTATGAGGATACGGACGGCGACGGCGTGCCCGACGCTTGCGACGCGTGTCCCGGTTTTGATGACACGCTGGACGGGGACGGCGACGGCATTCCTGATGACTGCGACCCCTGCCCAGCGATTCCAAGCGCTCCCTCAGGCTGCACCCCTGCCGGCTCCATCTACCCGACCGACGTCAACTGCGACGGCTGCGTGGACGGCATGGACCTCGGCTTCATAGGCCGGGCGTTCGGCGAGTTCTGCGGCGACCCGTACTACAACGCCGACGCGGACCTTGACGCAAGCGGCGCCGTGGACGGCGCCGACCTCGACGCCCTGGTCGCGGACTTCGGCTCGGGCTGCACGTGACGAGGGAGGCTTAGGAAAGAAGCGCCATGAACAGATTCTTTCGCCTTGTCGTTTTGGGCGCCGTCCTTTTGGCCGTAGCCTGCGGCGGCGGGGGAGGAGGCGGCGGCTCGGGGCCGAGTTACACCGCGACCTACACCGGGCCCGGCAACACGGCTCCGGGAAACGTCGTTCTCGAACTCAACAGCGAGGGCGGCACGCTTGTGCTCGACGTCGTGGTCTACGGGCCGCTTGCGAACGTCTACAACATCGCCTTCCGCCTTCAGTACGACCCGGCGATTCTGGAGTACCAGTCGGCGAGCGAAGGCGCGGTTTTCGACGCCGACAACTGCAACGGCGGGGACTGCACAACGTTTACCCTGGACAGCGCGACGGTGTCGGACAAGCTCGTCGTGGGCCTGACGCGCAAGGAGCCGGGCGTCGGCGTCGCCCTGGGTGCGGGAGCGAACGTGGTTATGACGCTTACGTTCACGCCGACGGCGGAGGGCGGGCCGTCCGCTTTCGATTTTGTGGCGGGCACGCGGGAGCTCAAGGACGCCGACGGCACGGAGCTCTCCACGGGCTGGTTCGCGGGCACGGCCACGGTGACGTAGGGCGTAGTCGGGGGCCAGGGATCAAAGGCCAGTTGTTAGGGACTGGTCAATCTTTCTCGTAGTGGTTTGAAGGGCGGCACAGCCGCCCCGACGCACGCATCGGGGTAAAATCCGGCAAATCCGATGGTCGGCCCCCCCTTTTGTAAAGGGGGTTGGGGGGATTACAAAGAATTAAGAAGAAGCATCAAAGTAATCCCCCTTATTCCCCCTTTAGCAAAGGGGGAAAAACCGGCAAGTCCGGCAAATCCGGCAAAAACGGCAAATCAGGCAAATCCGGCAAAATCGTTGACGAATCGCCGGGGCGGCACCACATTACAGGGGATGAAGCAATTTGCACAGCACCTTCTCCTTATTAAATTGGTGGCACAGACCTTGGCTGCCGCCAGGCAAGTTTTAGTCCGTGGAGGTGCACGGGCTGAAGGCATGTGCCACCGAAAATTATGGATTTTCCGCCGAAACCGAGGAAGAAACACGAGGGAAGGCAGGGGCCGCGGCGGCGCCCTTTTACGAAACGAACCCGGGAAGTGCGTATGAACAAAGGGAAAAAATTTTCGACAACCCGAGAACCCGAAGGCTTGGGCAAATTTCCGCCGTGGAACGGCCCGCGGAAGGGCCGCCGTGTGTTTCCGGAGAAACTACACCTCCAGAATCGCCAGGAACGCCTCCTGCGGAATCTGCACGCTCCCGACGGTCTTCATTCGCTTCTTTCCCTCCCTCTGTTTTTCGAGCAGCTTGCGCTTGCGCGTCACGTCGCCGCCGTAGCACTTCGCTATGACGTTCTTGCGCATCGCCTTGACGGTCTCGCGCGCGATGACGTCGCGCCCGATCGCGGCCTGAAGGGGCACCTCGAACAATTGCCGGGGCAGATAGGACTTGAGCTTCTTGACGAGCGCCTTGCCCTTCTCGTAGGCCCGCTCGCGCGGCACGACCATCGAGAGCGCGTCCACGGGGATGTCGTTCACGAGGATGTCGAGCTTCACGAGCTTGGCCGCGCGCATGTCCACGACGCGGTAATCGAGCGAGGCGTAGCCGCGCGACGCGGACTTCAGCTTGTCGTAAAAGTCCATGACGACCTCGCTCAGGGGGATGTCGTAGACGATGTGGACGCGGTCGGAGGCAATGTACTCGAAGCGCTTCTGCACGCCGCGGCGTTTCTCCAAGAGGTCGAGAATCGGCCCCACGTGCTCCGCAGGCGTAAAGACGGCGGCCTCCAGGATGGGCTCCTCGATGCGTTCGATGCGCCCGCGCTCGGGCATCTGGCTCGGAACGTTCACCTCGACAACCTCCTTATTGGTCAGCGTGACGCGGTAGGAGACGTTCGGCGCGGTCGTGATGAGGTCGAGGTCGAATTCCCGCTCGAGCCGCTCCTGAACAATCTCCATGTGAAGCAAGCCCAGGAACCCGCAGCGGAAGCCGAGCCCGAGGGCGTCGCTTTTGTCGGGCGCGAACGTGAAGGCCGAGTCGTTCAGCCGCAGCTTGTGGAGCGCGTCGTGGAGCGCCCCGTGGTCCTTCGTCCTTATGGGATAGAAGCCCGCAAAAACCATGGGCTTCGGCTCGCGGAAACCCTGCAAAGGCCGCGCATTCTGATTCCGGAGCTCCGTGATGGTGTCGCCCACGCGCATGTCGGCCACGTCCTTGACGCCCGCCATCATGTAGCCCACGTCGCCCGGGCCGAGACGCTCCTCGACGCGCGGCTTGGGCGTGAAAATTCCCAATTCCTCCACGCGGAAGCGCCGCCCGTTCGACATGAGAACGATCTCGCTCCCCACGCGCAGTTCCCCGTTCACAACGCGCACGAGCGCCACGACGCCCCGAAAGGCGTTGAACCACGAGTCGAAAACCAGCGCCTTAAGCGGCGCTTGCGGTCTTCCGCGAGGCGCCGGAATCCGCCTCACGATGGCTTCCAAAACGTCGCCGACGTTCGTTCCTTCCTTGGCGCTCACGAGGATGGCTTCCGAAGCGTCCACGCCGAGCACCTGCTCGATTTGCTCCTTCGTGTGATCCACGTCCGCGAGCGAGAGGTCAATCTTGTTGATGACGGGAATGATGGAAAGCCGGTTCTCGCGGGCGAGATAGAAATTGGCGAGCGTCTGCGCCTCGACGCCCTGCGAGGCGTCCACCAGAAGAAGCACCCCCTCGCAGGCCTTGAGGGCGCGCGAGACCTCGTAGGAGAAATCCACATGGCCGGGCGTGTCGATGATGTTCAGCTTGTACGTCTCGCCGTCGCGGGCGCGGTGCCCGACCGTCACGGCGTGCGCCTTGATGGTGATGCCGCGCTCGCGCTCGAGGTCCATGGCGTCGAGCACCTGCGCCTTCATCTCGCGCGCGGGAAGCGCCTGCGTGAGCTCGAGGATCCGGTCCGCGAGCGTGCTCTTCCCATGGTCAATGTGCGCGATGATCGAGAAGTTTCGCGTGTGCAGGCTCATGGAGCATCGTAGCAGAACCGCGAAGGCGATGCATGCCTTCCGGCGGCCGCGGCGCCCGGCTGCGGTTAAAGCTGAAAGCGAAAATGAGGCCGCCGAGACACCAAGCGTTTTAGACCTTGCGCTCCTTCCACTTTCCGCGACAGAACCAGAACGGCATCAGGATTCCGCCCAGGACCATGCTCGAGGCGACGGCGCACCAGACGCCGGTCGCCGAGTGGAAAACATAAAACGACAGGAAGTAGGCTATGGGGAATCTCGCAAAATTTATGGGAATGCTGATAAGCATGGGGGGGATCGTGTTGCCCGCCCCGACGAACGCCCCTTCGAGGACGATGTCGACCCCCTCAAATACCTGCGCGAACGCCACTATGCGCAGGTAGGTGACACCGGCCCGGATGATGTCGGGATCGTCAGTGAAGACGCGCATGAGGAACTCGGGAAACACAAAGAAGATCGATCCAACGAAGGTGGATATATAGACCGCATAGCGCACGCTTTGCCACGCGCAGGCCTCGGCGCGTCCGGGCTTGCGGGCGCCAAGGCCCTGCCCCACGAGCGCCGCGGACGCCTCGGCGAAAGCCACGTGCGTGAAGTAGGTGGTCGACTCGAGCTTGTGCACCACCCCAAGCGCCGCCATGGGAGCGACACCGAAATGCGCCGTGATGCGCGTAAGGAACACGTAGACAAGGCAGAAGAAAACGCCCGCCGCGGAAAGCGGAGCGCCGATTTGAATAATCCGCTTGTAGAGTCCCAAGTCGGGAACAAGCCCCGCAAGGATGCGGCGCGCCATGCGTTCACGCATGAACACGGGAAGACGCGAGAACGCGATGAGGCACCCGATGCCGTGTGCGAGGACGGATGCAAGCGCCGCTCCTCCAACGCCCAGGGCCGGAAGTCCAAGCCAGCCAAATATGAGCACGGGGTCGAGCGCCGCGTTGAGAGCGAGCGAGAAAATAAGAATGCACATGGGCGTCTTCGCGTCGCCCGAGCCCTTGAAGATGGCCCCGAGCACGAAAAACAAAAACAGCGCCGGCAACCCGTACAAAATGATTGTCAGATAGGAAAGGCCGAGCGCCATGACCTCAGGCGGTGTCTTCATGAATCGGAAAATTGCGCCTCGCGCGGAAAGGAACGCCGCCGCGACGATCAGCGATGTGACAAGCGAAAATCCGACACCCTGCCATGCCTGATAGGAAGCGCGCGGCCAGTCGCGCTCTCCCACGCGCCGCGCCACAAGGGACATGACCCCCATGTCGGCCAGCTCCCCAAGCGAAAGGAGCGTCCAAAAGATGAAACCCGCGACGCTCACCGCCGCGATGGCCTCGCCCCCGAGCCGTCCCACCCAGAATATGTCCACGATGTTAAAGGCCGCTTTGCACAAAAGGCCGCTCATCGTGGGAATCGCAAGCGTGAGAACGCTCCGCGGAATGCTTCCCTCGGTAAGCGGCGTCAGAGGGGAAGTTGCGCTTTTTTTCGCCTGGAAAGAATCTCGCATAGGCGAGATTCTATCGATTACGGGCTAGGGGACGCAATTTACGTTATGAACCGGTCCTTTAGGTTTCCACCACCATTGCAATTCCTTGGCCGCCGCCGATGCAGGCCGCGGCAACGCCGAAACCTCCCCCGCGGCGACGAAGTTCTTTCAAAAGCGTATAGACGAGCCGCGTCCCTGTCATGCCGAGCGGATGCCCCAGCGCAATGGCGCCACCGTTTACGTTCACTCGCGAGCGATCAAGGCCGAGCTCGCGCTCGACGGCAATGTACTGCGCGGCAAAGGCTTCGTTGATTTCAAAAAGCTTGATGTCGGAGAGTCTCAAGCTCGCGCGCTCAAGCGCCTTCCGCACGGAGGGAATGGGCCCCAAGCCCATCACGCGCGGCTCGACACCCGCCGAGGCCCACGAGACGATGCGTCCCAGGGGTTTTGCCCCCTTTGCCTTCATCTCGTCCACTGTGGTGGCGACGACGGCCGCTCCGCCGTCCACGATTCCAAAGGCGTTCCCGACCGTGACGAATCCGTCTTCCGAAAAATACGGAGGCAAGCCTTGAAGCGCCTCGAGCGTCATCTCGGGGCGCAAATGCGTGTCATGGCTCACAAGCTTTTTCTCCTTGCGCACCTGAACCTCAACGGGAACGATTTCCTCTCGGAACTTTCCTGCCTCCTCAGCGGCCTTCGCGCGCTTCTGACTTTGCAGGGCAAACTCGTCCTGCTCGCGGCGCGAAATCTTTTGCTCGCGCGCCAAGCTCTCGGCCGTCTCGGCCATCATGCAGCCGCAGTATGTGTCCCGCAGCGCGGTCCAGAGCGAATCCTCCATGTGCCCTTCACCAAACGAAAGCCCGCGGCGAAGCCCGCGGATGACGTGTGGTGCCTGGGTCATGTTTTCCGCTCCGCCTGCAAGGATGACCTTGCCTTCACCCAGAAGAATCGCCTTCGCCGCCTGTGCAATGCTCTCGATGCCCGAGCCGCAAAGACGGTTCACCGTAAGCGCCGGCATCCCCACGGGAAGCCCTGCTTTGAGGCCCACGTGCCGCGCGCAGTAGAGGGCGTCGGCCGAGGTTTGAAGAGCGTTTCCCATAAAGACGTGGTCAAACTCCTCGGGCGAGAATCCAGAACGCCGAACTGCTTCCTTTGCGGCTATGGCTCCCAGCTCGATAGCGGACACGTCGGAAAAATCGCCCATGTAGTCCACCATCGCGGTTCGCGCTCCCTCGACGATGACGACTTCTTGAAACATAAAGTGTACGTCCAAAAATTCCTACGGTGGCGAAACGGCTTGTGCGCTTAAAACCATAAGTAAGAATGTATTCCCGCGGAGAATCATAGCACGAAACAGCCTGAAAACGTTATCCAAATGACGGGGCTTATAGAGGCGCGGCACCTACGGTCCTGATTTTTACTCAAAAAAACCTTGATAAATCTTTGTCAGCATGCTGTTTTCCAGATATTCTCTAAATCCCCAAAAGGTCTTGGGTTACGGCCCAGGGCCTTTTTTCACAGCAACGGCGGATGACGTGCTTGCGAGAATATCCGCAGGTGTGGCAGAAGGCGTAAGGGATTACTGCTTTTTTCCGCCATGACACCTTCTGGTCGGTTTATGGCTTGATATCCTTTTCGTGGAAGATCTCTTGGGGTTACATATTTTAAATGGTGCACATACCTATCCTTGACAATCGCATATTTTAAGTGCTATGGTGAAGTCTCCTGCCCCGAGGCAGGCGATGGACCGACCCCTCCGACGGGATGTTCCGACGAGGCGCGGGTAGGACGTAGTGTTCGCTTTCCCGGATTTCCACTGGAACAGCGCGGAGTTGGAACGGTAACGGCTCCAAATTGGCCCCGGTGCATGTGTCGGGGAAGATGCGGGGCTGTGGATGTCGTTTAACCGCGGTTTTTCCGGAAACGCCGGAAATCCAGGGAGACCGGGAGTGAAAAGAAGGGCCCAAAAGCCCTTCGCTGTTAACAACGAAAGAAAAAGAGGAACGAACGAATGAACATTTACGTCGGAAACCTGTCCTTCGACCTGACGGAAGATGCGCTTCGTCAAGAGTTCGAAGCGCATGGCGAAGTCGCTTCGGTGAGTATTATCCGGGATAAATTCTCGGGTCGCTCACGTGGGTTTGGTTTCGTCGAGATGCCCAGTGACGAACAGGCGAAAGCCGCCATCGCCGGGTTAAACGGAAAGACCGTTTTGGGCCGCAATCTTACCGTGAACGAAGCCCGGCCGCGAAAGGAAGGCGGCGGCAAGGACCGGAAGCCTTTCGGCGGCAGGCGCCAATAAGACGACAGACACCTCACCACTTCGTCCATTCAATCCGATAGCGGTTGACGCGGGCGCGCATCTCCTCGCAGCCGGCAAGCGCGTCAGGACCGTCGTCGTGTGTTCCAGGCGCGCCGTAAAACAGAAGCTGCTCCGCCAAAAGCGCATTGTTGCCGACCTCCTTGACGAACCGCCATTCCCCGCGCTCCAGGCTCGGCACAATGCGCGAGACGCGAATCTCTTTCGCCTCACGGTGCACGACGCTCTGCCACGGTACGGCAAAACCCCATCTTAGCTCCGCAGCCCGGACGCTCTCACGCAGAAAATCGTGAAGCATGTTTTGCTCCATTCCAATCCGCTCGTGACGAAATTTTTTAAAACCCTCATACACGGCATCCATCGCTGCTTCAGGTGAAGCACGCCGAATCCAGCTGTCAAGCACATAGCGCGTTGCGTCCGGCGCGAACCCCACCGTCACGAACGCTTTGAAGTCCGAGGCTTCGCGCGCCGTCACCGAAGGATCGAGGAAACCGAAGACGCGCAGCGCCTGAAGCGAAGGCACCTCGTCGGGCGCGACCCATTTGATCCATTCCTCCTTCACGAGTGCATCCTCGTCGGCGGGGCGATTCATGAACTCCGCCTCGAAGAGCGCGCTCCCCATCACGCGACGCTTCTCGTCAAGCTCCTCGCGTGTGAAGCGCTCGGGCCACGTGGGGGCTCCGCACGCATCAAGCGCATCGAAGCGGAATTTATCAAAGACGTATTCCTCGTCGCTGTTATCGAAGAGTCGTGCCAACGCGCAGCGCCTGGAAAAGAGATTCCCCAGGACGACGCACTTGCCGCGATAGGCGCCGTAGACGTCGGACTGGAGCCAGCGGATGCGCTCATCCACAATGCGCTTATTGCCGACGTTGTCTCGGCGCTCGAGGTCGTCAATCACGACCCAATCGGGGCGGCGCACGTGGAGAAGTCCGCGCCATTGTCCCTTGCGGCCGAGCGCGAGAACACGCACACCGCGGTATGTGTTGAACTCCTTGTCTCCCCAATTAGCTTTCCCAACGTGGTCTCCAAAGTCCTGCCGAATTCGCGGATTCGATTCGAGCTCCATCCGCACGGCGCGCAAAAACTGCAACGCCCGGTCGAGCGTGCCGGACCCGATGACGGCTAAGCGCGTTTTCCCGAGCACGACGCGCCGCACCGTGTCGCCGATGGTGACGAAGGAGCTCTTGCCGTGATCGCGCGAACCCGCGACCAAAAGCAGGGCGCGGCTCTCGCGCTCGATCTCGCCCTGGAGCTTCCGGTGAAACGGTGCAAACTCGCAGTCGAAATAGTGCGGCAGATATATGCGTTTGAAATGGAGCGCGTCGGTCCGGGCGCGCGCGATGCATGCAGATCTACCCTTTCTTGGAAGCGGGCTAAGATGTTCAAGCGTCCGCCGGACAGTTTCGAGATGCTGTTTATACTCAACAACAGCAAAATCACGCACGGTCATCGGCTTCCAAGATCACATTTCCGTAGCCCTGAATGGCGTCGATTAACCGCGCGATGAAATCCTCGTCTTGAGCATAGTGCTCTTGGCACCAAAGCGCGAACTTCGATGCAAACATGACGAAGGCGCGGCGTGGTGTGGTAATTGCTTCAAGCTTTTGCACCGTCGCCGCCACTTTTGCCATCTGATCCAATTCCTTTGGGGAGACCGTCTCGCCATTCGCCCGACCGCCGCCAAGCTCTGTGATGATGTTCTGCAAGACCATTTTCGCTTCTGCGGCGGCGCCGGCGGTGCTTTGCACGAACTCCTTGCGCAATTGAAGCCATCCGCCTTCCGCGCACCAGCGTGCGGCCGTGGTGCGCCCGACGGGAATTTTTTCCGCAATCTCCTTCGTCGAGAGCCCTTCCTCGACGAAGAGGCGCTGCGCCTCGGCGTAGAAGGCCGCCTTCCTCCGGGCACGCCCAGATAGATTCCGTTTCGTCGGGACGGGTTTCGGGTTCGTTTCGCAATTTCGCACCGGCGCCTCTCCTTCTCTACAGGCGGAGCGACAGGAACACCGGCGGCACGTCGTCGCGCTCCCGAAGTTCCCGTCGCCGCTCCAGAAGGCCGTAGCAGCGGTTGAACTCCCGCTCGAGCATCGCCTCGTAGCGCGTGATCTTGTCGAGCGTTTCCTTGTCGGGCATGAGCCGCAGTGCGGCGCGCGACTCGACAATGGGCGGAGGCTTCCTTTCCCGCCCGGCGCCCTCCGAGGGAAGCGCCTCGCGGAGGCCGACCTCGTAGCAGCGGAGTTCGCGTTCGACCTCGGCGCGCTCGTAGCGCTGCAGGCGGCGGAGCCGCCAGACCGTAAGCGCCATTTTTTCCACGAGGAGCCGGTTGAACGAATCGCGGGGCTGCAGGGAATCGGCGAGGTGCTCCAGAAGCGCTTGAAACTCGTCCGAGGTCTCCTGCGCAAGAAAATGGCCTATTACCCCCTCGCGGGCGAGCATGCCCTCGACTCTTCGGGGCAGGACGGGGCGCTTGGAAAGGACACCGTGCTTGACGGCGTTCGCCGACGAAACGGCCTTGCCTTCCGCTGTGCGGGGACCGCGAGATTTCTTTCCATTGCGGCGGCTCGCCTCCCGCTGGGCTTCTGTGGTAACGCGGCGAACGAGCGGGGCCGGCATTGGGACCGGCACCTGCGGCTCGGGTTTTCTCTCATCGCCCTTGGAATCGCCGGTGCGCACTTTATTTCTCATAGAAACGTCTCTTCTCGTTTTCGAATTCATCCCTCGAAATATATTGCCGCCCCGGCGATTTGTCACGCACTTTGCCGGATTTGCCTAATCTGCCGTTCTTGCCGCTTTTATAGAAATGGGTCAGGGGCCAGCGAGCGGTTCGCCTTTTTTCTATGCCCCGTTTGCACAATCTCCACCTGCGGCGATATAATGCACATCCATGAATCTAAGATCTGGTTCTTTCGGCGCAACGATGCTCTTGGCACTCGTTCTGGCTGTTCCCACCAAGGCTCAGATGGGAGGCCAGAACACTGACCGCTTTGAACTCTTCGGCGGCTACCTTCGTACAAGTTCGGTGAAAGGCCCCCAGGGAGGAAGCATTACCTCTTTTCCTGGGCAAAATTTCATCGGGTTTGGCCTTCGGGCAGGTTCGAGCTATACCGATCGATGGGCCGTGGAGTTCGGCTTCGCGTATGCTTCGACAACCCAGCTTGAGGTTACCGTCGGGCTCACGACAACACAAACCGATGCGCGTTTTTTGATCGCTGACTTGAGTATCCTTCACCATTTTAATCCCGACTCTCGATTTATCGTCGTGCTTTTCGCCGGCCCAAGCTGGGTACAATCAAGGATAGAACTTTCCGGCACGCAGCAAAAAGACGACCATCCCGCTCTCCATGGCGGCGCCGCCCTCAAGACGTTCACCCTTCCATGGGAAACAGCTTATCTTCGTTTCGACGCACGTTTTCGCTATTTTTCTCGTGCGATGGAATTCGACGATCACAGGCGCGACCTCACCGGTGTTGAAGCTACGTTTGGCCTTGGCGTCGAATTTTAGAAATCGTCTGAGAGCGAAAATTCAAACGCCGGGACGCCGGGGAGCCAAACCACCCACAGCTTCTTGTAATTGCCTGTCGCCGCGCGCAATATTCGACCCCGAAAAATTGTAATAAATAATCTACTGTAGAATTTGGCCGGCGGCCACCGAATCGGGGCGAATCTGAAGCGAAGCACTTGAGGTTTCCGGCTGTGGTTCGTCAACACCACCCTTTCTGGTCTGGCGCCCTTGGGGTTTCTCTGGCCCTACCGGGGCTTGCCAAGAAGATTCAAATTACATTACCTCCCAATTCGTCGCGTCGTACGCCTGGTACGTTACGTTGCTATCCGAAGATAGCGTGGTGGACGTGTCCACGCCGGCGCCGAGGTTGTCGCCGGACGCGGGAAATATCTGGAGGGTCTTCGCGCCGTTGTTGATGACCAGTATCTTCAGCCCTGCGGCGGCGGTGGGCAAAGTCACCGTGTCGTTGTTGTTCGCGCACGTTGCCACCTCGTTGACCTCCGACGTCAAGGTGCCCTGGCCCTGCGTCTGCGTAGTGGAGGCCGTGAGGCCCGCATCAACATCGCGCGTAATCGGCGAACCCATCACAAGGCCAGTGTCACAAACTATGCCGGTAGAGTCGAACTGCGCTCTTATTTGGCCGTCTACGATGGCCATCAACGCCTGCCCCTTCGAGCTGTAAGCGAAGCCCGTGTCGGCATCGGACACCACGATTGACGGCTCGGTAGAACTGCCCGCAGGAAATCGAACATCGTTCGCCGTAATCCTGCAGACTTCCACGCCGTCCACTCCCCAAACGATATGCTTTCCGTTCGACAAAAAGAACATGCCGCTATCGGCATCGGGGCCTACGAGAGCCGGCGTTCCCGCCGCGCCAGCGGGCATAGTTAGCGCCCCGGTCATGGTGTCGCCCGACTCGTTCACGTAGCGGGCATCGGCCACGGGCTGAGTCGTGCCGATGGGCGGAATAAGGCGCGTCTCGCCTAGAGTGGATACGGCGATGCCGATCACGATGCCCCCAGCGAAGACAACCATCCCAACGCTAAACCTCAGAAAAGCGATTGCTCTTTCCATAGTTGGCCTCCTACAGGATGCGCTTGCCGCGCTCGATGACCAGGTCGGCCGTGCCGCTCTCGGTCGCGTGCTTGATCTGCTGCACGGGCTCGTTCGCGATCTCGACGGCGCCGCCGGCGGGAATCTCGATCTTGCCCGTCGTGTAGTTCGTCATGGCCGAGCCGTCGTCGTCGTTCGAGATGGGAGTGATCCGGACCCGGACGGAGCCGTGGTTATGCACCGTCACGAAGTTCCATTCCGACTGCGTGCCGGCGAGGTCCGTGGCTGTGGCCGTCGTCGTGGTTGATACCGCGCAGCGCAATCCTTACGCGCTGCGGGGGAAAATTGTGGCGGCGCGGCTCGACGACTACGTTACCATCAAGCGTCTTATCGAGCAGGACGGGCGCTTTCACATAGTCGCCGACAACCCAATGCCCGAGTTCCGCTCGCTTGAGCTCGATTTTCGCGGAGGCAATCCCGTCCTTGGTTGCGTCATTGGCCTCGCGAAAAAGACGTGAGAAAGGGAAAGCCGCACATCGTCCCCGACAGGCCAAGAAAATAAGCCCAACTTGCACGCCGCCGTAGCGGCTATGCTATCCTCTTTCTCGATGACGCGGTCATTCAGTGTTTTCATGGCAGTAACCCCATATCGAATAGGAAGCCTTAGCGTATGAAAAATGCGCATCTTATGCTCCTTTTTACGACCTTGTCCATCCTCGTATGGGGCGTTGCGGGCATCTTTGGGAAGCTTGCCTTCCATAAGAAAATGCTTCCGTTTTCCGTTTTTCTGGCCCAAGTGATTGTGTATCTGGTTGCCGGTTCTGTTTTAGTGCTTCTTTCGACTCGCATCGAAAGCATCTCACCGTGGCGCTCCCCATGGAACATTTACGGTTGGTTTTCGGGAATGGCGATGATGCTGGGCCTTTTGTTTTTTACCCTAGCGCTTCACAAAGGACAAGCTGTCGTCGTGGTGCCGCTTACGGCGCTCTATTGCGGCGTGTCTCTTGTGCTTGGTTATGTGGTTTTGGGAGAGCGGCCGACGCCCCTGCAATGGCTCGGCATCGCCTTGGCGCTTGTAAGCGTGGCGCTGATTCTCTCGGGTCCTCTCACAAGCACCGCCCAAGCAAAGTAGGCGTCAGGATCGGCCGGCGCGAAGCCGCACTACAAGAATAGAACGCTCCTATACTACGTAGGAAAAGCCCAGCCCCGCTTCCGCGTTGCCGTAAACCGCACCCCCCGTTTCCTCAAATACTTGAAGAAAATATCCGGAGGCACCGCGAGCTCTGGAACCACCACGCCTTTTGCCGAGATCTCGCCGTTTGCGAGCATTTGCGCGGCAATGGAGAGGGGCGAGCCGACGCTGATTTCCAGGCCGATTCCCCAGGCAGGCTTTCCGGACGTGTGACTGTCCATGAGCCACGTTACCCTTTTTCCGTCTTCCGTGCCTTTCACGATGACGCGCGTGATTTTATGTTGCTTGCGCTTGCCGATGGGCCGAGGAGCCGGCTGGGACATGACCACGTGGTCCAGCACGTCAATCGGTCGAACCTTTACGCCTCCCGCCTGGATGGGAACGTGTGAGCCCATGCCCACATCGCGTAGGAACCGCACCCGGTCGATGAACTCGGGATTGAACGCAATTTTGAAGCTCACTTCTCTCACGCCTTTTCGCTTAAAGGAAAGAGGGAGCGTTGCGACTTCCGAGTGGATGGTGTACATGGGACGGCACAGGCCGACGGGAGCGGGGAAGCGATACGGCTCATAGCCGGACATGGGCTCTATGAACTTGAACTTGCCTCTGGTAAAGACAGCGGGCTCGTAGGCGAATTCTTCCATGATGGTTTTCATGGAGTAGGCTGACTTAAGGGGAGGTTTAAACCGATAGCGCGTTTGGTCGACGAGGCCTACGCGCACGTGGATTTCGCGCACCTTATCGAGACGGTCCGCTGCGTCGCGGGCAAGAAGATTGGTGATCCCGGGAGCATTCCCCATGCATAGGAGCGCCGTGCGCCCGGCGGCCTTGAAGCGGCGGTTGAGCTTAAGCTGCTTGCGCGCCACGTGAAACAACCCGCCCAGGTCAATGTAGTGCGCCCGTGCCGCAAGCGCCGCGTCCATGACAGAAAGATTGAATTCGTAAGGGACGCTGTTGATGACGGCGAAGGCGCCCCGCAGGGCCCTGGTGGTTGATGCTTTGTCCCGGACATTGACGGGGGCGGCCCTGACGCGCGGCGAGCGGAGCGAAGCGGCCAGCGCTTTTGCCTTGGCGTAATCGTAATCCGCAATGACGATTTTGTCCGCGGGCGGGCAGGTCTCCGCCATGTCCTTGACGATGACGCTGCCGATGGCGCCTGCGCCGCCGAGCACCACGTACTTCATAGGCTGTTGTTCATCCTATGCATGATTTTGCCGCGGACAAAACAGACAAACACGCATCCTTCGCCGCTTGAAACACGCACCGTACCGCTGCCGCGAGAGACTCCAGCCATTTTCCCAGCGCTTCCCCCGGCCGCCCAGCACCTGCTTGAGCAAAGCCGAAGGGAGGGGAAAAACAACGGCTTCTTCAAAGATGCTTCAGACCGAAAAATCCCAGCCTTTTTTCTTGCTCGCCACGACCCGCATCCTTCGCTTCTTGAGGTGCTTGTAAAAAGGCTTCGGGGGCACGGCACGTTCCGGAGGAAAGACGCCCTTCACCGTAATCTCTCCGTTCGCAATCATCTGTGCGGCGATGGCGGGAGGCGAGCCGGTAGAAATATCCACGCCGATACCCCAGGACGGCATGCCGGTCGCGTGGCAATCCATGACCCAGGTCACTTTCTTCCCTCGCTCCGTGCCTTTTACGATGGCCCGCTCGACGTCATACTCCTTGGGCTTGCTGATGGCCTTGGGCGAAGGCTGGGACATGATCACACGGTCCGTCACGTCGATCGGTGGAACCGCAACGCCGCCGGCCTGGATGGGAGTTTCGGAGCCGAGGCCCAAGTCGCGCAAAAACCGCACCCGGTCGAGAAACTCCTGGTCGAACGCGATCTTGAAGCTTACCTCTTTCACGCCCTTGTGTTTGAAGGAAAGAGGAAGCGTTGCAGTCTCCGAGTGGATGGTGAACATGGGGCTTTGCACGCCGACGGGTTTCGGGAAGCGGTGGGGCTTCAGGCCGGACATGGGTTCAATAAACTTGAACTTGCCCTTGGTAAAGATGGGCGTCTTGTAAGAGAACTCTTCCATGATCGTCCTGAAGGAGTAGGAGATCGGCAGAACCTGTTCGAAGTCGTAGCGCGTATGGTCCTCAGAGCCTGAGCGAATGTGGATTTCACGCACCCTGTCGAGACGGTCCGCGGCGTCGCGGGCAAGGATGTTGGTGATCCCGGGAGCGGCTCCCATGCACAAGACGGCCGTGAGCCCTTTGTCCTTGAACCGCTTGTTGAGCTTGAGCTGCTTGCGCGTGTAGTGGAAGAGCCCTCCCAAGTCGACGTAGTGGACGCGGGCCGCAAGCGCCGCCTCCATGACGCCGAGGTTGTAGTGGTGAGTGACGCTGTTGATGACGACAGCGGCGCCTCGCAGGGCCTTGACGGTTGACGCCTTGTTCGTCACGTCAACGCCCACGGCCTTGACGCGCCGGGTCCGGTACGAATTCGCGAGCGCCTTCGCTTTGGCGCGATCGTAGTCTGCAATGATGACTTCGTCAGAGAGCGGGCAGGTCTCGGCCAGGTCTTTGACGACGATGCTTCCCATCGCTCCCGCGCCGCCGAGCACGACGTACTTCATAAGCTACCTCCGATTCGTTTACGTTTGGTTGATTTCCTACTCGTCTTCCCTTTCCCTATAGGGAAACCAGAATGGCTTGCTCTCCATCACGTAATCAATGTGGACGTGTTTGGGCTCGCGGAAGGCATCGAGACCCTCGATGCCCAGCTCGCGGCCGATTCCGCTCGCGCGCATCCCGCCGAAGGCACCGGCGTCGTTATCCGTAAGCGGGTCGTTGACCCAGAAACTTCCGGCCTTGATGTTTTCCATTGCCTTCATCATATACTCGAGGTTGTTCGTGAAGATGGTCGCGCCGAGGCCGTACTCGGAATCATTCGCCTTGCGGATGGCGTCGTCGGCGTCCTTCGCCACGATCACGGCAATCACGGGGCCGAAGATTTCTTCCGTGGTGGCCGCGCTCCCCTGGGGAACATCCACAAGGATAGCCGGCTCATAAAAGAAGCCCTTGAGACCGTCGGGTTGAACGCGCTTGCCCCCATGCACGAGCTTGGCTCCGTCTTTGACGGCCCGCGCGACCTGTTGTTCTATATCTTCCAACGCTTCCGCGGAGACCAGTGGGCCGATGTCGGTATCCGGCTTCATAGGGTCACCCACCCGCAGGCTCTTCACGTGCTTGATCATACGGTCGGTGAATTCCTTTGCAATCTTCTCGACAACATAGATGCGTTTCGAGGACGTGCAGACCTGACCCGCGTTCAAAAGCCTTGCATAGGTAGCACCGCGAACGGCGATGTCGATGTCCGCGTCCTCGAATACGATCAGCGGGTCAATGCCGCCCAGCTCCAGGTTGACCTCCTTCAACTGAGTGCCCGCCTCCGAAGCGATGCGCCGTCCGGCCTCGGTGGAACCGGTGAAGGCGATCAAATTCACGTCCGGGTGCCGGATAAGCTGTCCCCCGACCGTTCCCCCCGTTCCCGTGATGACGTTCATGACACCGGGAGGCAGGTCCTCGTAGGCTCGCGCCATTATAAGATTACTCGTAGGGTTGAGGTACGAGGGTTTGCAAACAACCGTGTTTCCCGCCGCGAGGGCCGGCGCCACCTTCCATGCCATGAGAAGAAGAGGAAAATTAAACGGCACGATGGCGGCGACCACCCCGTAAGGCTCTTTGATGGTAAAGTTGACTTGGTGCCGGGACACGGGAGGAAAGGTATGGCCCCGTTCGGAGCGGCCCACTTCGGCGTAGTAGTCGAAGCATCCAGCCACATTTTCGATGCTCTCGACCGATTCGCAGAGCGGCTTTCCCGTCTCTTTGGTAATCGAGGTGGCAAGCTCCTCTTCCATGTCCCGGATGCGGCTGGCTACTTCATGCAGTTGTTGCGCCTTTTCCAGGCCGGGCGTCTTGTTCCAATCGATCTGAGCTTTCTTGGCCGCCGCGACCGCAGCGTTGACATCGGCCTCGTTACAGGCGGGAACGCGTCCCACAATCTCCAAGGTGGCGGGATTCTGAACGTCAATAATTTTCTTCGAAGATGAAGAAACCCACTCGCCGTTAATTAAGATGCGGCTTACTTCCATAGCTGCCTCCATTCGTTTGTCGTTTTTTCTTGGCAAAAGCGTAGAGGTGGAGTTTAGCAGAAAAAACTCTTTTGAGTCAAGACACAACATCTGATCTTTATGCCCCTCCTGATAGAAACCGGGATGGCTTTCGGCTGCCCGGCTCCCCTGCGCGCTTTTGGCCTTCCCGAAAAAACGTGGTATCATAGCGGGTTGGGGGGGAGCGGAAAATCATCTATGGACGTAATCTCGGGTAACGACATACGCGTCGGAGTGAAGGTCGTGCTAGATGGGGCGCCTTTCGAGGTGCTCTCCTCCCAGCACGTCAAGATCGCCAACCGACGGGCGGTCATTCAGACCAAGGTCCGAAACCTTCTTACGCAGCGGGTACTCGACAGGACCTTTCATTCCGGCGACAAGCTCGAGGTGGCCGACATCATGACGCGCAAGATGCAGTTTCTTTACCGCAAGGGCGACGAGTTCGTGTTCATGGACGCGCAGACGTATGAGCAGACTTCGTTTGACGGCGAGCAGTTGGGCAGCGCGGTGGACTTTCTCAAGGAAAACACGGAGGTCGACGCCCTCTACTACGAAGGGCGTCCCGTGAGCGTGGCGCTTCCGTTGTTCATGGAGCTCGAGGTGACGCGCACCGAGCCGGGGGTACGCGGCGACACCGCGACAAACGTCACGAAGGCCGCGACGCTCGAGACGGGCGCGACCGTAAAGATTCCCCTCTTCATCAACCAAGGCGACGTTATCAAGATCGACACCCGGACGGGCGAGTATCTTGAACGCGTCGGAATCGCCTGACCGCAGACAAGAGAGCCGATGGACGCCAAGGAAATCCAAGAGCTTGTTTCGTGGCTCATCGAGCGTGACATTTCCGACTTCGAAATGAACAAAAACGGGATGCACCTCAGGGTGCGCCGGCGCGGCGCGGGTGAGCCTCCCGAGGTCATTTCCGGCCCGAGCGAAGAAGCCCCTGCGCCGCCTTCCACGTCCGCCCCCAAACCGCCGGCGGGGGCCGAGGATGCAAACCTCGCCAAAGTGACCTCCCCCCTCGTGGGAACCTTCTACCGCCGTCCCAATCCCAAGGCGGAGGCCTTCGTCGAGGTGGGAAGCCGCGTCGAAAAAGGGCAGACGCTTTGCGTCGTGGAGGCCATGAAGGTGATGAACGAAATCTCCGCGTCCCACGCCGGCGAGGTGACGGCCATCCACGTCAAGGACGGCGAGCCAGTCGAGTTTGGAGAAGTGCTCTTCAGCATCAAGACGGCGTAGCCCATAGCCCGAGCCGATTCCATGTTCAAGAAAATCCTAGTGGCCAATCGCGGCGAAATCGCGCTGCGAGTCCTCTGGGCCTGCAAGGAGCTCGGCATCCGGACGGTCGCCGTTCGCTCCGAGGCCGACCGCGACTCCCTGCACTCGAGCTTCGCGGACGAGAACATCTGCATCGGGCCGGCCCCGAGCGCGTCGAGCTATCTTAACATCACGTCCATCCTGTCGGCCGCCGAAGTTTCGGGGGCCGAGGCGATACACCCCGGCTACGGCTTCCTGTCCGAGAACGCCCGCTTCGCAGAAATTTGCTCCGACTGCGGCGTAAAATTCATCGGCCCGACGCCCGAGCTCATACGCCTGATGGGCGACAAGGCCGCGGCGCGTGAGCAGGTTAAAAAGCTGGGTATCCCCGTCATTCCGGGAAGCGACGGCCCCGTTAAAACCCACAAGAAGGCGCGCAGCCTCGCGAGCAACCTGGGTTACCCCGTGATTTTGAAGGCCGTAGCCGGAGGCGGCGGCCGGGGCATGCGCGTCGTGCGCGAGGCCGCGGAAATGGAAAACGCCTTCAGCGTGGCCGCTTCGGAGGCGAAGGCGGCCTTCGACGACGGGCGCATCTACCTGGAAAAGTATTTCGATGCGCCGCGCCACATCGAGGTGCAGATACTTTCCGATTCCCACGGTACTGTGGTTCAGCTCGGTGAGCGCGAGTGCTCGATTCAGAGAAAACACCAGAAGCTCGTCGAGGAGGCGCCTTCGCCCGCGGTGGACGACCGGCTTCGCGAGGAGCTCGGCGAGCGCGCCATTGCGATCGCGCGCGCAGTGGGCTACGAAAACGCCGGCACGGTCGAGTTCCTCCTCGATGAGGATGGCTCGTTCTACTTCATGGAGATGAACACGCGCATCCAGGTGGAGCATCCCGTGACGGAGTTCATTACGGGCATGGACCTTATCAAAGAGCAAATCCGCATCGCGGCGGGCGAGCCGATGTCTCCTTTTCCCCAGCCGTTCTCGCCGTACGGCCATGCGATCGAGTGCCGCATCAACGCCGAGCACCCGGAAACCTTCACGCCCTCGCCCGGTACTATCAGCGTCTTTCATCCGCCGGGTGGCCCGGGCGTGCGCGTGGACACCGCCGCTTACGCCTCGTGTGTCGTTTCGTCCTACTACGATTCGATGATTGCCAAGCTCATCACCCACGGCCGCGACCGCGAGGAGGCGGTCCAGCGGATGCGCCGCTCGCTCGAGGTCTTCGTCATCGAGGGCATCGAGACGAACATCCCGCTCCACCAGCGCATTGTGGACGACGCGGAGTTCCAGAAAGGCAACCTCTCAACGTGTTTCCTGGAAAGACAGCTGGCTGGCTTGTCCACCAAGGCTGGGAAAGAACCGGGCGAAGAAACGGCGGCAAGCGCGTAGCGGTTCCCCGCGCCGCGTTGAACCACCTTTTTTTTCTGCTATCCTTTTCCCATGGGCTTTGAGGGAAAGAAGTTCGGGCGTTACAAGGTGATGCGTCTCCTTGGTGAAGGCGCGATGGGCGGCGTTTTCGAGGCACGCGACCCGGTGATCGGGCGCACCGTGGCCCTTAAGGTCATCCGGCCGGAGCTGCTTGCATCGGAGGAGCACCGCGCTCGTTTCTTCCGCGAGGCCCAAGCCGCTGGTAAGCTTTCGCATCCGCACATCGTCACCCTCTACGACATGGGAAAGGACACCGCAACGGGTGCGAACTTCCTTTCGATGGAGCACCTCCCCGGCGGGAGCCTGCGGGACAGGATGAAGAAAGGAAAGCCCATGCCCGCCGAGGAGGCCGCCTCCTATGCCGCATCGCTTCTCGAGGCGTTGGAGCACGCCCACGAGCATGGGATCGTCCACCGCGACGTGAAGCCCGAAAATCTGCTCTTTTCCTCGAAGGGGACGCTCAAGCTTGCCGACTTCGGTATCGCGCGCCCCGAGGCGTCGCACCTTACGCAGACGGGAGAAATCCTCGGCACGCCCTACTACATGGCGCCGGAGCAGATTCTCGGAAAGCCCACGGACGGCCGCGCCGACCTGTTTGCCGCGGGGGTCATTCTGTACGAGATGCTTTCGGGCCGGAAGCCTTTCGAGGGAGAAAACATTCCCTCCATCGCGCACGCGATCTGCTACGACGAGCCCCCGCCGCTTCATGCGACCGCACCGGATGTTCCGGAAGCGCTGTCCAGCACTGTGACGCGCCTTCTGGAAAAGAATCCCAAGAAGCGGTTTGCAAAGGCTTCCAAGGCCCGCCAAGCCCTCCTGGCAAGCCCGTCTTCCAAGAAACCTTCCCGGAAACCATCGAAGCGTAAAGCCCAAGCAGGTGTCGTGAAGCGCCGCCTCCTGCGCATGCTTCCATGGGGGGCCGCCTTGCTCGCGGGGCTTGCCCTTTTCGGCGCTGCCGGCTACCTCACGTGGAAGGGAGCACAGAAGGTTGTCCAAGCCGTTTCCTCGACCGACGAAGGAATGGCGTCCCGGGCCGAAGAAGCGCCGCCGGCGAAGAAGCCTCTCGCGGAGAAAAAGAAGTCCGCGGCGGACGGATGGTTTTCCCTGGGCGTGGGCAAAAGCGAGACCGTGCGCTTCGAGCTCGTGCATTACTTGAGCGATGGAGAGCTGGCGCTGTATATCGACGGTGATCTCGTCTTCCGCAAGTCCTTCGAGGGCTCCAAGAAATTCGGCGTTCCGCAGCGCTCCGTGGTGGCCGAAGATTTCAAAGTCAAGCCCGGAAAACACAGCATCCGCGTACGCATCGAGGGCGGGAAAAGATACAGCGAAACCACGATGGAAACGGAGGTTCGAAAGAACGAGACGCGAACGCTTCGCGCGTATCTCTCGCGCCTGAAATTCGAACTCACCCTCTACTGGGAATAGCGGACGGCCGCGCCGGACCCTGCTACTCTTCCTCCTCCTTCTTCTTCTCGCCCTTTTTCGCCTGCTCGATAATCTTCTCGGCGACGTTCCCCGGCACTTCCTCGTAGTGTGAGAACTCCATGCTGAAAAGGCCGCGGTCGCCCGTGATACTCTTCAGGGCCCCGGCGTAGTTGAGTATCTCGTTCATGGGCACCTGAGCACGGATGCTCTGACTCGTCCCGCGGGAGTCCATCCCCTGCACGCGCCCGCGGCGGCCGTTCAAATCTCCCATGACGTCGCCCACCGATTCCTCGGGCACCGTAATCTCGATGTTCATGATGGGCTCAAGGAGCACTGCGCTCGCCTTTTCCATCGCCGCTTTCCATGCCTTCGCACCGGCGATTTTAAAGGCTATCTCCGAGGAATCGACCTCGTGGAACTGCCCGTCGAACAGGACCACGCGGAAGTCCTTCACGGGATAGCCCGCGAGGAAGCCTTTCCGAGCGGCCTCCTCGACGCCCTTCTGGACGGCGGGGCGGAAATTCTGGGGGATGGAGCCCCCGAAAATCTTGTCCTCGAACTCGAAGCCCGTGCCGCGCGGCAGGGGCTCGAGCCGAATCTCGCACTGGGCGAACTGGCCGCGCCCGCCGGTCTGCTTCTTGTGGCGGTACTTGGCCTCGCTCTTGCGCTTGATGGTTTCCTGGTAGGGCACTTTCGGCGGGTGGAGAATGATTTCGAGGTTGGCGAGGCGCTTCATCATGGAGATGGCCACCTCGATGTGCTGCTGGCCCGTGCCGGCGAGCAGGAGATCGTTCGTCTGGGGATCGCGCTGCACGCGGAGGGTCGGGTCGGCCTCGGCGAGGCGCTTGAGCGTCGTGGAGAGCTTGCCTTCGTCGGCGCGGCTTTTGGGCTCGACGGCAAACGCAAGGATGGGCTCGGGAAAAACCACGGAATCATACGCGACGGGAAAGGCCGGGTCGGCCAAGGTGTCGCCCGTGCCCACCGTCTTCAGCTTGGCGACGGCCGCGATGTCACCCGTCTGCACCTCGGGAATGGCGAAATGCTCCTTGCCCTGCATCAAAAAGAGCGCCCCCAGCCTCTCCCGTTCTTCCTTCAGGGTATTGAGCGCCTGCGCGTCGGCCTGGGCCTTGCCCGAATAGACGCGGAAAAGGTTGATCTTGCCCGCGTACGGGTCGGCAATGGTCTTGAAGACGAACGCCGAGAAGGGGTCGGAGGGCGAAACCTCGGTTTCTTTCCCGTCTCGTTTGGCCCTGACCTTTCCCCTTCCGAGCGGAGAGGGGCTGAGTTGCACGAGGCAGTCCAGAATCTTGGCCGAGCCGATGTTGCGCACCGCGGAGGCGCAGAGGACGGGGAAAATCTGCCGCGCGGCGAACTCCTTCTTGAGCCCGGTCAAAATTTCCTCCTTGCTCAGATCGCCCGTGTCGAGGTATTTTTCCATCAGGGCGTCGTCGAGCTCGGCTATTTTCTCGACGAGCTCCTTGCGCTTTTCCTCGAACACGGCCTTCCCGTCCTCCGGGATGCCGCCGGCCTTGGCCTTGCCCGTCTCGCCCTTGGGGTACTCCAACGCCTTGCCCTCAAGCAGATCGATGTAGCCGCGAAAGGCCTCGCCCTCTCCCAGGGGCTGCACGAGCGGCACGACGTTTTTACCGAATGCCTTTTGAAGGCTCTCGATCGTCATGGAGAAGCCGGCGCGGTCGCGGTCGAGGAGGTTGACGACAAAAAGAACCGGAAGCTCGAACTGCACGGCCCAGTCCCAGAGGCACTCGGTCTGGACTTGCACGCCGTCCACGCCGGAGATTACCATCAGGCAGCTGTCGGCGACGCGCATGGCGGCCCTGGCGTCGGGGATGAAATTCGAATAGCCCGGCGTGTCGAGGATGTTTACTTTCGTGTCCTGCCACTCCCCGTAGGCGACGGCGGACGAGAGCGTGATGCCGCGCTCCTTCTCTTCCTCGCCGTAGTCGGTGACGGTGTTCTTCTGGGTGATTTTCCCAAGGTGCGCCACGGCGCCGGCGCGGTAGAGGAGCGCCGAGACGAGCGACGTTTTTCCCGAATCGCCGTGACCGACGACCGCCACGTTGCGAATACTTTCCGTTTCGTAGATTTTCATGGAGCGGTTCTTTGCCTCATTAGGACTGGAAATTTCGATTCAACTGGATTAATCGTGCGTAAACCCGCCGCCCAGTATACCCGATGCGCGGGAAAGAGGGAAGCCTTCGCCGTCTGAAATCTTGTCTTCCGGCGGAGCGTGGGGAGTTCGTTTTTGAAAACGAACTCGAAGAAATCCTTTGTTCATGCGCGGTTAATGAATTCCCGGGTTCCCGGGTTCGTTTTGGAGAACGAACCTGAAGAAATCCTTTATTTTTGCGCACTTGCTTGGGTTCGTTTTGTAAATTGATAAGGGGGGGGTGTCCCCCCTGGGGTTTCTCTCCACGGTTCCGGTGCTTGTAGGGCGCGGTCTGTGACCACGCAGAGGCGGGGACACAGTCCCAGCCCTACAGAGGGCTCCGGCGCATTCAGCATTTGACATATTGCATTGAACATACTTCCCCATGTATGCCGCCGGAGGGATTTGTCAAGGATTTTGGCCGACTTGTGTGGGGGGGTGCGATATTCTACCCCGAAAAGGTGAGATAAAGTGTGGCCTTTATGCAACAGACAAGGCCGGGGCGCGCGAAATTCTAAAGCGGCGAAAACCTAAAGGGAGAGCAAGAGATCAAGAATATTATAGGGGGCTGGTGGTGACTTCATATTTTGGAAGTGCTGTCTTTATAGCACCAAAACATCCAGCCAATGCATAACATAGTGAAGATAACGTTGGCACACCAGGGCCACC
>CP070701.1:1869835-1910238 GCA_020349885.1 Acidobacteriota bacterium
AAAGGGGGTGGAAGCTCGCACATTCTGATTGTCTCTTTCGATACGTCCAGACCAAGGTTTCTCGCGCCGTCGCGGACTCCTGCATGCAGGAAAACCTCCGAAGGCTCCAGTCTGAGTTTCGCCCCGATGCGAAGCGCCGTATCGTAGACCGCAAGCTCCCCTATTCCGTCTATAGAGCCGATCTTTTTTAAAATCAGTTCATGCAATTCTTCAAAAGGTCGAGCGCTTCTTATTTCCTGAATCGCCGCACTAAGGCATTGATGGCTTTTCTTGAGTACCGAAACCGGAATTCTCCATTGGTGAAACAGCTTCTCACCATTCGGCCCCCTGGCAAGGGCGGCTAATTCAATTGCTTTTTCCAGCGTGGGTTGGCTGGAAAAATGGCGGAGCTCTTCTTCCGCAGGCTTTTGCCAGCGGCGAATATAATGGTTGACAATACGCGAGAGACTATTCAATTCACCTGGATCACCATTTCCTCCACACCCATCTTTTCTTCTCTTGCGTCTTCCGCATTGCGTGCTTCCGCCGGGCGGGCGGGTTCTTTTCTTTTTTCTGCGGGAGGTCATAACTTCCTCATTCTATCCCTCGCCTCCGCCCCGGACAAGCATTCCCTCTTGCTCAAGACCGTTGTGAAAACACTACCCTCGGCGGCGCTCCAGGGCGAGGCGGAGGGCGTTCAGGCACAAGGCCGCGGTGCGGCTCCTGACGGCGGCGCGGTCGCCCGGAAAGCGCGACGTCCACGAGCGGACGCCTCCCTTCCAGGCTATCGCCATGCAGACCGTCCCGCGAGGTTTTTTTCGAGTGCCGCCCCCCGGCCCGGCTATGCCCGTCGCCGAGAGCGCGTAGTCGGCGCCGAAGCGCCGCCGCGCCCCCCGCGCCATGGCGCGCGCCGTGGGCTCGCTCACGGAGCCGTGGTCGCGCAGAGTTTTTTTCGCCACGCCAAGGAGGCGTTCCTTCTCCCTCCCCGTGTAGGCCACGACGCCCCCGAGGAAGTACGCGGAGCTGCCCGCGACGGACGTTATGCGCTCGGAAAGAAGGCCCCCGGTGCAGGACTCGGCCACGGCGAGCGTCACCTTCCGCTTCTTGCAGAGTTTTCCGACGATTCCCTCTAGCGTGTCGCCGTCCTCGCCGAAGACGGCGCTCCCGAGCGCCCCGCGGTAGCGCCGCGCCTGGCGGCGCAGGGCCGCCCTGGCCTCGCGCTCCGTCGCGGCCTCCGCCTCAAGGTGAACGGAGATGGTTCCGCTGTGTGCCGTGTCCCCCACCCTCACCTCCGGCTCGACCGGAATCTTTTCCAGCATCGCGTCCATGTCCGCCTCGAGCATCCCGGCCACGTGGAGCGTCTTCTCGGGCGCGCGTTTTCCCTTTGGAAAGAGGCGGCGCAGGCGCGGCTCGACCTCGCGGGTGCAGAGGGCGCGGAACTCGCAGGGGACTCCGGGGAGCAGCACCACCACGACCCTGCCCGCGCGGCCCCAGAGCCCGGGCGCCGTGCCGTAGGGGTTTCGCAGTACCTCGAACCCCCGTGGCGCGAACGCCTGCTTTCTCAGGTTCGGCGCCCCCCTCCGGGTCTTCACCACCTTCTTCTCGATCCACGCGAGCGCCTTGCGGCTGAGCACGAGTTTTTTCCTCAAAGCGCGCGCCGCGGCCTCCACCGTCACGTCGTCCCGCGTCGGCCCCAGCCCCCCGCACACGACGAGAAGGCGCCCGCCGCTTGAGGAAGAGGCGGCGTTCATGCGGCGCACGCTCTCCGCGACGGCCCGCGCGATTGCCTTGCGGTCGTCGCCCACCACGGCCTTGCGCGTGAGCGAGATACCCAGCCTGCGTAGGCGCCCGGCCAGGAAAAGCGAATTGCTCTCCGTCTTGCGGGGCCCGAGAAGCTCGGACCCGGTGGCGAGAAACTCCGCGTTCATTGCCTGACCATGTTACTACGGGAAGCGGAAAACGTGCGAAGCGGCCCCTGCCCCGCCCTCTCGCGGAGCGGCTCACTTCAATTTCTTCTTATACTTGCACTTCTTCTCCCCGCAGAACTTCACCTTGCCCTCCTTCTTGGTCTCCTTGGTCAGGAGAAACGGCGCGGAGCACTTGGGACAAACCTCGGGGACGGGGCGGTAGTTCACGATGAACCTGCACTTCGGGTAGTTCGTGCAGCTGTAGAAGGGGCCGCGCTTCGAGGTGCGCTCGGCGAGCTCCCCGCCGCAGCCCTCCTCCGGACAGGGGACGCCCACCGTCTTGGGCTTTATGTACTTGCACTTGGGGTAGCCGCTGCACGAGACGAACCCGCCGAAGCGCCCCATGCGCTCGACGAGCTTCTTGCCGCACTTCGGGCACGCCTCGTCGAGCTCCTTCGGAGGCGCGGCCGGGCGGCCCGCCCCGGCGAGCGGCACGGTCGTCTTGCATTCCGGATAGCCCGTGCAGGCGTAGAATTTCCCATAGCGCCCGCTCCGGAGCTTCATCGCCTTGCCGCAGTTCTGGCAGGTGGGCGTTTCCTCGGAGGCGGGGGCTTCGTCCTCCCCCTCGGCGCCGGGCAGCTCCTTCGTGTTCTTGCACTCGGGATAGGCGGAGCAGGAGAGGAACTTCCCGAAGCGCCCGAAGCGGATGAGCATCTTCGCGCCGCACGTCTCGCACACCTCGTCGGTCTCCTCGACCGCCTTCGTCATGCCCTTCTCGGCCTTGGCGAGGTCGCGGGAGAATTTCTTGTAAAACCCCTCGAGCAGCTCCACCCAGTCGAGGTCCCCGTCCTCGATCTTGTCCAGCTCCTCCTCCATGCGGGCCGTGTAGCCGACGTCCATGAGGTCGGTGAACTGCCCGAGGAGCTTGTCCGTGACGAGGCAGCCGAGCTCCGTCGGCTTGAACTTGCCCTCCTCGCGCCCGACGTAGTCGCGGCCCTGAATCGTCGTGATAATGGCGGCGTACGTCGAGGGGCGGCCGATGCCGTTTGCTTCGAGCGCCTTGACGAGGGTCGCCTCGGTGTAGCGCGGCGGAGGCTGGGTGAAGTGCTGCTTCGGCGTAATATCCTTGAGCGCAAGCGTCTGCCCCCGCTCGAGCGGCGGCAGGACGAAGTCGTCCTTTTCCTTCACGGGCGGATGGACCTTCATGAAACCGTCGAAGCGGAGGACGGAGCCCTCGGCGCGCAGCAGGTAGTCGCCCGCGGAGATGGACGCCTTCGTCGCGTCGTAGCGCGCCGCGGCCATCTGCGAGGCGACGAACCGTTCCCAGACGAGGCGGTAGAGGCGGTAGTCATCCGCCTTGAGGTGCGCCTTGAGGCTCTGCGGCGTGCGGCGGACGTCGGTCGGGCGAATGGCCTCGTGCCCTTCCTGCGCCGCGCGGCGCGCCTTGTAACGGCGCGGCGCCCGGGAGACGTACTGCTTTCCGTACCGCTCCTCGATGAAGGAGCGCACGCCCTGGAGCGCCCCTTCCGAGACCCGCGGCGAGTCGGTGCGCATGTAGGTGATGAGGCCGACGCCGCCCTCGTCCGGAAGCTCGACGCCCTCGTAGAGGCGCTGGGCGACGCTCATCGTCCTTCGCACGGGAAGGCGGAGGCGCTTCGCGGCTTCCTGCTGCAGCGTGCTCGTGATGAACGGCGGCGACGGGACGGTGCGGCGCTCGCGCGATTTGACCTCCTCGACCCGTATGGTTTCCCTGCGAATCGCCGCCGCCGCGTCCCGAGCCTGCGCCTCATTTGCAATCTTGAGTTTTTCGCCGCGGAAGCGGTGCGCCTGCGCCTCGAACGTCTCGCCGGGCTTGGCTTCGAGCGCGGCGTGGATGGTCCAGTACTCCTCGACCTTGAAGGCCTCTATCTCGCGCTCGCGCTCCACTATCATCCGGAGCGCGACGCTCTGGACGCGGCCGGCGCTCAGGCCGCGCCGCACTTTTCTCCAAAGAAGCGGGCTTATCTTGTACCCGACGAGGCGGTCGAGAATGCGGCGCGCCTGCTGCGCTTCGATCTTGTGGTGGTCGAGCTTCTGGGGGTGTTTGAAGGCATGAGTTACGGCGTTTCGCGTGATTTCCTGAAACGACACGCGGTAGAATTTTTTTCCGTTTTTGAGCACCTCGGCCACGTGCCAGCCGATGGCCTCGCCCTCGCGGTCGGGGTCGGTCGCGAGGTAGACGGCGTCGGCGTTCGCGGCGGCCTTCTTCAGCTGGGCGATGACGTCCTTGCGGTCCTTGATGAGAACGTAACTGGGCTTGAACCCCTTCTCGACGTCCACCCCGAGCTCGCGCTTGGGCAGGTCGCGCACGTGGCCCATCGAGGCTTTTACCACGAAGCCCTTGCCGAGGTAGCGGTTGATCGTGCGCGCCTTGGCGGGCGATTCGACCACGACGAGGGATTTTTTCGGGGCCATCTTCTTTTAGGCCTTCCTCAGAAACAGCTTCCCCGGAAGCTGCTCCACGACGTCGCGTATCTCCATCGAGAGAAGGTGCGTCAGGAGGGTGCTGATGCTGAAGCCGGTCTTGAGGGCGAGGCTGTCGATGTGCACGGGGTCGGCGGGAGAAAGGTATTCGTAGATGGCTTCTTCCTCGGAGACCGTGAACTCGACCTTGGGCGCCGCCCCGTCTTTTCTTTCCTCGCCCGCCTCGAGTCCGAGCACCGGCAGATCGGCGGCGATGTCCTCCCACGTCTCTACCAGGACGGCTCCCTTTTTAAGAAGGAGGTTGCAGCCCTGGCTCGCCGGGGACGTGGCGGGGCCCGGAACGGCGAAAACGGAGCGGTTGTACTCCTCGGCCCACTTGGCCGTAATCAGGGCGCCGCTGCGCCTGGGCGCCTCGACGACGAGCACGCCCTGCCCGAGGCCCGCGATGATGCGGTTGCGCTTGGGAAAATGTGTCGACTCCGGGGGCGCGCCCGGGGGAAATTCCGTAACCACGGCGCCGCGCTTCGTAATCTCCGTCATCAGGTCCCGGTTCTCGGGAGGGTACGCCCGGTCGATGCCGCAGCCCAGGACGGCGACGGTCGTGCCGCCCTCCGCCTCCAGCGCCGCCCGGTGCGCCGCCGAGTCGACGCCGCGCGCGAGGCCGCTCACGATAGAGACGCCGCGCCGCGCGAGCTCGAATGCGACGTCGTGCGCCATCTTCTTGCCGTAGCTCGTCGCCCGGCGCGTTCCCACGACGGCCATGGCGCGCTCCTGCGCGAGCACATCGGCGTCTCCGCGCACGTAGAGGAAACTGGGAAAATCGTCCATTTCCTTCAAGAGGCGGGGATAGCTCTCTTCATGCCACGCGAGGATCCGCGCCCCGGCTTTCTTGGCCGCGGCCACGCGGCGCTCGGCCTCGCGCTCGGCTTCGCCGCGCCCGCTTCGGACGGCCCGGGCGGTCTTCTCCGGCAGGCGCTCCACGCGAAGAAGTTCCTTTACCGAGGCGCGGAACACGGCCTTCGGGGTCTCGAACTCGTCGAGAAGCCGCCGAAGGAACGTGTCGCCCACGCCCTCGACCGAGTGAAGCGCCATTAGGGAAGCAAGATCGTCCATGCGTTTTCCGTTCCGCTCCGCCCCGTTTGACAGGGCGGGGGTTTGAAACGCCATGATACAAAGCATGGGCGGCGAGTCAACAAACGCCGCGCCATGCCTCCCCGGGGCCGGAGCCGGATTCCTTGATTCCGGCGCTTCTCATGGGCTACACTTTCCCCCTGTTCCGGCAGGGCTTTCTTATGGCAGACACCACGCAGTCCGTAGACTTCGGCAGAGCGTTCTCCTTCGCCTTCGAGGACAAGGAGTGGGTCAAGAAAATTCTCATCGGGGGCGCCTTCTCTCTGCTCGCGCTCATCGTCCTCGGGTTGTTCGTCATTCTGGGCTACTGCAAGAAAGTCTTCCAGCTCCATGCCGAGAACGAGAAAGCCGGCCTGCCCGACTGGGAGCCCGGGGAAAACTTCATCGACGGGATCATCGTGTTCATCATAATCTTCCTTTACAACCTGCCGTGGGCGCTCGTGCTGGCCGTTCCCGGGATTGGATGCTGCCTGGCCCCGATGCTCCTTTTCCTGACCGTTTTTCTCCTGCCGGCGGGGCTCGCGCATTACTTCGATAGCGAGCAGTTCGGCGACGCCTTCGATTTCAAAAAAATTCTCCCCTTCATCCGCGAAAACCTGGGCAACTACATTCTCTACTACGTTATCGCGATCGTGGCCAGCCTGGCGAGCAACCTGGGCTTCCTCCTGCTCGTCGTCGGCATCATCTTCACGTCGTTTTGGTCCATGTTGGTCATGTGCCAGGCACTGGGGCAGGTCTGGCGGATTCACAAGGCCAGCCAGCCCCGGCGGGGCATGGAGCCTCAGCCCACGGCGACGTAGCTCGAAACTTGTCCTGCGGGACGCCGCACAGGGGCTCTGTCCTCGCGGGGCGAACCAGCCAGGGCTGCCTTTATTTTCCGCTCACAGCTTCCAGCCGCGCGGCATGAAGAGCTCTTCGTAAAGGTGTAGGGCGTAGCGGTCGGTCATGCCGGCCACGAAATCGAGCGTGCGGCGCGCCGCGGAATCACCTCGGGGGTAGGGCGCCGTGTACTTTTTGGGATTCTTGAGGGCATGCTCGTAAAGCGCCTCCAGGATGTGCTCCGTCTTCTCGAAATCCCGCGCCAGGCGGGGGTGCTCGTAGACGCGCTCGAAGAGAAAGGCCCGCATTCCCGTGACGGCCTCCAGCGTTTCGTCGCGCATCCGGATGCTCGCAAGATCGGCGGCGTGCGATTCGCGAACGATGTCGGTGACGACGTTCCGCAGGCGCGCGGAGACCGTGTCGCCGAGGAGCTTGCGGTATTTTTTGGGGATGTCGCCGGGGCGCAGAAAGCCCGCGCGGACGGCGTCGTCGGTGTCGTGGTTGACGTAGGCGATGATGTCGGCGGCGCGCACGATCTCGGCCTCGAGCGTCATGGCGCGCTCCTTCAGGATCTTCCCGCTCTTGCCCTTCGAGTGCTTGACGATGCCGTTCTTGACCTCGAGCGTCAGGTTCAGGCCACGCCCCTCGTTTTCCAGGCGTTCGACCACGCGCAGGCTTTGGACATCATGGCGGAAGCCCTTCCGCATATCCGCGGTGTCGGGGGAGTACGTTTTGACAAGGCGGTTGAGCACCTTTTCGCCGGCGTGGCCGAAGGGCGGGTGCCCGAGGTCATGGGCAAGGGCGACGGCTTCGGCCAAGTCCTCGTTGAGGCGCAGGGCGCGCGCGATGGTGCGGGCGATCTGGGCCACTTCGAGCGTGTGGGTCATGCGCGTGCGGTAATGGTCGCCCTCGGGGGAGAGGAACACCTGCGTTTTGTGCATGAGGCGGCGGAAGGCCTTCGTGTGGAGGATCCGGTCGCGGTCGCGCTGGAAGGCCGTCCGAATGGAGCAGGAGGCTTCGCGGCGGGCGCGGCGGGCCGAGGCGCTGCGCGCCGCGCGCGGATGGAGCGTCCGCTCCTCGACGGCCTCAAGCGTTCTGCGGATGGTCATGGAACGGTCGACAGTCGACGGTCAACGGTCGAGGGTCAAAAAAGGACCATCGACTATCGACCTTTTTATCCTTCTTCCTTCTCTTCGATGCGCTTCAGCCCCCGCTGGACGACCATCATGCGTGCCGGGTTTTTAAAGACTTTTTTGGCCGCCTCCAGCTCGGCCGCGACCAGGGCCTCGAGCCCATCCTTGTAGCCCCGGAGGGAGTGGCTCTTGATGTTCTGGACCAGAACGTCTTTGGGAAAAGCGCCGGAGTCGTCCGGGCGGGCGCTCTCGAAAAGGGGATGGTGCTCCCGGCCGAGCTGCCCGAGCGAATCGTCCAAGAATTGGGCGACGCCGTCTCCCAGCTCGGACTTCAGGACGGAGTGAAGAAACGCGTGTTTTTCGTTGAAGCGCTCGACGGCCTTCTCGAGGGCGCCCGTGGGAAAATCGGGCTCGGCCGCAGGCTTGGCGTCAATGCTTGCCTCTATGGCGTCGAGGTCCACCGCATCGGAATCCTGGTCAGGCTCCGCGGGCTCTCCCACGCTCTTCAGGAGCTCGTCCCGAATCTTTTTGGGATCGTCCACAAGTTCAATTTTGTCCGGGACTTCCTCGTCCTCCTCCATCGCTACTTCTACTTCTACTTCTTCTTCAGAGGCTGCCTCTTCAGAGACTGCTTCTTCAGGGGCCGTTTCCTCCTCGTCATCCAGCTTGGTGGGGATAGCTACCGTCAGGTCCTCCGTCTCTTTGGGCTCCGCGAGGGCCTCGCCCAGGAGCTCGCTCACCTCCGCCTCCATGGCGTCGCGGTGGTTGACGAGGCCCATAATTTGGTAGGACCAGAGGAGTCTGCAAGCTTCGAAATCGGAGAATTTCGTGTTTTCCAGGATTTTCCCCAGCATACGGCACGACTTGACCGACTCGAGGAGCTGGAGCTCGCCCTTCGTGAGCGCGACGCCCTTGAGGCGCTCCTCACAGCCGGGGGCGAGCTCGTAGACCGAGTCCAGCTTGCCGACGGCCTCTGTTATGCGGCTCCATCGGGTGATGCGCTTGATGCCTTCGAGAATCAAGTCGGGGGTGCCGATGTTGAGCGTGATGACCTCCTTCGAGGGCAGCGTCCCGATCTCGAAACGGTACTTTCCCTCCGTCCAGGTGAAGAGCTTGAAAATAATTTCCTTGACCTGCTCGATGACGTAGTGGTAGAGGTCCTGGGCGTTGAGGTAGCCGAGCTCCACGATGACGGTGCCAAGGCGCTTGCCGGGGCGAATGTGGCTGGCGGCCTTTTCGGACTGCGCGTAGGTGAGCTTGCCGTGTTGGAGAAGAAGCTCGCCCAAGCGGTCGTCGACGTCGTTCGACGAAGCGAACGTCACCTGGCCCTTCGAGATGTAGATGGAGGCGGTGACCTTGCCGCGCGTAAGGTAAAGCGTGCCCGTCTCGCCCGTGCGGCAGATGGAGTACATGAGTTTGGCGAGGTTCGATTCCTCGAGATTGCCCTCCAGACGAAGTTCGGCCATGTTGGGTGCCTCTTATGCAGTCGATGGTAACGGAAGGCGCAGGGCGTGTCAAGAGCACGGAAAACGACGCGCCCGCGTTTGACATGACCCGGAGAGCCGTGTAAGATAGATATCTTCCCTCCTAGGGAAAATATCGACATCCAAAGGAATTGCTGAATGGATTTAACGGAGAACAAGGAACAAGACAAAGAAACACAAACCAAGGAAAAACCCGACCCCGCTTCGGCGGGGCGAGCGAGCGAGACCTCTCTGGACTTCGCGGAGATGCTCGAACGCTACGCGAGTGACGCCAGCCACTTTAACATAGGAGCACTTTGCAAGGGGCGCGTGGTGGCGATTCGAAGTCAGGATGCGCTCGTTGATATCGGCTACAAATCCGAAGGCGTGGTGCCTCTTGAGGAGTTCCAAGATCTAAGCGGACAGGTAACCATCAAGGAGGGCGACGAAGTCGACGTCATCATCGAGGTTCTGGCCGATGCGGAAACGGGGGCCTCGATCCGACTTTCCCATCGCAAAGCCTACCAGGCCAAGGTATGGGAGGAGATCGAGGAAGCATGGAAGGAGGGCAAGACGGTGCGGGGACGCATCGTGGAGAACATCCGTGGAGGTTTTTTGGTCGACCTGGGGGTGCGCGGATTCTTGCCCGGCTCGCTGGTGGACATCAAAAAGGCGGCGGACATGAACGAGTACATCGACCAGGAGGTGGAGCTCAAGGTCATTAAAGTGAGTCGCCGCCGCGACAACGTCGTCGTGTCCCGCCGCGCCGTCCTGGAGGCGGAGGAGGAGCGCATACACCGCGAGCTCTTCGAGCGGCTCGAGATCGGAAAAATCGTCAAGGGCACGATCAAGAACCTCGTCGATTACGGCGCCTTCGTGGACCTCGGAGGCGTGGACGGCCTCCTCCACATCAGCGACATGGCCTGGAAGCACGTCGTGCACCCGAGCGAGTTTTTCACCCAGGGACAGGAGGTGGAGGTCATGGTGTTGAATTTGGACGAGAATACGGGAAAAATCTCCTTGGGATACAAGCAGAAGACGCGCGATCCCTGGGAGACCGTCGAGGAAAAATACCCCAAAGGGAGCCGCGTTTCCGGCAAGGTCGTAAGCCTCAAGGACTTCGGCGCGTTCGTGGAGCTCGAAAACGGTATCGAGGGACTCATCCACATTTCCGAGATGTCGTGGACGAAGCGCATCCGCCATCCGAACCAGCTTCTCAAGCAGAACGAAAAGGTGGAGGTTCAGATTCTGGACTACGATCCCGAGAAGCGGCGCCTCTCTCTGGGCCTGCGCCAGCTCGAGCCCAATCCCTGGCAGGAATTTGAGCGCAAGCACCAGCCCGGGGAGCGCGTGAAGGGCCGGGTTAAAAGCCTGGTCGAGTTCGGGGCTTTCGTCGAGCTCGAGGAAGGGGTCGACGGGTTGGTCCACGTCTCGGACATTTCCTGGACCGAGAACGTTCGCCACCCGTCGCAGGCGCTCAAAAAGGGCCAGGAGGTCGAGGCCGTGGTTCTGGGCATGGACGCGGCCAACGGACGCATCTCCCTGGGCATCAAGCAGCTTGAGCCCAACGCGTGGGACAAATTCTTTGAATCCCACAAGGTGGGCGACATGGTCACGGGCCGGGTCACGCGCCTCGCCGAGTTCGGCGCGTTCGTGGAGCTTGCGGAAGGGGTGGAAGGTTTGGCGCACATCTCGGAGCTTGCCGATTACCACATCAACAAGCCGTCCGAAGTCGTGCGGGTGGGAGACGAGATCGATGTGCGAATCCTCCGCATGAGCCGCGAGGAGCGGAAGATCGGCTTAAGCTACAAGAAGCTTGAAGCGGCGCCTCCGGAAGCGGAAAAGGAAGGGCGGAAGAAAAAAGAGACGCCGGAGGAGGCCGAAGCGGCCGCGGAAGGCCGCTTTCGGCTGGGCGACCTGTTTGGCAAGGCGCTGGGGCGTTTCACCAAGCGCGGAAGCTGAGGAAGGACTCCAATGACCAAGTCCGACTTAATCGAAGCGATTGTGGGCAACTCCACGCTCTCGGTGCGCCATGCCAAGATTATCGTGGACACGTTCCTGGAAACGCTGGCGAAGGCCCTCTCCCAGGAGAAGCACGTCGAGCTCCGCGGCTTCGGCACGTTCGGCACCCGACGGCGCCGTCCCCGCCTGGGACGCAACCCCCGCACCGGGATGCGCGTTTCCGTTCCCGCGAAGCGAATTCCCTATTTCAAGCCGGGGCGCATCCTGAAGGCGCGCCTCAATTCTCCCACCCAGGGGAGTGGCGAAAAGAAAAAGGACTAGCGCCCCCGGCAGCGCCCGCCCGGCCTTCGCGCCACGGGGGCGCACGTTCGGTTCCGCCGTCACGCTCCTGCGCAAAAAACTCGCCCGCCGCCGGGGAGCGACCGCGCCTCGCGCGGCCGTTCTCCTGGGCTCGGGAATGAGCGGCGCGCTTTCCCGCCTCGATGGGGCGTTCTCCGTTCCATACGAAAAGCTTGCGGGATTTCCCGCAGCCCGTGTCGAGGGACACGCGGGCCGCCTTGACTGCGGCGACGCCAACGGCGTGCCGGTCGTCGTTTTCCGCGGCCGCTTCCACCTCTACGAGGGCCGCACGCCGGCGGAGGTGGCCGCGCCCGTCCGGCTGGCCAAGGCTCTGGGCGCGAGCGTCTTCATCCAGGCGAGCGCCGCGGGAGGCATCGGAAAGGGTTTCCTACCGGGCTCGCTTGCGCTGGTGCGCGACCATATCAACTTCACGGGGAGCGACCCGCTCGCAAGCGTTCCTATGGAAAAGCGCCGGCCGCCTTTTCTCGACATGAGCGAGGCTTACGCCCCCGCGCTCCGCGCCCGCGCGAAGGAGGCGGCGCGAAGCGTGAAGATTCCCCTCAAGGAAGGCGTGCTCGCCGTCACTCACGGCCCCACGTACGAGACGCCCGCCGAGGTCCGGCGCCTCGGGCGCGCGGGCGCCCACGCCGTGTGCATGTCGGGGCTGTGCGAGAGCGTCTTCGCCCGCGCCCTGGGACTTCCGACGCTCTTTTTCCTCGTCATCACGAACCGCGCAGCAGGGCTCTCAAGAAAGAAGCTCGCGCACGAGGACGTGCTCCGGCGGGCCGAGGCCGCACAGGGCAGGCTCTCGCGGCTGCTCGAGGCGCTATTGCCGCTTTTTCAGTAGCCCGGCCGGATGCCCGGTTTTGATTCCGCGAAAAACCTCCTCTATTCTTATGCGTATGACGTCGGAGAAGCCGGACGCCACGCTCGACACGCTGGGGTTTCTGTGCCCCGTGCCCATCATCAAGGCGGCCAAGCGGATGAAAGCGATGCAGGTGGGACAGATACTGGAAATTCTTTCGGACGACGCCGGAATCGAGGAGGACATGCCCGCCTGGTGCCGCTCCCACGGGCAGGGCTACCTGGGGCTTGAGAAGGAGGAAACCATGTACCGCGTCCTCGTGAAAAAGCTGAAGTGATGAAGACGAGCGCCTTTTCTTTCCTTTTCGCGCTCCTCCTGCCGGTCGTGGGCGGCGCGGGGTGCGTCTGGCGCGTCAGCCAGCCGCCGCCTAGGAAGGCTCCTCCCTCTCCCGCTCCCGTCTCCGAGGGCTGGCGGGAAGAAGGCATCGCCTCGTGGTACGGCAAGCCGTTCCACGGGCGCAGGACCGCGAGCGGGGAAATTTACGACATGCACAAGATGACCGCTGCCCATCGGACGCTTCCTTTCCAGACCATGGTGCGCGTGACGAACCGCACGAACGGGCGCTCGACCACGGTGCGAATCACCGACCGCGGCCCGTTCATAAAGGGGCGCATCATCGATCTTTCGCGCGCAGCGGCGAAGGAGCTCGACATGATCGTCTCGGGCACGGCGCCCGTCGTCGTGCAGGTCATTTCGGGCCGAACGCCCGCGCCGTCTCCTTCTTCCCCGAGCGCCCGGAGCGGATACACCGTGCAGGCGGGGGCTTTCTCGCTGCGCGAGAACGCCGAGCGTTTTCGCCGGGAGCTGGAGGCGCATTTTCGAAATGTTTACGTCACGGCGTTCGAGGACGTGTGGCGCGTGCGCGTGGGCCCCTACTCAAGCGAGGACGAGGCTTACCGCGCCCAGGCGCGCCTCCTCGCCATGGGACACGATGCGTTCGTGACCGTGGAAGACTGATGGCCGCCTACGTCGCGCGCCGTCTGCTTCTCGCAGTCCCCACGGCCTGGGGCGCGGCGACGGCCGTCTTTTTTCTGCTCCATCTCATTCCGGGCAATCCCGCCGCCCTGATGCTCGGCGAGGGCGCGCGCGGCGAGGACGTCGCCGCGCTCGAGGCCCGGCTGGGCCTCGACGAGCCGCTTGCGGCGCAGTACGGGAAATTCCTCCTGCGCACGCTCCGCGGCGACTTCGGGGTCTCGTTCCGGTACGAGGCGCCGGTCGCGGCGCTCATCTGGGAGAAATTTCCGGCGACGGCGGAGCTCGCGGGCGCGAGCTTTCTTTTCGCCGTGGCGCTCGCGTTCGCGATGGGAGTCTTCTCGGCGGCCCGGCGCGGCGGCCCGGCCGACTACACGACGCTCGGCTTTTCTCTCGCATGCATTTCCTTCCCCACGTTCGGGCTGGGCCCGCTCCTCCTCTACGCGTTCTCCCTCCGCCTCGACCTCTTCCCGGTCTCGGGCCGGGGGACGCTCCTTCATCTCGTGCTTCCCGCCGTGACGCTTGGGCTCGCGTTCGCGGCGGTGCTCGGCCGTCTGCTTCGCGCCTCGCTCCTCGAAGCGCTGTCCGACGACTACATCCGCACGGCGCGCGCGAAGGGCCTTCCCCATGCGGCGGTGTTCCTCCGCCACGCGCTCCGGAACGCGCTCCTTCCGGCCGTGACCCTGATGGGCCTTCAGCTCGGGCACCTCTTCACGGGCGCCATCATAACGGAAACCATCTTCTCGTGGCCGGGCGTCGGAAGGCTCCTCTTCCAGAGCATCCAGTTCCGCGACTATCCGGCCGTGCAGGGCATCGTGCTCTTCATGGCCCTGGTCTATATCTGCGTAAACCTGGCGACGGACCTGACGTACGCCGTGCTCGACCCGCGGCTGCGCAAGGTCTCTTGAGGGAGGCGGCGTGCTTCGAAGAATCTTCAAACGTCCTTTCGCCGCCGCGGGCGCGCTGCTCGGCGCGGTCGTGGTGGCGGGGGCGATTCTCGCGCCCTGGATTGCGGCCCATTCTCCCTACGAGGTTCGCATCGAGGAGCGCCTTGCGGGGCCGAGCATGGAGCATCCCTTCGGCACCGACGAGTCGGGTCGCGACGTACTTGCCCGGGTGCTCTTCGGCGCGCGCACGTCGCTCACGGTGGGCGTGGCCGTGGTGCTCCTTGCCTCCATCGGGGGGGCGGTGGCCGGAGGCCTGGCGGCCTTCCTCGGGGGCGCCGCGGACGAGGCGCTCCAGCGCCTCGTGGACATGCTGATGGCGTTTCCCGGGATCCTGCTGGTCATCGCGCTCGCCTCGGTGCTGGGCCCGGGCGTCCACCACACCGTGTTCGCGCTCGCCGCGACGGGCTGGGTGGGGTTTGCGCGCCTCATGCGGGCCCAGGTGCTGCGGCTCAAGACGCTTGAGTTTTGCGAGGCGGCGCGGGCGCTCGGCGCCTCGCGGAAAAGAATCCTTTTCCTTCACATCTTCCCCGGCGCCCTCGCGCCCATCCTGGTGCAGGCGTCGCTCGCCATGGCGGCCGTCATCATGGCCGAGTCGTCGCTTTCCTTCCTGGGCCTGGGCGTCGCGCCGCCCGAGCCTTCCTGGGGAGAGATGCTCGCCTCGGCCCGCGACCACATGGCGGGAGCGCCGCATCTGATGGTCTTCCCCACGCTCGCCATCATGCTGAGCGTCGCCGCCTTCTACGCCCTCGGCGAGGGCCTGCGCGAGGCGCTCGACCCCAAGGACGAGCTTGCCTACCGGGCGTAGCCCCACGCTGAGGGCGCCCGCCTCGCCGCTTTGCAATCCCCTCCCCGCGTGCTATGCTTTTTCTTGAGAAGCGAACAATCCTATGCCACGTGACTACTACGAAACCCTAGGCATCTCCCGGAGCGCGTCGCTGCAGGACATCCGGCGCGCCTACAAGAAGCTCGCGCGCAAGTTTCATCCCGACCTCAACCCCGGCGACAAGGCCGCCGAGGCGCGCTTCAAGGAAATTTCCGAGGCCTACGCCGTGCTCGGCGATTCGAAGAAGCGCCGCGAGTACGACCGCTTCGGCCGCGTCGCACAGGGCCAGGCCGGCCCTGACGTGCACTTCGAGGGGTTCGACTTCGACCCGTTCGGCGGGTTCGGGCGCGGCGGCGGTCTGGGCGACCTCTTCGGCGACATGTTCGGGCGCATGGGAGGCCCACGCCCTCGCCGCGAGGCTGGCCCGCGGGACGGGGAGGACCTGACGGCGACCGTGCGGCTCAGCTTCGAGGAGGCGGTCCGCGGCGCGGAGCGCGAGGTGCGCGTCGATAGCCTGGCGTCGTGCGGGCGGTGCGGCGGCCACGGGCGCGTGGGCCGCTCGCGCGAGTCCACCTGCCCATCGTGCGGCGGCTCGGGGCGCGCGGTCGTAAGCCACGGCCACCTGAGCTTCTCGCAAACGTGCGTCGACTGCAGCGGCACGGGGCGCGTCGCGGGCGAGGCGTGCGGCGAGTGCGGCGCCGTGGGGCGCGTGCCCCGCACTGAGACGCTGCGCGTCAAGATTCCCGCGGGCGTGGGCACGGGCGCGCGCGTTCGCGTGGCCGGCAAGGGAAACGGCGGCCTGCGCGGCGGGCGCGCGGGCGACCTCTACGTCGTCGTCTCCGTCGAGGAGCATCCTTTCTTTAAACGCGTCGGCCATCACCTCGAGTGCGAGGTTCCCCTCACCGTGACGGAGGCGGCGCTCGGGGCGAAGATCGAGGTGCCCACCCCCCACGGCGTTACGCGAATGAAAGTGCCTCCCGGCACGCAGAGCGGCCAGGTGTTCCGCCTGCGCGAGAAGGGCCTTCCCGCGCTCGGCGGCTCCCGGCGCGGCGACCTCCTGGTAAAGGCCAGCATTGTGGTGCCGCGCCTCCGCGACGAGCGCTCGAAAGAGATTCTCAAGGAGCTGGAAGAGCTCAACCCCGAGGACCCGAGGGAGGGGCTGAAGAAGTATTTCTAGAGGCGGCGGGTTGGAGGAGGGAATCGGCTTTCACAAAGCCGTACTAAAGGCGTTCTTCGACCGCACGAATTCTTGTGCTATACTTACTTGGAGGAATTCCGCGGTAGCTCAGCTGGTAGAGCAGGTGGCTGTTAACCACCGGGTCGGGGGTTCGAGTCCCTCCCGCGGAGCCACTTTTATGGTCGGGGCCCCGCCCAAAGGTCGGGGTAAAGCTACGCTCCAAGGGGCTTGTCCCGAGAAAGTCGGGATTCGAGTCCCTCCCGCGGAGCCACTTTTATGGTCGGGGTAAAGCTACGCTCCAAGGGGCTTGTTCCGACAAAGTCGGGATTCGAGTCCCTCCCGCGGAGCCAGCATACTATCCACTACACCCGGAAGTGGTTGACAGGGGCGGTGAAACACTTCTAATCAGGTCCAAACGTAATAGATTTAAACTTAATAAATGGACAGTCCGAATATGACGTGTCTGTAATCTCTTCATCCCCTCCAGTCGGCACTACAGTGAATGATTTTCGGCAAGTGTGAACCTCACCATCTTTGGTCCATGTATCTATCCAAGTTAAAACCCTGGATCCATTGCCGAGCGTTTCGATTGTGTCGGGGGATCCCATTTCCCAATACAATTCACTGACTGTGCGTCCTTCCCACGACCTCATATCCTTGAACGTAGTCGTGCAACCTGCAATAAAAACCAAGAACAACACCGATAACTTCTTCACAAGTCCTCCGTACATTTTTTGCTTTTAGTTAGCCATGCCCAACTTGTTTCTCCGTGCGCAACAATAAAAAGCCCCCAACGAACGAAATTTCCAAGCGGGCCTTCTGCCCGCGTTTTTCCTATTTACGCTTTAATTCCTTATAAAAATAAATTCTAAAGCCTTCCTCTTGTACGAAGCCATTGGGCTCCCATCCTTTGCTCAGGATCGTATCTGTAATCATCGCCATATTAATTCCTGCTGGATCTTGTAATTTATCAGACACCTTGAGTTTGAAATCATTTGCATTCCCTGTAAATGCATCAATCATGGCGTTTGCCTCTTCTATACTTTCAACAACTTAATGCGTCATACGACTGACCTGCCTCCATGTATTGTACCATCCTCACGGCAGCCGGCTCCATATCCACTTCGCTACCGGAAGCCAAATTTCTTCGAGCCGCGGAATACCAACTCGGCAAGAGCCGTAAACCGCGCTCCCTACCCTTTTTTCCTCTCCGCCAGGCGGCGCGAGTCGCCGCGGCGCTCGGTGATGCTCGAGCGGTCGAGGTGCTCCAGAAGGGGGATGGCATGCTTGCGGCTCAGGCCGGTCTTCCGGTTGCCAGCTTGAATGTCCGATAAGGGCGGGAACGAATTTAAAGGTGGTCGAAAATAGGGCCACCGTTTCCCTTAAAAGGTCGATAGGACTTTACTGCCACAATCAGCCGAGGTCGAAGCGGTCAAGGTTCATTACCTTGTTCCAGGCCGCTATAAAGTCGTGCAGGAACTTCTCCTCTGAGTCCTCACATCCATAGACTTCCGCCAATGCCCTGAGCTGGGAGTTCGAGCCGAAGATGAGATCGACACGGGTGCCGGTCCACTTTACTTCGCCCGTCGAGCGGTCGCGGCCTTCGAACAGGTCTTCGCTTTCCGATGTCGCTTTCCACTCGGTGCTCATGTCGAGCAAATTCACGAAGAAGTCATTGGTCAGCATCTCCGGCCGTGTGGTGAAGACGCCGTGCTTTGACTGTCCGAAGTTGGCATTCAAGACGCGCATTCCGCCAATCAGGACCGTCATCTCGGGAGCAGTCAGGGCCAAGAGTTGCGCCCGGTCAACCAGCATCTCCTCTGCCGAGACGGCGTATTTCTTCTTCTGGTAGTTGCGGAACCCGTCCGCGTACGGTTCGAGTACCTGGAATGAATCCACGTGGGTTTGCTCCTGCGACGCATCTGTACGCCCGGGCGTGAAGGGTACGGTCACATCGTGACCCGCGTTCTTGGCAGCTTGCTCAACGCCTGCGCTTCCGCCCAGCACGATCAGGTCTGCGAGTGAGACCTTCTTGTCGCCTGACTGAGCTTCGTTGAACTCCTTCTTGATGCCTTCGAGGACACCCAGCACTTTCGCGAGTTGTTCGGGCTGGTTAACCTCCCAGTCTTTCTGCGGAGCGAGACGAATGCGAGACCCGTTGGCGCCGCCGCGCTTGTCAGAGCCGCGGAAGGTGGATGCCGACGCCCAGGCGGTCGATACAAGTTCCGAGACGGACAGTCCCGAGGCAAGGATCTTGCCTTTGAGGTCCACAATATCCTTCTCGTCGATCAGCTCGTGATCTACCGCGGACACCGGATCCTGCCAAATGAGTTCTTCTTCCGGCACTTCCGGACCGAGATAGCGCGAGCGGGGTCCCATGTCGCGATGGGTCAGCTTGAACCACGCCCTGGCAAAGGCGTCCGCGAATTCTTCGGGGTTATTCAGGTAGCGCTTCGCGATCGGTTCGTAGATCGGGTCGAAGCGGAGGGAAAGATCCGCCGTGGTCATCATCGGCCTGTGTTTCTTTGACGGGTCGTGCGCATCAACCACCATGTCCTCTTCTTCCACGTCCTTGGCCAGCCACTGATGCGCGCCAGCCGGGCTCTTGGTGAGTTCCCACTCGTATTTGAACAGCACCTTCAAATAGCCCATGTCCCATTCAGTAGGGTTCGGCTTCCAGGCGCCCTCGATGCCGCTGCTGATCGTATCACCGCCTTTGCCGCTCTTGAAATTGCTCTTCCAGCCGAAACCCTGCTCTTCTATGGGTGCACCTTCAGGTTCTGGACCCACATGCGACGCCGGGCCGGAGCCGTGAGCCTTGCCGAAAGTGTGACCGCCCGCCACGAGCGCGACGGTCTCTTCGTCGTTCATGGCCATGCGCGCGAAGGTTTCGCGCACATCGCGACCCGAAGCGACCGGATCCGGGTTGCCGTTCGGCCCTTCCGGGTTCACGTAGATCAGGCCCATCTGCACGGCTGCGAGGGGATTTTCGAGGTCCCGGTCGCCGGAGTAGCGGTTGTCGCCAAGCCACTCTGTCTCGGTGCCCCAGTAGATGTCCTCTTCTGGCTCGTAGATGTCCTCCCGGCCACCGCCGAAGCCGAAGGTCTTAAATCCCATCGACTCAAGCGCGCAATTACCGGCAAGGATCATGAGGTCGGCCCAGGAGATCTTATTGCCGTATTTCCGCTTGATTGGCCAGAGAAGCCTACGCGCCTTGTCGAGGTTCACGTTGTCCGGCCAGCTGTTCAAGGGCGCCAAGCGCTGATTGCCAGACCCGGCTCCGCCACGGCCGTCGCCCATGCGGTAAGTGCCCGCGCTGTGCCAGGCCATACGAATGAAGAGCCCACCATAGTGACCGTAGTCGGCCGGCCACCAGTCTTGCGAGTCGGTCATCAGCGCATAGAGATCCTTTTTCACGGCCGCCAGATCGAGTTTTTTGAACTCTTCAGCGTAGTTGAAATCTTCGCCCATCGGGTTGGATTTGGAAGAGTGCTGGTGCAGAATGTTAAGATTCAACCGATTCGGCCACCAGTCCCGGTTAGACGTGCCGCCGCCGGCAATGGGATTGTTCCTCGGGCCCTTTTTGCTGTTGTCATTCATTTCGAAACCCTTTTTTGACACTTTCAATATCAAATCCCAAATTGGAATGTTATCCTAAATAAAAAAGTACATTAAAAATTGAACTCCTGTCAACATTAGACTGAAATTATGCGGCAACCTGCCCTCATTTAGTTAGTTTTCCACTTGCTCAATCTATTGATCTCCCTACCTTCCCTGCAAGACTACGCTTTAAATTGACCCACGACCGAGGCGGATCGGCGGGACAGCAGTAACATTAGAATTGTGAGATTTGAAATGTGGGCCTAATTTATCCCAGATTGTTTGGTCAAGTGCCTATTGGTTATCAGTAAGCTGCTGGAATGCTGTCAGTTGTTCCTTATGATTTTCGATTATGGTGATATGCCTGAACGCCCGTTCAGTAACCGGGGACATTAGTCGAGCCAACTTATCCTCTTTTTCGAGTTGCGGGATAATACCCGGCCCAGTAAGAACCGTAAACCGCGCTCCCCTACCCTTTTTTCCTCTCCGCCAGGCGGCGCGAGTCGCCGCGGCGCTCGGTGACACCCGAGCGGTCGAGGTGCTCCAGAAGGGGGATGGCATGCTTGCGGCTCAGGCCGGTCAGCGTCTTGAAGTCCGCCACGCTGAAGAGCGGCTTTCGCCCCGCGAGGTCGCGCAGCTTCTTGCTTAGGTCTTCGAGCGAGTCGCGGTGCGCGGCGTAGCCTTCCTGGATGCGCACGAGCACGCCGCTCCGCAGAAGGTAATGAAAAATTTCCCTGCCCTCCTTGCCGTAAGGCTCGTAGAGCGCCTCGGGAGCGGGCGGGGCGAGGCCGGCTTTCAGGAAAGCCGCTTCGAGCTTGGCGGCCGTGCCCTGCTGCTCCTTCGAGAAACCCGCGGAGAACGACGAAAGCCGCACCCCCTCGGGGGAAAGGGCGAGCAGGCCTTCCTTTTCCCATTGCCCCAAAAGCGCCTCGAAGGCTTCCTGAGACACGGCGCGGGCGACCCGGCGGCGGAGCGCCTCCCGCGGCATCCCGCCCCGCAGGGGGTTACCCTCGTGGAACGAGCGAAGAATTTTCTCGGCGGCCCCGCGGAGTTCTTCCAAGACTTCCGCGGCGAACGCGCGCCTTCCGACGAGCGCCGTCTCCGAGCGCGTCGCGCGTCGGAGCAAGCCCTGCACTTCCTCCTCTTTCAGCCCCAGGCGGGAGGCAAGCTCCCCGAGCGCGAGGCCGCGCGCCTTCGCCCGGCGGACGAACAACGAGGCGAGCGACTCGCGCGGCGGAGCGGGCGCCGCTCCAGAGGAGGGTGATTCCGTTTTTCCCTCCGGGAGCGCGCGTAAATAATTTTTCGTCTCCACGCGGCGCTCGCGCGCGGGGGGGCGGTTGTCCAGGATCACGCCGCCCCCCACGGTGAGCATGGGCGAATGGCGGCGAAGGACGAAGCGCTCGCCCGCGAAAAAAACCCGCTCGCGCTCGAGGCGGATGCGGGCGAGGAAAGGGCGCCCCGAAACGACTTCCTCCTCCGGCTCTTCCTCCGTCAAAGACCAGAGGCGCCCTATCGTCTCGCTCGACGCGTGATGGAAGCGAACGGTCATTCCCCGGCGGGGAATTTTTTTCTGTTCCGTCCCGGCGAGAAAGACCACGCGCGCGTCCAGGCTGCGCGAGGGCGCGGCCTGCGCCCCTTCCACGAGCATATCGCCGCGGGCGAGAGCGTCCGCGGCGACGCCGTGAAGGTTTAGGGCCGCGCGCTGGCCGGCCCGGGCGCACGGGACTTTTCGGCCGTGCACCTCGACGCTACGCACGCGCGTCTCGACACCCTGCGGCAGGACCCGGAGCGTCGCGCCCTCGCGCACCTCGCCGGCCATGACCGTGCCCGTGACCACGGTACCGAAGCCCTTGATGCTGAAGACACGGTCCGCGGGAAGGCGGAAGAATCCCTCCGGCGCGCGCTCGGGAATTTTTTGCGACACGTCCAGGAGCGCGCGGCGCAAGTTCTCCACGCCCTGCCCGGAGAGCGAGTCCACCGGGACGACGGGCGATTTTTCCAGAAACGTTCCGCGCACGAGGTCCCGGACTTCCTCCCGCGCGAGGGCCAGGATGTCCTCGTCGACGAGGCCGGCCTTCGTGATCGCGACGGCGCCGTGGCGAACGCCCGCGAGCGACGCGATGTGGAAATGCTCGCGCGTCTGCGGCTTGACGGACTCGTCGGCGGCCACGACCAGAAGGACCGCGTCCACGCCGCCCACGCCGGCGAGCATGTTTTTTATGAAATCCTCGTGGCCCGGCACGTCCACGAAGGAAAGCGACGTTTCGTCCGCCTCGAGGTGGGCGAAGCCCAGGTCGATGGTAATGCCGCGCGCTTTCTCCTCGGGCAGACGGTCGGCGTCGATTCCCGTGAGCGCCTTGAGGAGCGCCGTCTTTCCATGGTCGATGTGGCCGGACGTGGCCCAGAGGACGTAGCGCATGGGCTACATAAGGAAGCGCGGAGCGAGAGGCTGTTGCTTCGGGTTTCCCGTCACATTCTTCCGAACGGCGTGCCGGACTTCTCCACCATAAAGACTAAGGTCGTGTGGCCCAACCGGATGCGGTCGCCGTGTTCCATGGTAGCCTTGTCGATGCGCGTTCCATTAATGAACGTACCGTTCGTGCTGCCGAGGTCGAAGGCGCGGAACCCGCTCTGGCGGTGCTCCACGCGGCAGTGCGTGCCCGAGATCCCGGCGTCGGCGATGACGATGTCGTTCCGCTCGGAGCGGCCGATGTTGGTGTTGTCCAGAAGCTTCAGGGGGTAATGGATGCTTTTGCCGCCCTGGTCGAGAACGAGAAAGGCGTGGCGGATCGGGGTCGTCGTGTCGGACGGCGAGGCGCTTGCCTCGAGGGCCCGTTGGATGCTGCGGCGGCCTATGTGCTCCGTGGACTGGAATCCGCAGTAGGGACAGGCGGCAAACCACGCCCTGAACCGCCGGTGGCAGCTGCGGCATCGGCGCGTCGTCAACCTCCACGTGGCGTAGTACCCTCCGGCGAAGAGAGCGGCGAAGACCAGGAGGGTCAGCGCGCAGTAGAGAATCCATGAACCCGGCAAGCTCGGAGCAGCCGCTGCCCCTTCCTCGTGTTCCTGGGCGAGGGCCGCGCACGCCGCCCCCAGGAGCGAAGCAAGTAAAAACCGCCGCCAAGATGGTTTTCGAGCCATGGCTCTCACGTTCCGCAAGAATTATAGAACGCTTTCACGTTCTACGCCACTTTCATGATTTGACCGGCGCGAAAAGCGCGGCGAAGTTCAGGAATTTCCGCTGCGGCCCTTGTTCTTCAGGCTGCCGACCACCCTTTCGATGAACTTGTACATCCTGGGATTTTCCTCTTCCTCAAGGGCCTTCCACAGCGCATCCATCGCCTTGTCTCCCCCGATTTCTCCCAGGGCCGTCACCGCACTTTTTCGAACAATCACTTTCTTGTCACCGAGGGCCTTCGCTAAGGATGGAACGACAGAAGCGTCTCCAATTCTTCCCAGGGCCTCCGCGGCTTTTTCTCGAACACCCTCTCTCTCGTCCCGAAGGGCTTCTATCAAGGATGGAACAGTCGAGGTGTCTCCAATTTTCCCCAGGGCTTCCGCGGCGAACCGGCGAACGTTATCCTCCTCATCCTTAATGCTCTCGAGCGCAAGCTTAAGTCCCACCGGCTCCCCAAGCTGCCCAAGCGCCCCGGCCGCCACAAGCTGCAGCCTCGGCTGCTCATGATCAAGGGCCTCCATGAGAGGAACCACCGCTTTGGAATCTCCAATTTCTCCGAGCGACCTCGCCGCCATTACGCGCGTGTCTCCGCGCTCACCCTCATCCCTCAGGATTTCAACCAGAAGGGGCACAGCCGAGGAAGCTTTCATTTTCCCCAAGGCCCTCACCGCCATCAAGCGCTTGCCTCTCCCTTTGCTGTCCTCAAGAACCTCGATGAACACCGGCACACAGTCAGGGTGGGCTATATTTTCCAACGCCTGAAGCACCTCTCCTTGCACAGCGCGTGACTTATCCTCGGTGAGTTTGCTCAGGGCGGGAATGGCCGAAATTTCCCTCATTTGTCCGAGGCCGCGTGCCGCCTTCCTGCGCGTTTCCGCATCTTCACTCTTGAGCATGCCAAGATACCTTTGCACCTGGGAACCCGTCTCGCCGGAGCTCGGCTCGCTCTTGGGCTTGTCCTCCTGCGAAAACGCGGAAAGCGCGGGCCAGAGCAGCGCTGCGACACAAACAAGACAAAACAACTTTCGGCTTGCCATGGTTATGTATTCATGTTGCCTTACTTGGAACTGGAGCGCAACAGTCTTTCCTTAAGCCGCCGAAACCCTATTTCGAGTTTTGGATCTTCGAAGGTGCCGCGGGCGCACAGGGCGATGGCCCGATCAAGCTCGAAGAAGTGAAGCGAGGCCCCCTCCTCGCCCCGCTCGGCGGCCGGCGCCCGGACGATGCGCGGCTGCGGCGGAATTTCCGCACAGAAGAGGTGAATTTTTTCCGTGCTCTGGCCGTGGGAGGGAAAGAACCCGGCGCCCAGACGCTTGAGGGCGGAGGGAGAAACCGTGAGCCCGGTTTCTTCTCGAATTTCCCGGCTCATCCGCCGCCTGAGGCCCTGCCAGCCGCGGTCGCCCGGCTCGACGCTCCCGGCCACGGCTTCATACACCCCGGCGCGCGGCCGCTCGGCTGCGGCAAGCGGGCGAAAGCGCCTCGAAACGAGGCTTGCGCGAAACGCCCGGCGCACCCCGACGAAGATGCTCTTCGCCCCCGCTCGTGCGGGCAACTCGGGCTTGCGGAAGTAAAGAACGCAGGCCACGCTGTCGGTGCCCGGGCGGTGCACGACCTCGACGGTGTAGGGCTTCGAGGAAAAACCCTCGCGGTAGCGGTTGCGCGCCGTGATTCGCTCAAGGCTCAGGAAGCGCGTGCCCGAAAGAGCGCGGCGCCGGAGAATTTCAACGTCCGAAACGCGCCCCGCCCCGGTGCATGCGCCGGAACGAAGGCGCCCGACTCTGCGGCGGGGTCGGGATTTCGCCCGCCTATCCCTCATCGTCCACCTCCCATGTCCAGGCGGTCGGATGAACGACCATGCGGGACAGAAAGCGGCGCTTGAGGTATTTTCGAATCGCGTCGCGCACGGACGGAAGAAGAAGCGCCAAGCCCGCGCCGTCGGTCAGGACGCCCGGCGTGATGAGGAGAAGTCCTGCGGCGAAGATGAGCGCCGCGTCGAACAGACGGGCGACGGGCGGAACGCCGCGCACCAAATCGTCGCGGAGCTTTTGGAGCGTATGCAGTCCAGTGAGCCGCGCCAGATAAGCCCCTAGGGCTCCCGTAAGCACCACAAGACCGAGCGTCGGCCAGGCTCCCAGCCGTTGGCCGATCTCCAGAAGAAGCGCAAGCTCGGCCAAGGGAACGAGCGTAAAGAGCAGAAAGAGGCGGAACAGCATCGCGGATTTAGCAGTGCGAATTCAGCGCTATGCAAAACGGGATTGCTTCGTCGCAGAGCCCCGACGCCCTTGCGTCGGGGATGGGCTCCTCACAATTACGACCCGCGCCGCTCGATGTCGAGGCGTATCGCCGTGTAGCCGAGTCGAAGCGTGTCTCCATGCTCGACCTTGGCCTGGGAGACAAGCATGTCGTTCACAAAGGTGCCGTTCGTGGAAGCCAGGTCCCGCAGAAGGAGGTAGCGGTCGCCGTAGACTTCGAGCACGGCGTGCTTGCGCGAAATCTGGAGGTCCCGAAGATCGATGTCCCCCGCCCCGCGGCCGAGCGTGATGCGGCTCTTCGTAACTTCCAGCGTCTCGCCCTGCCGGGTGCCGTTCAGCACATGAAGCGTGATTCGCAGATGGGCGGGGAGCTCGAGAACGCCCAGGAGGTTTTCCTCTCCCGTTTCGGCGGGGACCGTGTCCTCCCCCGCCAGGGTGCTTTCGCCCTGGGGAAGATCCTCGCGGGGAATGCTTACGGTGGAGCCCGGCAGCGGGTGGAACGAGAACGAGAACGTGCAGAACGGGCACGCGATCCGCTTGCCGTCGTCGATGCCGCGCACGCGCCAGGACGCGTCGCACTGGGGACACTTGGCGAGCATAGTCACAGAGAGAGAAACTCCTTCACGGACGAGCCCACAATCTGCTCGAATGTCTGCTGCATGGAACGGCCGCCGCCGCTCGCTTCGTCAAGAATAATCTTTTCGATTCTCAGTATCGGAAAAAACACGGTGGTCAGACCGATAGCCGCCTCGGCGCGCGCCGCGACCTGCCGGCACCAATCGTCAAACGAGGCAATGTCCAGGCCGCGCAGGGTTGTCCCCGCAGGCGTGATATCCTGCAGCGCACCCCAATAACGCTCCTTGGGATTCACCAGATACACCACAACGAAGGATCCGGGTTTCATCTTTCCTCTACCGAGTTTGTAAGATATAAAGTATAGCTCCATCCCAACTCTCAAGCAACCCGAAGGGGCTCCGAAGGCCCGCCCGGCGGTTGCGGCATGGGAGATGTTGTGCAATAATAGCGCCTCGCAGCACAGGGCAAAATGCTTAAACTGACCAAGCTCAGCCTCAGCGGCTTCAAGTCCTTTCCCGAGGTGATACAGTTCCGGTTCGACGCCGGCGTGACCGCGATCGTCGGCCCGAACGGGTGTGGAAAGTCGAACGTCGTGGACGCCATCGCATGGGTCCTGGGCAAGCAGAGCGCCAAGAGCCTGCGGAGCGCCCGCATGAGCGACATTATTTTCGGAGGCACGGAACGCCGCCCGCCGCTTGGCATGGCCGAGGCGGTCCTGACGCTGGAGCGCCTGTCGGCGAGCGGCGGCGCGCGCGAGGAGGTGGGAATCGCACGCCGGGTCTTTCGCGACGGCGAGGCCGAGTATACCCTGGGCGGCCGCCGCACGCGTCTTCAGGATATCCGCGATTTCCTCGCCTCGGAAGGCGTGAGCGAGGAGGCCTACTCCATCATCGAGCAGGGGCGCGTTGACGAGATTCTTTCCGCGAAGCCCGAGGAGCGGCGCGCCGTGCTCGAGCAGGCCGCCCGCATCGGCCAGTTCAAGCTCAAGCGCCACCAAACGGAGCTCAAGCTCCAGGCCGCCCGCGACAACCTCGCCCGCGTGGAGGACATTCGGCAGGAGATGGAAAAGCGCATGACCACCCTGAAGATTCAGGCCGGTCGCGCCCGCCGCCACCAGGAGCTGAGCGCGAGCGTCCTCGCCCTCAAGCGCGTTCTCTACGTCCGGAAGCGCGCCGTGATCGAGACCCAGTACGGGGAAGCCGACGCCGCGTGGGAGGCGCTGAAGCAGAAAGACGCCGAAACCCTGCGGCGCATTACGGCGCTCGAGGCCGACCTCGAGGCCCGGCGCGCGGCCCTTGCGAAGGAGCAAGAGGAGGTGCGGGCGCTCCGCGATGCGGCGGAGCGCGTCGCGCTCGACATCGAGCGCACGGACCTGGGCATCCGCCACAACGAGGCACGCCTCGAAGAGTTTTCCAAGCGGCGCGAGGAAGCCGGGGCGGAGCAGGCGGTTTTTGAAAAGCGGGTCGCCGAGGCGCGGGCGGCCTCCGAGGCGGAAGCGAAGCAGCTCGGGGAGTTTCGAGAAATTTTCGACCGCGCCCAGAGCGCCGCCGACTCGGCCCACGCGCGGGTGGAGGCCGCGCGCCGCGAAGCGCAGGAGACCGCCGCCGCGATCGAAGAGGCGGAGGCCAAGCGCCTCGCGCTCCTCGACCGCGTCACGTCGCTCAGAAACGAGACGGCGCGCCTCGACGAGGACGAGCGCCGCGTAGCGCATGTGCTCGCGCGGTTGAGCCGCGAGACCGGGGAAGCACTCGCGGAGCGCGACCGCATGCGCGAATCCCACGGCGCCCTCGCGGCCGAGCGGGACCGGACGGAGAAGGAGCACCGAAAATGGAAGGAGGAGGTGGAAAAATTTCAAGAGGCGCTTGACTCGCTCCGCCGGGAGCGCGAGGACATGCACGAGCGCCTTCGTGCTTTGCGCGAGTCACTTCAAGAGATTTCCATCCGCCGCGCCTACGTGGAAGAGGAGGAAGCCCGCGTCCTCGAACCCCTGAAGCCTCTGTTGGAGCGCGCCGCGGGCAAGCTTGCCGACGTTTTAACCATCCCCGAAGACCTCGAGCGGGCGGCCGAGGCGTTTTGGGGCGGGCGTCTGGAAGGCCTCGTCCTCGCGGACGAGAAAAAATTTCAAGAGTCCGTCGAGCAGGCGCGCGCCCTCGGCGCCGCAGCCATCCTCGTAACCCCCGCGGCCTCCGCCCCGCTCCCCCCGGTGCCCGAAGGCTTGTCCTCCCTGCGCGGCCGAGTGTCGGCCAAGAAGAGGCGGTGGAGGCCGCTCGTCGAGGCGCTTCCAGACGCGGCCCTCGTCGAGACGCTCGAGGAGGCCAGAGCGCTCCGCGCCTCGCACCCGAGCGTGCCGTTCGTGACCGCCGCGGGCGAAGTGCTCGACGCCGGGGGATTCGTCCGCGTCGGGCGCGGCGGCAGAGGAATCCTCTCGCGCCAGAGAGAGCTCGAGGAACTCCGGGGACGCGAGGAGGGCGCGCGCGGGGACGCGGAGCAGCTTGAGCGGTCCCTGGCCGAGCTGGAGAAACGCATCGACGAAGCGCAGAGCCGGCGTACCGCGTGCGAAGGCGAGGCGCAACGCCTTGCGCAGGATGTGAAAACCCTCGAAGGGCGCGCCGGGGCCGTGGGGGAGAGCCTGGCCGCATGGGAGCGCAAGTGCGAGGCGCTCGAGCAGGAAAAGCGCCGCCTGGAAGAGGAGGCCGCCGCGTGCGGCCGACGACGCGAGGAGGTGGCCGGCGGGCTCTCGGAAGCCGAAAAGGAAGAAGAGGCGCTTCGCCTCGAAAGCGAGCGCCTGTCCGAGCGCGAGCGCGAGCTCGAAGGGAGGCAGGAGGACGTTTTTGAGGAGCACACGCGGACGCGCGAAGCGCTTGCACGGGAGCGCGAGCGCCTTCACACGCTCGAGGTGTCCGCGAAAGCCGCGCACGACGCCCTCGAGGAGCTCGAACGCCAGCGCCGGAAATTGGAACAGGAGCTTCAAACGCTCGCGGAGCGCAAAACACAGACGGAAGAAGAAACGGAAGAGATGCGGCGGCGCCTCGAGGGCCTGCTTCGCGAGAAGGACAAGACCGCGGGCGACTACCGCGGCCGCATGGAGAAGCGGACCCGGGAAGAAGGCTCGCTTGCCGACATCGAAAAAAACCTCAACTCCGAGCACCATGCGTACGAAGCGTTCAAGGACACCCTGACGAAGGCCGAGGTGCGCCGCGCGGAGCTCCGGCGCAGCCTGGAGCATCTTAGCGAGCGCGCGGCGGAGGATTTCCCCGACGAGAGCAGAGAGGCCCTGGACTCGTCACTCGGCGACGAAGAGCGCGCCAGGCCGCTCGAGGAAGTAGAGGAAACGCTCGAAGCCGATGAGGGGAAGCTGCGGCGACTGGGCGCCGTCAATCTTCTCGCCATCGAGGAATTCAAGGAAGTCGAGGAGCGCTGGACGTTCCTGACCGCACAGCGGGACGACATCCTCAAATCCGTGGCCTCTCTGGAGGAGACGATTCGCGACCTGGACGCCACCTCGAGCCGGCGCTTCAAAGAAGCCTTCGAGGCCGTTCGCGGAAACTTCCAGCGCGTCTTCGCGCGCCTCTTCGAGGGCGGCATGGGAGACCTGCGCCTCGTCCCCGAGGACGATTTCCTTAACGGCGGCCTCGAGATCATCGCCCAGCCGCCGGGCAAGAAGCTGCAGAGCATCGAGCTTCTCTCGGGCGGCGAGAAGGCGCTTTCGGCCATCGCGTTTCTTTTCGCGGCCTTCGAGTACAAGCCCTCGCCCTTCTGCATCCTCGACGAGGTGGACGCGGCGCTGGACGACGCGAACATCGAGCGCTTCGGAAAACTCCTGCGCGACAACGCCGGCCAGGTCCAGTTCGTCTGCATCACGCACAACAAGCGCACGATGGCCGTCGCCGACACCCTCTACGGCGTCACGATGGAGGAGCCGGGCGTCTCGAACGTGCTTAGCGTGCGCCTCGACGAGGCACCCCGCTACGCCGCCCCCGCCGCCGCGTCCTAGGCCTAAAGGGGAAAAACCGCCGCCGGCCATCCGGCCCAAGGGGGTTTGCTTTTTCGGAAAATTCTCACAAAACTCTTGACATTACTGAAAATTAAGGAATACACTGGTAGTCTACCGGAGGCATTGCCGTGACGCATCGGGACTAGACTTTTCGGAAAATTAAGAGACATTCCGACAGGAGGAAACAACATCATGAAAAGTCACAAGAAAAGGCTCTCTCTTTACGGCTTGTTCCTTATCGTGGCGGCGGCATGGAGCTTGTCAAGCACGGCCGCCTTGTGCGCGCCCTCCTTGGATTACGACAGCGACGTTATCATCGACTGCGGAAACGCGGACGGTGTTTCGGACCCAGGCGAGACGACTGAGCTGAACGTTACGGCGCAGAACACGGGTGACGCGGACGCCCTCAATATCCAGGGAGTGCTTTCGACCACAACCCCGGGCATCACGGTTACGACGAGCACGGTCGCGTTCCCGGACATTTCCGTAGGGCTCACGGGAACGTCGCTCACGACATTCCAATTTCTCGTGGATTCGAGCGTGCCCTGCGGAACGGCGATCGATTTCACTCTGGATTTTACCTACGCAGACGGCCTCGGAAATCTCCTCTCCAATTCCACCTCTCCGCCTTCTCCGGTGCAGGTCGGCCAGTTCACGCAGTTCCTCCTGACGACCTTCGATGACTGCGCGGACCCGCCAACGTCGAATCTGGGGAACTGGCTGGTCATCAACGGCGGCAGCAAGATCGGCTGGACGCGCGCCGGCTCGGGCTGCCCGGCGGATTGCGTGAGGGGGCTCTTCCCGACGAACTACTACATATGCGACAGCGACTGCCCGGGCGGGGCGACGACCCACAACGAGGAGCTCATCTCGCCGGTGATCGATACGTCGGCTGCGACGACGGTCACGCTCCAATTCGACAGCGACTACTACAACTACGCGGAGCCCACGTCCTCGGACGTGAACGTGCGGAGCTCGCTCACGGGCGGCGCCTGGGTCACGCTGCGTGATTTCTCCGAGGGCTGCTCCTTAGAGGGCGATTGCGCAGCGGCGGGGACGGGAACCTTCGTGCTCGACGCCACCGCCCAGTGCGCGGGTGCCGCGGATTGCCAGTTTGAATTCCACCAGGTGGCAACCTACTACACCTCCTGGTGGTGGGCCGTGGACAATGTTATGGTGACAGAGCCGCTTGTATGCAACCCGGCGGCGTGCCCTCCTTCCCTTCTCGCCCTTACCCCCCCGATGGGGCCCTCCTCGGGAGGAAACGAAGTCCGCATTTATGGAAACAGCTTCGATCCGGCCTGCACGGTGACGTTTGGCGGCGCCCCGCAGCCCTTCACCCATGACAGCTCGAGCATCATCCGGGTAATCGCTCCTCCGGACGTCCAGCAAAGCGTTGAAGTGCGGGTCACGAATCCGGACTCGCAGTTCGCTGTGGCGGACTACGTTTATTGCGACACGCTGACTGGTTCGGAGGCCGAGGTCCCGAACTTAATGCTCTCGCTGAACGCTTCCAATGAAGTAGTGCTCGATTGGGATCCGGTGGTGAACGCCGACGAGTATGCAGTGTTGCGGTCGCCCAATCCGGGTCTGGCGCAATCGCAGGAGATTGGAACGGTACTCCCCGGGGTGACGACGTTCACTGACGCGGAAGCTGGCAGGGTTTCAAGGTATTATCAGGTCCTGGCGCGAGTTCTCGGCGTATCGAATTGTCCATGACGGTCCGGGGCGGCGTGGATTTTTCACCGACCGACTGCAAGGACGAGGGGATAAACCGCCTCTAAAGCAGCCGCCGGGGCCCCATCCCCCCGCCGCGTCCTAGGCGGAGCCGCTACCGAGCGACTCGGGCGGTATCCGCAGACGCTTCCCCTTCCCCTCGAAAAACCCGCTCGCCTCGCGACAGGGAGGCGAATATCGGGAAACGGCTGATACGCTGCACCTCCGAGTCGTCGAACGGAGAAAGCTGCGCCGCCGTCATGGCGGCCTATATTCCGGCCCCGCCCTTGAAGCTTTCCTCCTGCGCCTGGGCCTGGGTCACGCGGCTCCCGGGCGGAACGCTGCGCGTCAGCCAGACGTTTCCTCCGATGATCGAGCCGCGGCCGATGACCACCCGCCCCAGAATCGTCGCCTCGGCGTAAATGATAACGTCGTCCTCGACCACCGGGTGCCTCGGAATTCCCTTGACGAGTCTCCCCTTCTCGTCCTTGGGAAAGCTCTTGGCCCCCAGGGTTACCCCCTGGTAGATTCGCACGCGGTTTCCGATGACGCTGGTTTCTCCGATGACCACGCCGGTGCCGTGGTCGATAAAGAAGCTCTCTCCGATCGCGGCCCCGGGATGGATGTCGATGCCCGTGATGCTGTGGGCATGCTCGCCGATGATCCGGGAAAGAAGCGGCACTTCGAGAAGGTAGAGCTCGTGCGCGATGCGGTGGTGGGTAATCGCCACGATGCCCGGGTAGCAGAAGATGGCCTCGTCCGGGCTGGTCGCCGCCGGGTCGCCCTCGTAGGCCGCCTGCACGTCCGTGGCCAGGACCCGCCGCACTTCCGGAAGCCTGGAAAGGAAAGCCTTGCTGAGGGACGAGGCGCGCTCATCGTAGTCGGACGCACGCTTTTTCCCGGGCGCGCCCTTCCTGCTGTCCACGAAGCGCAAGGCGCGGCCGATTTGCTCTTTCAGGTCGCGCCGAACCCTGTCCAGGACGGCGCCCACGTGGAAGCGCAGGCCCTCTTTCAGCTCCGAGTCGAGGCGCTCCGGCGCGGCCTGGAAGTAGCCGGGGAAAAAAACCGAGCGGAGGTTTTCGACGATTCGAATGACGACGTCGCGCGACGGAAGCAGCACGTCCGCCGATCCCGCACCGCCTTCCGTGCCGCAGAGGGCGTCCACGACCGAGGCGAACGCATTTTCCTCCGCCGCGCTCGAGGGGGAAGCGCTCTTCGAGGAACGGGCGGTTTTTGTCTTTGACGGAGCGCGCTTGGCCATCGAGGGCTTTCCCTGCGGTAACGTACGTCAGATGGAGGAAGATTGAGCGGCCCCGCTCTCAAACAACCATGTGCTCAGGTACCGCTCGCCCGTGTCCGGCACGATGACGACAATCATCTTGCCCTTGCTCTCGGGCCGCTGGGCCACCTCGAGGGCCGCCCAAACGTTCGCCCCCGCGGAGATGCCCGCGAGAATCCCTTCCTCGAGGGCGAGCGACCGCGCCACGGTGCCCGCGTCCTCGTTGCTGACTTTCACGACCTCGTCCACAAGGTCCATGCGCAGAACGTCGGGAACGAAGCCGGCCCCGATTCCCTGAATCTTGTGCGGCCCCGGCTTGCCGCCGGAAAGCACCGGGGAGTCAACAGGCTCGACCGCGACGGCCCGAAACGACGGCTTGCGCGGCTTGACGACCTCCGCCACGCCGGTGATGGTGCCGCCCGTCCCGACGCCCGCGACGAGCACATCCACCTTGCCGTCGGTGTCGTTCCAGATCTCCTCTGCGGTCGTCTTGCGGTGGACCTCGGGGTTCGCCGGGTTCTTGAACTGCTGCGGCATTAAATACTTCGAGTCGGAGGCCGCGAGCTCCTCGGCCTTGCGCACGGCCCCCGGCATTCCCTCCGGACCCGGCGTCAGCACCAGCTCGGCGCCGAAAATTTTCAGCAGCTTCCGCCGCTCCATGCTCATCGTCTCCGGCATGACCAGCTTGCACTTGTATCCCTTCGCCGCGCAGACGAACGCGAGCGCGACTCCCGTGTTGCCGCTCGTCGGCTCCAGGATGACGGTGTCCTTCTTCTTGATGCGCCCATCACGCTCGGCGGCCTCGATCATGCTGAGGCCGATCCGGTCCTTGACGCTGGCGCAAGGATTGAACGACTCGAGCTTTGCGACAACGTCCGCCCCTAGGCCTTTGGCCAGGCGGTCGAGCCTGACCAGTGGGGTGTTCCCCACGAGTTCAGTAATATTCTTGGCGATTTTGGCCATTGCTTGCTTACCTCCCAAGTGTTGCTCGCGGCTGCATGCATGCAGCTTGTAAATTAACCGCGCCTCATTGTTAAGCCGACACTATATTTTACCCCAGAGTGGCATGTCAAGCGAGGCGGCTCCGGCGATTCCCCGATTGTGTGCGAGGACACAGAGAAACTCGGCTTTAATGTTCCTGAAGATTTGCGGAAACGCCTCGAAGCCGCCACGGAGAATCCGTGAAGGCGTCCGCCGGGGAGGCGTGGCGACCTCGCGTGCAGCACACAGGGAAGCGCCTGATCTCTTGACACGGCGCCCCCGTTGCGATTATCATCCTGCTTTTGCAATTTGGCAGCGCGTTTCTATGGGAAAGAGAAGCACGAAAAAGCTTGCGCGGGCCGCCCGCCCGGGCGCTCCGGCCAAGGCACCCAAGCCCGGACGGGTCCGGACACCGTCGGGAGAAGCACCGCCGAAAGAGAGACTCGGGCGGTGGGCTCCCCTCGTTCTTGTGTTACTGCCTCTCCTCATCTACGCCAATTCCTTACCCAACGCTTTCCACTATGACGACATCCACAGCCTTGTGGACAATCCCCACATCCGGAAGCTCGAAGACATCCCCTCTTTCTTCACCAGCGTCCAAACCACCAGCCTCCGCACCGACAAGGGCCACTACCGCCCCGTCCTCTTTTCGACCTACGCGTTAAGCTATGCCCTGGGAGAATACGACCCCAGGATGTTCCGGTTGTTCAACCTTGTCTTTCACGTCCTGAACGGCCTGTTGGTCTTTGCCGTGTTCCGGCGTCTTTTCGGAAACACGGCGGCGGCGTTTTTCGGGGCGCTTTTGTTTGCCGTTCATCCTCTGAACACCGAGAGCATCAACTACATCAGCTGCCGCTCGAACGTGCTGGCGACGACGTTTTACCTAGCGAGCGTGTGGTTGTTCCTGGGATACTCGGGAAGCGGCACGGAACGGCGGCGGACGGCTCTCTACGCGTGCTCGCTTGGCTGCTTTGTGCTGGGGCTTTTGACCAAAGAAATCGTGATTGCCCTTCCCGCCATCCTGATGCTTTTGGATATGTTGATTCTTGTTCCCGACGCGAAGCCCTTTGCTTATAAGGCTCTGTTTCGCCGTCACGCGGCGTACTGGATGATTGCGGGGCTTCATCTTTTTCTGATTTTCGCGGTCGACCTCAAGCCCGTGTACGAAAGACGCGACGTCCTTTCCAACCTCATCATCCAGACCAAGGCGATGGTGTTTTACCTGCGGCTTTTGGTGTTTCCACGGGGGCTGAGCATCTCCCACGGCTTTGATATGGAGGGGGTGATGAGCGCGGCGTTTTGGGCTTCGCTGTTTGTCATCGGCGGCATCCTGTTCCTGGCCTGGAAGCTGCGCGGGCGCTGGGGCCTCCTGAGCTTCGCCATCCTGTGGTACTTCGTCACGCTGCTTCCGACCTCCAGCATCCTTCCTTTGACCATCCCGGTGAACGAGCACCGGACCTATCTTCCGGCGGTGGGGTTCGTGGTGACCGTAGCGTTCCTGCTCGGACTCATCACGACGAAGTCGGAAGAGGCGCACACCCGTCTCCAGCCGGCTCCGGCCAGCCCACGACACATCGGGGCAAGCAGCGGGCAGGCCCCAACGCTTGGGCGCCGCTGGCAAGCTCTTTCGAAGTTCGTCGTGCCGTTCTTTGCGGTCGTCGTGGGAATTTTTTCCGTCGCGGTCTTCGCGCGGAATCAAGCCTGGAAGACGCCCATCACCATATGGAAGGACGCCGTGAAGAAGTATCCGTCCAATGCCCACGCGTACGAGGCCCTGGGCGTTGTATACGGCAATCTGGGACGTTGGACCGAATCGATTGAAGCCTGCAAACAGGCGATACGGCTCAGACCAGGTTACGCCGAGGCGCACCTCAACCTGGGCTTCGCCTACGGTAAGTTAGGCCGCTACGCCGAAGAGGTCGAAGCCTACAAGCAGGCGATACGTTTGAAACCAGACTTGGCCGAGGCGCACTACAACCTGGGCAGTGCCTACGGCAACCTGGGACGTTGGGCCGAAGTGATCGAAGCCTGCAAACAGGCGCTACGGCTCAGACCTGGCTATGCCGAGGCGCACCTCAACCTGGGCTTCGCCTACGGCAAGATAGACCGTTACGCCGAAGAGGTCGAAGCCTACAAGCAGGCGACACGGTTGAAACCAGACCTGGCCGAGGCGCACTACAACCTGGGTAACGCTTACGTCAAGTTAGGCCGTCACGCCGAAGCGATCGAGGCTTTCAAGCAGACGGTACGGTTGAAACCAGACCTGGCCGAGGCGTACTACAACCTGGGCAGTGCCTACGGCAACCTTGGACGTTGGGCCGAAATGATCGAAGCCTGCAAACAGGCGCTACGGCTCAGACCAGGTTACGCCGAGGCGCACCTCAACCTGGGCTTCGCCTACGGCAAGTTAGGCCGTTACGCCGAAGAGGTTGAAGCCTACAAGCAGGCGATACGGCTCAGACCAGGTTATGCCGAAGCGCACTACAACCTGGGTATCGCTTACTCGAAATTAAATCGTCGCGATGACGCCCTCGAAGAATACAAGATTTTGAAGGAGCTGGACGAGGAAAGAGCCGACAAATTGTTTGATTTGATTTACTAATAATTTCACTAAAAACACCCTAAAAGAACCAGCAGCCACCCCCCATTTGACATGCCCCGCCCTCTTCCCCTATTCCGTGAGGGCGTCCGCCGGGGAGGCGCGGCGGACCTCGCGTGCAGCGCGCAAAGAAGCGCCTGATTCGTTGACGCGGCGCCCCCGTTGCGATTATTCTGCTTTCGCGACCGGCAGCACGTTTCTATGGGAAAGAAAAAACGGAAAAAGCTTGCGCGGGCCGACCGTCCGTCCGGAACGGGCGCTCCGGCCAAGGCGCCCAAGCTCGGGCGGTGGGCCCCCCTCGTTCTTGTGGTCCTGCCTCTCCTCATCTACGCCAATTCCCTGAATAACGCTTTCCACTACGACGATTTCCACAGCCTTGTGGACAATCCCCACATCCGGAAGCTCGAAAACATCCCCTCTTTTTTCACCAGCGCCCGAACCACCAGCATCCACGCCGAGAGGGGCCACTACCGCCCCGTCCTCTTTTCGACCTACGCGCTAAGCTATGCCCTCGGCGGCTACGATTACGATCCCACGGTCTTCCGCCTTGCGAACCTCATCCTTCACATCCTGAACGGCCTTTTGCTCTTTGCGGTGTTTCGGCGGGTGTCCGGAAACACGGCGGTGGCGTTCTATGCGGCGCTTTTGTTTGCCGTTCATCCTCTGAACACCGAGAGCGTCAACTACATCAGCTGTCGCTCGAACGTTCTGGCCACGACGTTTTACTTGGCCGGCGTGGGGCTGTTTGTGGGATACTCGGGAAGCGCCCCGACGCGGCGGCGGACGGCTTTCTATGCGGGTTCGCTTGGCTGCTTTGGGCTGGGGCTTTTGACCAAGGAAATCGTGATTACCCTTCCCGCCATTTTGATGCTCTTGGATATCTTGATTCTCAGTCCCCGACCCGACGGCGCCGGGGGCGGTGCCAAAATCTCGCTTGCGCCCCAGACAAGCTTGTCGGGGCAGGGAGCAAGCTTCGACGTCAAGACTCTATTTCGCCGTCACCTGGCGTTCTGGATGGTTGCGGGATTTTACCTTTTTCTGATTTTTGCGGTCGGCCTCAAGCCCATGTACGAACGGCACGGCGTCCTTTACAACCTCCTTGTCCAGACCAAGGCGATGGCATTTTACTTGCGGCTTTTGGTGTTTCCCCGGGGCTTGAGCGTCGCCCACGGCTTTGACATGGAGAGTACGCTGAGCGCGGCATTTTGGATTTCGCTGTTTATCATCGGCGGCAGCCTGTTCCTGACCTGGAGGCTGCGCAGGCGCTGCGGCCTCCTCAGCTTCGCCATCCTGTGGTATTTCATCGCGCTGCTTCCGACCTCCAGCGTCATTGCCTTGCACATCCCCGTGAACGAGCACCGGACCTATCTTCCGGGGGTGGGGTTCGCGGTGGCCGTAGCGTTCTTGTTCGGGCTCATCACGACGAAGTCGAAAGAGACGCGCGCCCGTCTCCGGCCGGCCCCGACGCTCGGGCGTCTCGGGCAGGCTCTTTCGAAGCTCGCCGTGCCGCTCTTTGCGGTCGTTGTAGGAATCTTTTCCGTCGCGGTCTTTGCGCGGAATCAAACCTGGAAGACGGCCATTACCCTCTGGAAGGATGCCGCTAAGAAGTATCCCGACAACCCCCACGCGCACGAGACCCTGGGCCTGGAATACAGCAAGCTCGGAGATTTGGAAAAAGCGGAGCGGGAGTTTCTGCTCGCGGTTCGGCGCGGCGGGGTCAGTAAGGCGCTGGCGAAACCCTACAACGAACTGGGCATAATTTACGCGAAGAGGAAAGAGTACGAAAGCGCCATCGAGCACTATACGCTTTCCGCCGAGCTGGATCCGCGCGCCATTGAGCCGCACCTCAATCTCGGCATGCTTTACTCCCAACAGGGCCAGCATGAAAAGGCGCTGCCCTATTACGAGAAAGTCATCGCGCTGAACCCGCACCATGCCATTGCGCACGCGGCCCTGGGCAACGTATACGGAAAAATCGGCAACCTGCAGCGGGCCGAGGAAGAGCTTCGGCTCGCTGCGCGATATGGAGATAGCAAAACGTTTGCCGAGTCCCACAACGGGCTGGGCATCATCTTCGCGACGAGGAATGAGTATGAAAACGCCATCAAGCATTTTACTTTGTCCATCAAGGCAGACGCGGATGCCATTGGGCCATACCTCAATCTCGGCATGCTTTACTCCGAACTGGGCCAGCATGAAAAGGCGCTGCCCTATTATGAGAAAACCATCGCGCTAAATCCGAATGTGGAACGACCTTATCACGATCTTGTGCGAATCTATCTCGATCTTCGTGAGGCCGACAAAGCGAGCGGCGTCTTTCAGGAAATGAAAAAGCGCGGCTTTAATCTTCCAGAAGATTTGCGGAAACACCTCGATGCCGCCATGAAGAGTCCGTGAGGGCGTCCGCCGGGGACGCGCGGCGACCTCGCGTACAGCGCACAGGTAAGCGCTTGATTCGTTGACGCGGCGCCCCTGCTGCGATTATCCTGCTTTCGCGACCGGCAGCACGTTTCTATGGGAAAGAAAAGACGGAAAAAGCTTGCGCGGGCCGCCCGTCCGTCCGGGACGGGCGCTCCGGCCAAAGCGCCCAAGCTCGGGCGGTGGGCTCCCCTCGTTCTTGTGCTACTGCCTCTCCTCATCTACGCCAATTCCCTGAATAACGCCTTCCACTACGACGATTTCCACAGCCTCGTCGACAATCCCCACGTCCGAGAGCTCAAGAACATCCCCTCTTTCTTCGCCAGCACCCGAACCACCAGCCTCCGCGCCGAAAAGGGCCACTACCGCCCGGTGCTCTTTTCCACCTACGCGCTCAGCTACGCCCTCGGCGGCTACGACTACGACCCCAGGATGTTCCGGGTGTTCAACCTTGTCTTTCACATCCTTAACGGCCTGTTGGTCTTTGCCGTGTTCCGGTCCATCCTCCGTAGTCCCGCTTCGAGCGGGACGGAGGACGGGCGCCTTTTCGGAAACACGGCAGCGGCGTTCTTTGCGGCGCTTTTGTTTGCCGTTCATCCCCTGAACACCGAGAGCGTCAACTACATCAGCTGCCGCTCGAACGCGATGGCGGCGACGTTTTTCCTGGCCGGCGTGTGGCTGTTTGTGTGGTACTCGGGGAGCGCCCCGGCGCGGCGGCGGACGGCTCTCTACGCGGGCTCGCTCGGCTGCTTTGTGCTGGGGCTTTTGACCAAAGAAATAGTGATTACCCTTCCCGCCATCTTGGTGCTCTTGGACATCTTGGTTCTTAATCCCGGCGCGAGACCCTTAGCTTATAAGGCTCTGTTTCGCCGCCACGCGGCGTACTGGATGGTTGCGGCGCTTCATATTTTTCTGGTTTTCGCGGTTGGCCTCAAGCCCATGTACGAACCGCGCGGCGTCTTTTACAACCTTCTTATCCAGACCAAGGCTATGGCATTTTACTTGCGGCTCTTGGTGTTTCCGCGGGGCCTGAGCATCTCCCACGGCTTTGACATGGAGATGACGCTGAGCGCGGCGTTTTGGGTTTCGCTCTCTGTCATCGGCGGCATCCTGTTCCTGGCCTGGAAGCTGCGCGAGCGCTGGGGTCTTCTGAGTTTCGCCATCCTGTGGTATTTCATCACCCTGCTTCCGACCTCCAGCGTCCTTCCTTTGAACATCCCAGTGAACGAGCACCGGACCTATCTTCCGGCGGTGGGGTTCGTGGTGGCCGTCGGGTTCTTGCTAGGGCTTATCACGACGAAGTCGCAAGAGGCGAGCGCCCGTCTCCGGTCGGCTCCGGCCAGCCCACGACACATGGGGGCAAGCGGCGGGCAGGCTCTTTCGAAGCTCGTCGTGCCGCTCTTTGCGGTCGTCATAGGAGTCTTTTCCGTCACGGCCTTTATGCGGAATCAAACCTGGAAGATGCCCACCACCATATGGGAGGACGCCGTGAAGACGTATCCCTACAACCACCACGCACACTACGGCCTGGGCAACGCCTACGGTAAGTTAGGCCGCTACGCCGAAGCGGTCGAAGCCTACAAGCAGTCAATACGGTTCGATCCGTATAATGCCGATACGCACTACAACCTGGGCTTCGCCTACAGTAAGTTAGGCCGCAACGCCGAAGCGATTGAAGCTTTCAAGCAAGCGATACGGTTAAAACCGGACATGGCCGAGGCGCACAGCAACCTGGGCTTTGCCTACACTAAGTTAGACCGCCATGCCGAAGCGATTGAAGCCTACAAGCATGCGATACTGCTGAAGCCGGACTTGGCCAAGGCGCACCTC
>CP070701.1:1910338-2040612 GCA_020349885.1 Acidobacteriota bacterium
CCTCAGCGGGAGGCTCCTCGGCGGGAGGCTCCTCGGCGGGAGGCTCCTCAGCGGGAGGCTCCTCAGCGGGGGGCTCCTCGGCGGGAGGCTCCTCAGCGGGAGCGGGGACGGGAGTCGACACCTCGCGCTCGCTCGAGTCGAAGGGCGTCACCGAGGCCGGCGGCTCGCTCGGGTCTGCCCGGTTCCACGCCAACGGGTCGTCGCTCCATGCAGCAAGTGCGAGGATTCCCAAGAGAATCGTAAAGATGGTCGCTTTTTTCATTTTGAACCTCCAATTGAAGATTTGCGTCAATGGCTCCTTCTCATAACCCAACCCACAGGTTTCCAAAAGCCAGCTTGGAACGATGGGGCAGTATAGCAAAGATTCTTCAAGAATCCTACCCCAAGACTCGTTTTCGTTGACATGAGGAAGGTATCCTTTTATCCTGATATTCGGTAGGCGGTGCGAGCATTCTTTCTGCGGAGAGGTGCGAGAGCGGCTGAATCGGGCTGCCTGCTAAGCAGTTAATCCGGGTGACCGGGTTCGAGGGTTCGAATCCCTCCCTCTCCGCCAGCATTCCATATCAAAGCATGTGCTCTGCGGAGAGATGCCCGAGCGGTTGAAGGGGTCCCGACGGGGAAGCCGTCGGGATAGGCTGCCGCAGATGGTGAGTCGGAGAGATGCCCGAGTGGCTGAAGGGGTCCCGACGGGGAAGCCGTCGGGATAGGCTGCCGCAGATGGTGAGTCGGAGAGATGCCCGAGTGGCTGAAGGGGCGCGCCTGGAGAGCGCGTAGGCTGCGAAAGTGGCCTCGTGGGTTCGAATCCCACTCTCTCCGCCATATTTTTAATTTCCTGCTACAAATTCCAAATTCGGCGGAGGCGGGAGACGTGAACCCCGAGGGAGAAAACGCCTGCGAGCACCACGACGGGCCAGAAAATTTTCGCGCCGCTCCAGGCCCCGAAAATGTCCCAGCGATAAACGCCCTGCCAGTCTTGGCCTTCGGCTATGGCATGGGGATAAGGAAAGGCGTCGAGGAGGTTGGGAATTCCGAACATTGTGAACATTCCAGTGCTTGCGGGATTGGCCTGCCAAGCAAATAATGTGAGGGTAATTGACCAAAGGCAGAATAGAAAACAAGTTACGAGGAACCAGCCTAGGATGGGAGAGCGACGTTCCATGTCGTAGGCGCCGGGAATGAGCAGCAACGATCCTTTCCAATAGAAGCGCTGGGCACGGGTCTTCGGTCGCCATTCGGTTTGGGGCGCTTCCGAAGGGATCAGCAGAAACGCTGCAGCCAAGGCGAGCAAGACGATGAAGACTACCGCAGCTTCAATCCGGAAGGGTATGATGACTCCTTTCGGGGGCTTCCACAAATCATGGAGTTGCAGGTTTCTCAGCGTGGAGCCGTAGGCTTGAAACAGCGCTTCTGCCGTAAGCGGTTTTGAAAGAACGGTATCACCTGCCCGAAGCGCAGCGAGGTTTGCTTGGGCGTGAGGATTGTCGGGGAGCGCTTCGTAAAGTTCGATCGATCGCTCGACATTTCCGGCCATGTGGTTGACGACGGCTGCCGCGTAGCGAACGGAGCCTGTGTTGTTACTCTCTAAGTGTTTTTCAAGGCTCTGAACGAACGCGGTGTGTCCAAGAGAATCCATCACTCCGATGGACGTTCCCCAACTAGTCACAATGCGGTGTTCCAGTGCAATAAACGCAATCACTGAAACGAGGAAAGAAAGCGCACTTAAGAGGACGGCAACGCGTTCCTTGGAAGTCAGCGCACTGATGAGGGAATGCAGGGAAACGCTCCGATGATAGAGGAAGCCGAGAAACAAAAGGAGAATGGCCGCGACGAGGAGCATCAAAAGAAGGGTTGTGATGCGAAGGTATTTAAGGATGATCAAGTAGGCAACTCCCCACACAAGGAGCACCAGGGCCAGGTTGAGAAGCGAAACTATTGCCCATCGGGGTAGCTGGTTCAGCCCTTTCCGTAGGATAGATTGAATTCCTAACCAAGCTTCCCACAGGACGTGCCACGGCGATTTCTCAGTTTGGGTTTGTAGATCTTGTTCTAGCAACCTGCGTTGGACGGCGTATCCGAGTAAGCCTAGCCAACACCAGAGCACTCCAAACTTCGTGCCGAGAAGAACGCTTAAGGTATAGTCGAGATGGGCGAGACTCTGGACAGTGTTTGATGGATGCTTGCGAGCAATTTCAAAGAACGCCGCTTCCCGTTCGGCTTTTACCGTTTCTCCCCGCTCCCGAAAATGCTTCTCCCACGCCGCCGCCGCGAACTCGTCCGCCTCGCAGACGCCAGAGATTTCCCGCGCCCGCTCTATCCACAGGTGCTGGCGCTCGGGGTCCACGCCTTTTTGGCTCGCCCACGCCGCGGCGCGGACGAAGGGAATATTAATGAGCCGCTCTACAAGCGTGCACCATTCGATGGGCTGCGGAATTCGCCTGCGGCGCCTGAGCGCCTCCTCGAAGGAGCGGTCGGCCCACGTCCGCTGGCCGAGGCGCTCATAGTAATTCGCCATCCACGCGTATTCATAGTAAGGAATGGCGGGATAATCCTCGGTGAACATGGCTTCCCATATCTTTTCCGCTTCCTCACCTTGCTCCTGCGACCAGAGAGTCTGTCCGAGATAGAACAGATGCCAGGGTTGCGTCGGGTCCCTTTCGATGGCCTCGCGGAGGGCGGCTTCGAGTTCGTCGAGCGTTTTGGGAGCGTCGTCGTAGAATTCCTCGGGCCGCGAGTCAAACTTCGCGCCGGAAACATACTCTCTCGTTTTAAGATCGCCGCCAAAGTTCGAGGCAAGAATTTGCCCGCCGCGCATCGAGTTCAGTCGTGCAAGAAGATTGCCTCCGTACCAAATGGGTCGGTCGAACGCGCCGCGGGAGAATATGATCACGGCCTCTGAACCCTTCGTTCCCGAGACGTGGTACGTGATATGGACGGCGTCGTTTTTTATGACAAAAGATTCTGCAATGCCTGGAAGGCGGTGGCGTTCAAGCACCTTTCCCTCTTTAGGATCAAGCGCGAGCAGGTAGGCCGTCTCGATCGGACGGTCTCTCATGAAGCCACCGCTATAGACTTCCTTGAGGTAGAGCTTCCCGTCGTAGAAAATGCCCCGCCTAGCCGTATAATCCCCGCCGAGCTCCGATGCCTGACGGTAGGCGGCAGCGGCTTCCTCGAAGCGATTCGTCTCCAAGAGGTGGTCGCCGAGATCGGCATGACGTTGGGGGGCGCTCGGCTCTTGGGCGACGGCTTCTTGAAGCTCTTCGAGAGTTTTTCTCTGTTCTGTCGGCGCGGCCGACCACGCTGCCGCCGCGACAGCAATCCAGAGCATAGCCATGGCGGGCTTTTTTCTATGGAGAAAAGAGGCGTGCTTTTTCATGGCACCTCGATTATTTTACATCGCCCCGCGCTCTATCTCTATCTCCCGCTCCGTCTCTTTCTTCCCGAGGCGGATCGTCACGCGAAAAGCGCCGGGCAGGGCGTAAGGAATTTTTTCGCCCCATTCGAAGGCGGCGACGCTAGATTCGTCCGCGGCAATCTCGTCGAGGCCCGCGCCGTGCCAGTCGGAAAGAGTCTCGATGCGGTAGAGGTCCACATGGTGGAGAGCCAGGCCGCCGCGTCCCGCAAAGCGCTGGGCGAGGATGAAGGTGGGGCTCACCACCTCGTCCGCGTCCCGGACGCCCAGACCCTCGGCCAGCCCGCGGATGAAGAGCGTCTTTCCGGCCCCGAGCGGTCCGACCAGAAGCACGCGGTCGCCGGCCCGGAGCGCTTCGCCGAGCCTTGCGCCCAGGCGTCGCGTCTCCCCGGGCGAGCGCGACAGAAAGCGCGCCTCTTTCGGGAACGGAGCGGAGGGGGATTTTTCTCGGCGGCTGGGCATTGTGAATCACGGGCCCGTTTCAGGCATCCGGGAACCGGCCATGGAAAAAAGGACGGCTCCGGCCGCCGAGGGCTTAGCGTTTCCCCCAGTGCAGCTTCTCTCTGAGGACGCTGAAGTAATCCTGTTCCTCGAGGCGGACGAGGTACGTCTTGTGGCGGCTGCGCTGGACGCGCATAGAGTCGCCGCGCTCCATGGGAACGGCAATCTGGCCGTCGAGCGTCAGGAAAACATCCGGCGCTTCGGGGGACGGGGTGATGTTGATGGGCAATAGATCCGAGATGATGATAGAGCGGAAGGTAAGACAGTGCGGGGCAATGGGGGTGATGACGAAGGCGCTCATATGGGGGTAGACGATGGGCCCCCCCGCCGCGAGCGAGTAGGCCGTCGAGCCCGTGGGCGTCGAGATGACGATGCCGTCGGCGCTGCACGTTGCGAGAAAGCGGCTGCCCACGTGTAAATCCACGGAAAGCAGGCGCGCGATGTCCCTTTTGTGCACGACGACGTCGTTGAGCGCGTGGTGCGTCCCGACGACCTTGCGCTTGCGCAGGAGGCGGACCGTGAGCATTCCGCGGGGTCTTATCAGGTATCTCCCTCTCCGCAGGGCGTCGAGGGCCGGGAGCATTTCCTGTCGCCGGACGCTCGTCAGAAAGCCCATGCCTCCGGCGTTGACGCCCATGATGGGGCAGCGATGGCCCACGGCCGCGCGCGCCGCGCTGAGAAGCGTTCCGTCGCCCCCAAGGACGAGGAGCATGTCGAGGCCTTTCGGGAATGCGGAGCGCGCAAACGTCGACACGCCTTTCAGTTTCGCCCACTTGGCCGTCTCCTCCTCAAAAACCAGCGCGGGGCCGCGCTTTCGGGTGTTCGAAATGAGCTTTCTCAAAAGCGAGCCGGCCGGCTGCTTTTGCTTGGCCATGACGCCGAGCGTTCGAACGGGTTTCGGTTTTATCATGTCGAAACCTCCGAAGGGGCACGGTTGTTCATGAGTTTCATATTCATTTTTCGCCGCCGAAATGCACGAAAAACTCTTTGTTCCCGTCGGCCCCTTCTATAGGAGATTGTAGCATGCCGCGAACGTTAAAGCCCTTTTCGCCGAGGAACTCGGAGATTTCACGAAGCACCCGCTCGTGCAGCGCCCCGTCCCGGACGACGCCGCCTCTGCCGACCTCGCCTTTCTTAAGCTCGAACTGGGGCTTGATGAGGACGACGGCGCTTCCGCCCTCCTTGAGGACAAGGTGGATGTGAGGAACGATTTTGCGCACGGAAATGAAGGAAACGTCCATGACGACGAGATCAAACGGCTCCTCGAACTCCACCTCGTCGAGGTAGCGCGCGTTGACGCCCTCGATCGCCGCGACGCGGGGGTCGCGGCGCAGCGAAGCGTCCAGCTGCCCTTTGCCGACGTCGAGCGCCGTGACGTGCGCCGCACCGCGAAGAAGCAGGCAGTGCGTGAAGCCGCCCGTCGAGGCGCCGATGTCGAGGCAGCGCGCCCCCTCGACGGTGACGCCGAACGAGTCGAGAGCGGCCTCCAGCTTCACGCCGCCGCGACCGACGTAAGGATGCGGCTTGTCCCTGACCTCGATGACCGCGTCCGGGGCGACGCTCGCACCGCTTTTCTCCACGCGCACGCCGTCCACCCACACGGCGCCCGCCATGACCAGGGCCTGCGCCTTCGCGCGCGTCGGCGCGAGTCCCCTGCGTGCAAGCGCCGCGTCGAGTCGTTCCTTGCGCTGCGCCACGAATCGCCCCTACGACGGTTCCAGTTCCACGAACCGGGCGAGAATTTTCTTCAGCTTGCGGTCGCGCTGGAATTCGATGGTAAGCTTTTCCCCATGTGCGGACGATTCCACCATTAAAATTTTACCCCGCCCGTACTGCTTGTGGTAGATGCTCATCCCCGCGTGGGCGCGCGGGGCGGGCGCGTCGTGCGAGAAAACCTCCTCCTCGAACAGGGCGCCGCCCGCAGTCTGGTCTTCCGGCTCGATTGAGGCGGCGGGCGCGGGGCGCTCGAGGCACTCGTCTGGAATTTCTTCCAAAAAGGGCGAGGGGTCGAAGGTCGTGTCCTGGCCGAACACGCGCCGCTGCTCGGCGCTCGTCAGGATGAGAACGTCCTTGGCGCGGGTCATGCCGACGTAGAAAAGGCGGCGCTCCTCCTCGCGCTCTTCGGGCGTTTCGCTGGAGCGCGCGTGGGGAAAGAGGCCGTCGTTCAGGCCCGCCACGAACACCACGGAAAACTCGAGCCCCTTGGCGCAGTGGAGCGTCATCAACTGGACGCCGCGCTCCGGGTTCACCTGGTCGGCGTCCGAGACGAGCGCCACGCGGTCGAGAAAGGAAACGAGGCTCGCTTCCCGCGGCTCCCGCCCCTCTTCCGGGCTCTGGGCGAGCTCGACGAAGTCGGCGGCGCTCGAAACCAGCCCCTGCAAATTCTCGCGCCGCTCCTCGGCGCGCCGGGAATCTTCCTTTTCGAGGTAATTGTAATACTCCGTGGCTTCGAGGACCGAGAGAATTAATTCGGGAAGTGGAAGGGGAAGGGCCTCGTCGCGCAGGCGCCCGACGAGCTCCGAGAAAGCGGTCAGGGCGTTTCGCTCCCTGGGGCTGGGCTCGTCACCCTCCAGCATGCGCCGGACGGCTTCCCACAGGGAAAGGCGCTCGCGCGCCGCGATGTCCTGCAGCCGGCCGAACGTTCTCGCGCCGATGCCCCTCGGCGGAACGTTCAGGATGCGGCGCAGGCTGACATCGTCGCTCGGGTTGAGCAGGAAGCGCAGGTAGGCGAGGATGTCCTTGACTTCCTTGCGCTCGTAGAACCGAAGGCCGCCCACCACGAGGTAGGGAATCCGGCGTCGCATCAGGGAGTCCTCGATGAGGCGCGACTGGGCGTTCGTGCGGTAGAGCACAGCCATCTCGGCGTAGGGGTATCGCGCGCGCAGGCCGGAGATTTCGTCCGCGACGATGGCCGCCTCGGCCAAATCGGTCAGGGCGGCGTGGGTGACAATCTTGTGCTCGCCCGGGCGGTCGCTCCACAACGTCTTTCCGATGCGCTCGCGGTTTTGGGAAATAACCGCGGAGGCGGCTTGAAGGATAACGTCCGTCGAGCGGTAGTTGCGCTCCAGCTTTACGAGCGTCGCGTCGGGGTACTCGTCGCGGAATTTTAGAATATTTCCGATCTCGGCGCCGCGCCAGCGGTAGATGCTCTGGTCCTCGTCGCCCACGGCGCAAAGGTTGCGTCGGCCCTCGGCGAGAAGGCGCATGAGCTCGTACTGGCTGTAATTCGTATCCTGAAATTCGTCCACGAGGACGTAGTGGAAGCGCTCGGCGTAATGGGCGAGAACGTCCTTGTGCTCGCGCAGCAGGCGGACCGTCAGGAACAGGAGGTCGTCGAAATCGAGGGCGTTCGCGGCGCGGAGGCGCTCCTGGTAGCCCTCGTAGAGGTCGGATAGAAGCTTCTCGCGGGGCTCCGAGGCCCGCTCCCGGACGTCCCCGGGCGCAAGGAGCTTGTCCTTGGCGCGCCCGACGGCCTCGAGCGCCCCGCGCGGCTCGAAGTACGCCTCGCCGATGTCGAGCGCCTCAAGCGTCTCCTTCATGAGGCTCCGCTGGTCAGCCTCGTCGTAGATGACGAAGTCACGCGGGCGTCCCAGGCGCTCGATGTGGGCGCGCAGGACGCGCACGCCGAGCGAATGGAACGTGCTCACCCACGGCCTGCGGGGAATTTTTTCCAGGAGGCGCACCACGCGCTCGGACATCTCGTCCGCGGCCTTGTTCGTGAACGTGACGGCGAGGATGCGCTCCGGCGCGACGCCGCGCTCGTGGATGAGGTAGGCGACGCGGTAGGTGATGACGCGCGTCTTCCCCGTTCCGGCGCCGGCGAGCACCAGGCACGGCCCCTCAGTCGCCTCGACGGCGGCCAGTTGCTGCTCGTTGAGATGCTCTTTCCAACGCACGGCAAGGCTACTGTTCCGACTGGCAGTGGGGACAGGCCCTGGCGCGTGCGGGAATGGGCTTCTTGCAGTTCCAGCAGGTTCCGCTCCGCGGCTTTTCGCGCTCCAGGATGCGGGTGCGAATCTCCTCGATTTCCGGGGTGCGGTAAGACTTTTCCACGGCGTCGTGAAGGTCCGCCACAAGCGCAGCCGCGCTCGGCGTGCGCTGTTTGACGTCCTTCTCCATGGCGCGCATGACGATGTCGCTCACGCGCTTCGGCACCGAGCGCTCCTGTAGATGCAGCGGCACGGGCGCCTCCCGCTTAATCATCTGCTCGAGCTCGCGCACTTCACCGCTGAAGAAAGGGAGCTTTCCGCTCATGATGCGGTACGCCATCACGCCGAGGGCGTAGACGTCGGAAGCATAGGTTGCGCGCCCGTCGAACTGCTCAGGCGGCATGTACGGCGGCGAGCCGATGCGCGTCTTCGCAAACGGCACGGCGTCGAGGAGGCGCGAGGTGCCGAAATCAGCCACCTTCGGCACCCCGCTCGCGGCCTCCACGAGGATGTTCGAGGGGCGGATGTCGCGGTGCAGGATATTCTTTCGGTGGGCGTATTCGGCAGCCTCGCCAATGGGGATAAGCAGGTCTACCGCGTCTTCCACGGGAAGTTTTTTCCCGTTCTTGAGGCGGTCCATGAGCGTTTCCCCCTCGACGTATTCCATGACAATGAAAAAGGTCTCGTTCACGATGTCGGCAGTGTACACGCGAACGATGTGAGGATGGTCCAGGCGGGCGAGGAGACGGGCCTCGGCGAGGAGTTTTTCGAGTTCGCGGGTCTGCTCGTGCGGCACCTTCAAGGCCATCCTCTTTTGGATCATGCTGTCCTCCGCAAGGTAGACCGTGCCGAAGCCGCCGCTTCCCAGTACGTCAAGGATTTGGTACTTGCCGAAGGATTCTCCTTTGGCGAACATCCCTCATTATAGCGCGAACGCCGTCCCCAAGCGACCGCGGAAAGCCCCCCTCGCTTTGTTTGCAGGGTATCTAACGTGCCCCCTTGGGTAAAGGGGGAAATGGGGTTTTTTCAACAGAGCAGGCGCAAAGTCGTTTTGAGGTTACCGCATTCGACGAACGTGCTGAAAGTGCGGGAGCTTGTCCTGGCGGACAGGCCAGGGGTGCGGAATGTGCGGTCTGTACCTGCGGCACCTTCGGCACATGCAGCACTTCCATGCCTCCGAGGAAGTCAAACGGTTTGATGCCCCCCGTGGTAAGGTGCATTACACTAGGCGACCGTGGCCCCCCCTTTCGCGCGGGCGGCGGCGCCCGCTACTTTTGTTTTCTCAACACGAAGCCGATGGCGACGCTGCCTTCCCAGCCCCTGCGGTACTCGCCGTCCGCGACCATGCGCGCCCGTATGTCCGGGCGGACGTAATAGCGTTTGCCGAAGAACCACTTCGCCGCAATGCCGGCGTGGAAGGAAACGGAATTGTCCGTCTGGACTTCCCCTGCGGTGCATGTCCGGCTTCCGACAAGGAAGACGCAATCGTCCTCAGTTATGACGCCTTGGCTTAAAAATTCTGAAAGGTCTATCGCACGCTCTACCCTGGTCGAAGCGAAGCCGACACCGCCCAAGGCGGCGAACCACGTTTTGGTTTCGGGCTTTTTCCGGTATCGCACAACGGAAGCGTCGATGGCCCAGCGGTGGACTTTTTCCTTTATACGGCGACACTCCGGATCCGCGTCATCAAACATAGAGCAGTTTTCTGAAACGTCTGTTTTTAAGAAACTCGCAGAAACGTCGGCCCCCAACGGATCGCGTATCACGCCTCCGAGGCGGACACCGAACACCGTTGCCCCGTCCAGTTCCTTGCTTGCATTGTAGCCCCCAAGAATCTCCAAGTGCGAGGGCCACACTTCTATCTGCGCGAGCGCAGGGCCGGCCGCCAGGAGCGCAAACCCTGTGATAAGGCTTAAGCGAAGAAATCGAATCGCCACAACTTCAAATCCTGCGGGACTCCACGCCAATTGTCAGGAACAGTGCAAACGAGTTAAGTTGATTTTTTTTGCCGCCGTCGAAGCCGAAATCGACGCCGTCCACGTAGAGGTAACGGACGTCGGGGCGGATGTAAAAACTCTCCGTGCGGAAAAGCTTGGCGGCGGCGCCGAGATGCAACGTCGGTGAGCTCTGACTGTTGAAACCTTCGATACGAGCTTGCATATAGCCGATGCCGCCCAGCAGGAGAACGTTCTTCTCTCCGGACGGATTGAGACAGTATACGGCACTCGCATCAAGAAACAAAATGGCCATGTCGTCGATCCCGGAGCCCAGGGCGGAGGCCGACCGGGTCACTTCTGCGGGAGAATAAGCGAGCCAGCCTTCGAGACCCCAGTTATTCGTAAAGAACATGCCCCCGCGGCCGCCGACCATGAGGCTGTTTTCAATTTCCGCTCTCGCCGGCTGTCCGAGGAACGTACCGCTCGCGCCGTCTCCGAGGAAGTACCCGGCGCCGCCCTCAACATACCCGGTCTTTGCTTCGACTTCGGCAAGCACCGGAGCCGCCATGAACACCAGCGCGACCATGGCAACAAGGAAACTTCCCTGGGCGAGGCTTAGGCAAAGGACCCGACTCATAGGCTGCTTTCTGTATTCCAGAGCTATTTACCAAAAATAAATCCGACGTTCACGGAAATCGTGAAAAAGTTGAGCCGGCTCTCCTTACCGGAGCCAAAAAGGTCGAAGCCCTCAACGTAAAGGTAGCGGGCGTCGGGGCGGATATAAACGTTGTCCGTGACGTTGATTCGCCCCGCGGCGCCAACGTGCAGTGTGGTGGAGTCCTCGCTCTCGCTGCTGTCTTCTCCAGGTATGTTTAAGTCTATGTCGCCGTTCAGGTAGCCGATGCCGCCCAGGACGAGAAAATTGTACTCTCCGGACGGATTGGGGCAGAGGACGATGCTGGCGTCGAACCCCCAAATGTCGACGTCAAGGTTGCCCAACTCCGCCCCCTGAAATTCAAACTCGAGATCGCTCGGTGAATACCAGACCTGGCCTTCCATTCCGAAGTGTTCCGTGAAAAATCCGCCGAAACGGAAATCGATGAGGGGAGAGCTTTCGAGCCTCGCCTCTCCGTACCCTAGGATTGGATCGGTGCCGTCGTCGCTGTCACCGACGAGGAAACCCACCCCGCCTTCGACGTACCCGGTCTTTGCTCCGACTTCGGCAAGCGCCGGAGCCGCCATGAACACCAGCGCGGCGGGGAGGCTAAAGCGAAGAAATCGAAACATCACAACTTCTCTACTCTTTTCTCTACTTACCGAACACCCATCCGATACTCACAGTGGCGGTGGTGAAATTAAGACTATGTGTTTCGTCGAAGTCAAAACCGGGGCCGCTAATGTCGAAGTCTGACTCGTCCTCAAGATATTCTTTCGCCCGCTCTATCGAATCGAGGCCGTAAACGTCGAAGTCTAAATCGATGCTGTTAATGTATCGAAAAGGGCAACATCGTATTGATTCCCCCACACTCAAGTAACGGACGTCGGGGCGGATATAAAGTCTGTCTGTCAAAAAAATCTTGGCCGCAGCGCCAACGTGCAGAGTAAAAGCGCCGGTGCCTCTGGATCCCTCAAACAATTCAGTGCTCATGAGGCCTAAGCCGCCTAGCAGAAGAAAATTGATTTTTCTGGACGGATTGGGACAGTAAACGACGCTCCCGTCGAAACCCGCCATGTCCACCTCAACGCTGTCGGTGAACCCCTTGCCGTAGGGGCGCGCCTCACCGGTACCCGCGGTCACAGCAACGCCGTCCACCCCAACGCTGCCGGTGAGCTCCGTGGGAAAGAACCACAACAGGCTTTCCACCCCCCAATGCTTCGAGAAAAACCTGCCCACGCGGAAGTTGATGGGGTAGCCGTTCTCAATTTTCGCCTCGGCCTCGATCTTATATTTTGTTTCTACTTCTACAGGAGGGGGTCCCGGGTCGGTAACTATGATTTCGGTGTCGGCTTTGACTTCGCTGTCACTGTCGCCGAAAAAGTAACCGGTGCCGCCCTCAAGGTACCAAGTGCCCATCGTGACTTCGGCAAGCACCGGGGCCGCCATGAACACCAGCGCTACGGGTAGGCTCAAGCAAAGAAATCGAATCATCACAACTTTTCTACTCTTCTTTCTGCTTACCAAACGCCCATCCGGTGCTCACGGTAATCAAGATATTGTTGAGCTTGCTGTCACCTTCGCGGAATTTGAAATCGATGCCGCTCAGGTAAAGGTAACGAACATCGGGGCGGAAGTAAAAGTGTCTCGTCATAGAAATCCTGGCCGCAAGGCCAACGTTCACCGTGATAGTGTCCTCGTCCTCGACTCCAGACATGTCGAGATTTGCGTAGCCGACGCCGCCCACGACAAAGAGGTTATGTTTCCTGGGCGGGTTGAGACAGAAAATGACACCCACGTCTAAGCCGTAAACGTTCGTGTCGAAGTTCAACGCGATATGTCTGATACCACCGGTAAAAGTGGCGCTAAACGTCCTAGTGCCGGTCGTCTCCGAATACCAGAGCTGGCCTTCCACGCCCCTGTCTTCCGCCAAAAACCAACCCGCGCGGAAGTTGATGAGGTAATCGTTCTCGATTTCAAGTTCATCAGGGAATCCCTCGTCGGTTTTGGTGTCGTCGCCCTCGCCGATGTAGTAGCCGAGGCCGCCCTCGAGATACCAGTCGCCCTCCGTGACTTCGGCAAGCGCCGGGGCCGCCGCAAGCGCCAGGACGACGAGGCTTAATGGCAGGAATCGCTTCAGCACACTTTCTCCACTTATTATCCTCCAAACACCCATCCTACGTTTACCGTGATTAAGAAATTGTTGAAGCTCTCGTCCATGATGTCGTTGACGTAGAGATAGCGGGCATCGGGGCGGACGTAGAAGTTGTCCGTGACGTTGATTCTTCCCGCGACGCCGAGGTTCAGCGTGAGGGACCCTTCGTCGTCGCCTGCCTCGTCTTCAGCGGAGGAATAGCCGACGCCGCCCACAACAAGGAAGTTATGTTTTCCCGCCGGGTTGGTGCAGTACACGGCGCTCGCGTCGAGACCCCAAACGGTCACATCGCCAGAGATGTCACCTCCGAAAAGAAATGTGGTTAAAGGACCGCTCAAGGTCGCCTCCGTGTCGGCTCGCCAGAGTTGGCCTTCCAATCCCCAGCGTTCCGTGAAAAACCAGCCTCCGCGGACGTTGATGAGGAGATCGCTCTCGATTTCAAATTCCTCAGTGTATATGTCGACGCTGTCGCCGACGTAGTAGCCGAGGCCGCCTTCGAGGTGCGCGGTGTCCTCCGTGACTTCGGCAACCGCCGGGGCTGCCATAAACACCAAGACGGCCATGGCCGCAAGCGCAACGGAATGCACGGGGTGTTTTGTGTGTTTCATGGTTCGTTGCTCCTTGCCTTTCTTGGGGGTTCGTTGCTCCTTGTTTCTTACCAGAACTTCCAGCCCAGAGCCAGGGTTCCTTCGAACGTGTCCAAATTCTTATCTTCCACGGCCCCGAACTTCACGTCCCGGACGAAGCGGTAGCGGACGTCGGGACGAAAATAAAAGTGCTGCCCGGGCCTGATGCGGAGGGAAACGCTCGCATGGAGCACGAGTGCGCCTTCGTTCGGTTCCTCTCCCGACGGGAGTTTGAGTTCGGGAGCAATTTCGGAATCAATATTAATATATCCGACCCCGCCGCCGAGAGTGAGCATGCCCTTCGAGAAGGGATTAATGGCGTAAAACAGCGTGCCTTCAAAAAGCCACGCGTTGGTGTCGGTCTCGACGGGAGGCTGAAACTCCCTCTCGATTTTGCTCTCCACGAAACCGAGCGTGACCTCGGCGCCCCAGTGGTCGAGGAAGAACCCCCCTCCGCGGACGCCGTAGGTGACATCCCCTTCCAGATTCGTCTCTATCTTGTCCAGCTCCTCGCGGTCACCCGTGAAGTAGCCGCCGTAGGCCTCGAGGTAGACGTTTCCTTTCGCCGTATCACCGAACACGTCCGCATAAGCGGGAAACGCCGCGAGGATGAGAGAAAATCCCGCAAGCGCGGTCCGGTTCGCCCAACGTCGTACATGATTCGCCATGTCTGCATCCTCCTTGTCAGAGTGAGCAGTGTAGCATGCCGAAGGAGGGCTGTCAACGCGCATGGCTCTTCGAAAAAATTGCGCCGCGGCGCGCGTGGGCGTTTGACTCCCTCCGCCTGCCTCGCTACCCTTGCCTGCAGGCAAAGCGCATGCTAAAATCGAGCTTCTGCGTGCACCGAAAGAACATGGCAACTTCCCTGCGAACCATGCCCCGCGCCGTTCCGACGCAAGCGTCGGGCCTCCTTTATTCCTCGGAATACTTGAGGCACTATTGCAGGCAGCGGCATCCCGAGAACCCCGAGCGGCTCAAGGCCATCGTTCAGGCGCTTAAGGGCTCGGGGCTCGCCAAGGAATTTCAGACGATTTATCCGCGGCGCGCCACCCTCGACGACCTGCAGCTCGTGCACACGAGCGAGCACTGCGCTTTCGTGCGGGAAATGTCTAAAAACGGGGGCGGCATGGCCGACCCGGACACGTACATCGGCGAGGGGTCGTTCGAGGTGGCGTGCCATGCGGCGGGGGGGCTCCTTGCGGCCGTGGACGCGGTGGAGCGCGGCGAGGTGGGGCGGGTCCTTGCGCTCGCGCGGCCTCCCGGGCATCACGCCACGCCGACTCGCGCCATGGGCTTCTGCCTTTTTAACAACGTGGCCCTGGCCGCCCGCTACGCGCAGCGGAAAGGGTTTAAAAAAATTCTTATCGTGGACTGGGACGTTCACCACGGGAACGGGACCCAGGAATTTTTCTACGAAGACCCGGCGGTCGGCTATTTCTCCGTGCACCAGTATCCTTTTTACCCCGGAAGCGGTGCGCGCGATGAAACTGGCCGAGGCGAGGGCAAGGGTTACACGGCGAACGTCCCGCTCCTTGCCGGCTGCGGCGACTCGGAATACCTGGCCGCCCTGGCCGACGACCTTCCGCCGCTCTGGGAGCGCGTCAACCCTGCCATGGTATTCGTCTCGGCCGGCTTCGACGCCCATGTCCGCGACCCCCTTGCGGGCATGCGTGTGACGACGGAAGGCTTCGGCAGGATGGCCTCCATGGTGCTCGGGCGTGCCGGAGAGATTCCCGTACTCTTTACCCTCGAAGGCGGCTACGATCTGAAGGCGCTCGGCGAGTCGGTCGTGGCCGTCGCGAACGCTATGCTTGGAGAACCCCACCCATGAAAGACGCCCTTCTCGAAACCCGTATCGACGACGTGCCGCTTTTTCGGCGCGGCAAGGTGCGCGACATCTACGACCTCGGCGAGCAGCTCCTCATGGTCGCCACCGACCGCATCTCGGCCTACGACGTCATAATGCCGAACGGCATTCCCGGAAAAGGAATCGTGCTTACGCAGATGTCGCTCCTCTGGTTCGAGCAGCTGAAGGACGTCGTTAAAAATCATCTCGTAAGCGCCCAGGTTTCCGATTATCCGAAAATGCTTACACCCCACTACGACACCCTCCATCGGCGCAGCATGCTGGTTTGGAAGATGGAGCCTGTCGAGGTCGAATGCGTCGTGCGGGGCTACCTGGCGGGCTCGGGATGGAAGGATTACCAGAAAACGGGCGCGGTGTGCGGTATCGCGCTTTCCGGAGGGCTGCGCGAGGGTGAGCGCTTGGAGGAGCCGCTCTTCACGCCCGCGACCAAGGCGCACACTGGGCATGACGAGAACATTTCTTTTTCCGAGGTGGAGCGCCTCCTGGGGGCCGAGCTGGCCGAGCGCCTTCGCAGCTTGAGCATCGAGATCTATCGCCATGCGGCAGATTATGCCTCCTCGCGCGGCTTCATTCTGGTGGATACCAAGTTTGAGTTCGGGATGCGCGACGGTGAGCTCTTTCTCATCGACGAGGCGCTCACGCCCGACTCGTCGCGCTTCTGGCGCGCCGAGGAATACCGCCCCGGGGCGGCGCTGCCGCAGAGCTTCGACAAGCAGTACGTGCGCAATTACCTGGATTCGATCGCGTTTAACCGCAAGCCGCCCGCGCCGATGCTCTCCGACGAGGTGGTGAAAAACACGCAGCGGCTCTACCTCGATGCTTACGAACAGCTCGCGGGAGAGCCCCTCTCGCTTTGAGGGATTCTCGGAACGGATGTCTTTAAACATGATTCGCATGGCGGAAACGGCTCGGCTCGGGAGTGCCGCATGAGCTATCGCTTGGCCGTTCTGGGCGGACAGTGGGGCGACGAGGGGAAGGGGAAGGTCGTGGACTGGCTGGGCGAGCATTTTAAAATTATCGTCCGCTTCAACGGGGGCGCGAACGCCGGCCACACCGTGAGCTTCGGCGGCAAGACGCACTTCTTTCACCTTATGCCCTCCGGCATGGTCCGGCCCGACCGCACGTGCGTCATCGCGAACGGCGTCGTCATCCACCCGCCGACGCTTTTCGAGGAAATCGACCGCATCGAGGCGGCCGGGCTTTCCGTGAAGGGGCGGCTTCTGATAAGCGACCGCGCCCATCTCGTGTTTCCCTATCATCGCGCGATGGACCGACTCCGCGAGGAGTCCGCCGTGGTGCAGAAAATCGGCACGACGCAGCGCGGCATCGGCCCGGCCTACGAGGACAAGGCCGGAAGGCGCGGCGTCCGCGCCGGCGTGCTGCGCGACCTCGACGCCTTGCGGGAGCAGGTTTTTGAGAACGTCGAGCAGGCGAACCGCCTTTTCAAACTCGCGGGCTTCGAGCCGTTTGAGGCGCAGGCGGTCTACGACGAGTACGCCGGGCACGCCGAGCGGATGCGCCCCTTCATCGCAGATACGCAGAAATTCCTGAACGACGCGAAGGAAAATACGCTCTTCGAGGGCGCCCAGGGGACGCTTCTCGACCTCGACCACGGCACGTACCCCTACGTGACGTCTTCGAGCGCTTCCATCGGCGGAGTCGGCACGGGAACGGGCGTGAGCCCGCGCAAGATCGACGCCGTGGTCGGCGTTTTCAAGGCTTACTCCACGCGCGTGGGCGAAGGGCCTTTCCCCTCGGAGCTCAAGGACGAGACGGGAGACACCATCCGCCGCCTCGGAAAAGAGTACGGCACCACGACGGGCCGGCCGCGGCGCTGCGGCTGGCTCGACGCCGTGGCCGGGGCCTACACCGTGCGGGTCAACGGCTTCACCCAGGCGGCGCTCATGCTCCTCGATGTTCTCGACGAATTCGAGGAAATCGGCATCTGCACGGCCTACAAGTACAAAGGCTCCACCCTGAAAGACCTTCCGTCCGAAGTCCGGGTCCTCGCCGTGTGTGAGCCGGTCTTCAAGAAAGTCAAGGGATGGAAGACGAAGACGCAGGGCGCCAACAGGTTCGACGCCCTGCCGCAGGCCGCACGCGATTACGTCCGGCACATCGAGGACGCTTTCGGCTGTCCCGTGGGCCTCATCTCGACGGGGCCGGAGCGCGAATCCACTGTGGCACGCGAGACATTGAACCTTCCGGGTAGCATATAGCATATGAAGAAAAAACGAATCGGTGTCAACGGTCTCGGGCGCATCGGGCGCTGCTTCGTCCGCATGGCGCTCGCCGAAAGCAACGTGGAAGTCGTAGTCGTCAACGATATCGCCTCGCTGGAGGAGACGGCCTACCTGCTCAAATACGATTCCGTCTACGGCGTCCTGGCCGAGGACGTCACGCAGAAAGGAGAGGCCCTCTCGATCGGCGGGCACGCCATCGCCGCGCACCGTGAAAAAACGCCCGGGGACGTGCCCTGGGGAGACTACGGCGTGGACGCGGTGCTCGACGCGACGGGCGTGTTCCACAACTCGCGCGAGGCGCTCGAAGGCTGCCTCGAAGCGGGCGCGCAGCGCGTGCTCGTCTCGGCCCCCGCGAAGGCGGCGGACCTGACCGTCGTCTACGGCGTGAATCACAAGGAGATTAGCAAAAAGCACCGCATCGTCTCGAACGCCTCGTGCACGACCAATTGCCTGGCCCCCGTGCTCAAGGTTCTCGACGAGACGTGGGGCGTCGAAAGCGCGCTCATGACCACGGTGCACTGCTACACGAGCGGCCAGGCCCTCGTGGACGCGCCCCGGGGCAAGATGCGCCGCAACCGCGCGGCGGCGCTTTCCCTGGTTCCCACCACGACGGGCGCCGGCAAGGCGATCGGCCTCGTGATGCCCTCGATGAAGGGAAAAATAGACGCCATCGCCGTGCGCGTGCCCACGGCCACGGTGTCGCTCATCGACCTGGTCGCGCTTGTGGCGAAGCCTCCCAAGGACGCCGAGACGCTCGTTTCGGCCTTGGAGAAAGCGACGCGGGAAAAGCTGCGCGGCATTCTGGCCGTCGAGCGGGCGGAGCTCGTGTCGGTCGATTTCAAGGGCTCGACGTACTCGTCCATAGTGGACGCCCCGATGTGCGGCACCTGCGGCCCGCAGGTCAAGGTCCTGGCGTGGTACGACAACGAGTGGGGCTACGTCGCGCGCCTCATGGACGTCATGCGCTACTGGACGGGAGCCGGGGATTAGACGAAGTCCCGGAGCCCGGAATTTCGTCTCGACTCTCTGCACAATAAATGGGAGGGCCCGCGCCTGCGCGGCTTCAAAAAAATCGTCCCGTACCGCCGAAACTTGACAACGTCCCTCAGGGAGGGTATGCTTGCTTTCTTAAAAAGAAGAAAGAGAAAAACAAAGAAACCGAATGGAAAAGAGGGAAATTGTTGAAAAATTCGGGCGCTCGCCCGGAGACACCGGCTCCCCCGAGGTTCAGGTAGCGCTTCTTACGAAGCGCATCGAGCACATGTCCAAGCATCTGGAGGCGCACAAGAAAGACCACAGTACGCGACGGGGTCTTATGAAGCTCGTGGGGCAGCGACGGTATCTTCTGCGCTACCTCAGTTCCCGCGACCGCGGGCGGTACCAGAGCCTCATCGCGGCCCTCGGGCTGCGCAAGTAAGCCGCGGGCGCCGGCGCCCTTTTTCACCCACCACCCCTCATCTTCCCCGACAGGACAAAAGGAGAACTGAAAAAACATGCCATCCCAGGGCAAACGTGACATTACTATCGGCACCCGTACGCTCACGCTGGAATCCACCGGGCTCGCGCGCCAGGCCGACGGCGCCATCATGGCGCGCTACGGCGACAGCGTCGTCCTCGTAACCGCATGCGCCCAGCGCGAGCCGCGCGAGGGCATGAGCTTCCTGCCACTTACGGTGGACTACAGGGAGTACACCTACGCCGCCGGGAAAATCCCGGGCGGCTTCTTCAAGCGCGAGGGGCGCCCCAGCGAGAAAGAGATTATCACGTGCCGGCTGATTGACCGGCCGCTGCGGCCGCTTTTTCCCGAAGGCTACGCCTACGAGACGCAGATTATCGGCATGGTGCTCTCGTCCGACCAGGAAAACGACACCGACGTCCACGCCATCACGAGCGCGGGCGCCGCGCTCTACCTTTCCCGCATTCCCTTCACGCACCCGCTCGCGGCCGTGCGCGTGGGACTCGTCGAGGACCGCTTGGTAGTCTGTCCCACGTTCAAGGAGCGGGAGGAGAGCCGCCTCGACCTCGTGGTGGTGGGCACGGACGAGGCCCTCGTGATGATCGAAGCCTCGGCGCGCGAGGTCGAGGAAGCCATGGTGCTCGAGGCCATCGAGGTGGCTCGCCGGGAAATTTTGAAGATTGTCGAGGTGCAGAAGGAAATGTACCGGGAGATGGGCGTCGAGAAGACGTCGTTTGAGCCGATTCCGCCCGTGCCGCAGGAGATCGCCGACGATGTGCGCGGGAAGACGCTCGAGCGGCTCAAGCAGATTCTTCCCACCCCCGTCAAGAGCGAGCGGGAGGAGGCCACGCGCCTGCTCAAAAAGGAAATCGTGGAGGGTCTCACCGAAGAGGAGCGGGAGGAAAAGGAGCCGTTTTACGCACGCGCTTTTTACGAGCTCGAAAAGAGCCTCGTGCGCGAGGTGATATTGAAAGAGCACCGCCGCACGGACGGCCGCGCCTTCGACCGGGTGCGCGACCTCGATTGCCGCATCGGAGTCCTTCCGCGCACGCACGGCTCGGCCGTCTTCCGCCGAGGCGAGACGACGGCGCTCGTCACCGTGACCCTCGGCACGCCTTCGGACACGCAGACGGTGGACGCCCTCGAAGGCGAAACAGAGAAACGCTTCATGCTCCACTACAATTTCCCGCCCTTCTCGGTCGGAGAGGTCGCGTTCATGCGCGGGCCGAAGCGCCGCGAGATCGGCCACGGCGTCCTGGCCGAGCGCGCCCTTAGAGCCGTCGCTCCCACGGAGCTGGACTTTCCGTACACGCTCCGCGTCGTCTCGGACATTCTCGAATCGAACGGCTCATCCTCCATGGCGACCGTGTGCGGGGGAAGCCTCGCCCTCATGGAGGCGGGGGTGCCCGTTTCGGCGGCGGTGGCCGGCATCGCCATGGGGCTGGTGAAAGAGGGCGACGGCGAGGGCGACGGCTACGCCATCCTGACCGACATCGCGGGCTACGAGGACCACTACGGCGACATGGACTTCAAGGTGGCGGGCACGTCGGGGGGCATCACCGCGCTCCAGATGGACATCAAGGTGAAGGGCGTCACGGCGCAGGTCCTGAAGGAGGCCTTCGAGCAGGCGCGGCGGGCGCGGCTCGAGATCCTCGACGCCATGAACGCCGCGATTCCCGCACCGCGCGAGGAACTCTCTCCCCACGCCCCGCGGATGCTCGTCATCCAGATCGACAAGGAGGACATCGGCGCGGTCATCGGCCCCGGCGGAAAGATGATCCGGAGCATCGTCGAGGAGACCGGCGCCACCATCGACATCGAGGAGGACGGGCGCGTTTTCATCGCCTCGGTGGACGAGAAAGCGGCCAACGAGGCCATGCGGAGGGTCAAGCAGATAGTCGAAAAGCCCGAGGTGGGAAAAATCTACGACGGCAAGGTGATCTCCCTGCGGGAGTTCGGGGCGTTCGTGGAGATTCTTCCGGGCAAGGACGGCCTGCTGCACATCTCTGAAATCGCGCCGCACCGCATCGAGCGCGTGGAAGACGTTCTCAAGGAAGGCGACGTCATTCAGGTGAAGGTCATCTCCCAGGACGAGCAGGGCAAGCTCCGCTTGAGCAAGCGCGCGGCCGAAGGATACGAGCCGGCTCCCGCGCCGCCCAGGCGCGACGACAGGGGGCGGGGACGCGGCCCCCGCCGGGACGGCGGCGGACGGGGACGCGGCCCTCGACGAGACGGCGGCGGTGGACGGGGGCGCGGCCCTCGCCGCGACGACCGCCCTCGCCGCGACAGCGACCGCGATCGAAGGGGCCCTCCCCCTAGCCGCTAGGGACGCCCGCCGGGAGAGCGCGCGTTTTCAGCTTTACTAAGAATGCCGCAAACCTGATACCCGCCTTTCCTTCCCCTGCATAGCTTATCAGACGATGGAACACATCCTGATTGTTTACGCCATCACGCTCTGCGCCATCGTGCTCTTTGCGCGCGGGGACCTCGTCCCTACCGACCTTACGGCGCTTCTCATCCTCCTCATGCTGGTCATGACGGGCGTGCTTTCCATCGAGGAAGGCCTTTCCGGATTCAGCCATCCGGGCACCATTTCCGTGGCGGCCATGCTGGTGCTGAGCGAGGCCGTAAACCGCACCGGGGCGCTCGACGCCCTGACGCGCCAATTGAAAGCCCTGCCCTTCGAGGGCGAGGCGGCGGCCGCCGTGGTGGTGCTTCTCGCCGCGGGCATCGTCTCGATGTTCGTCAGCAACACGGCCACGGCGCTCATCTTCATCCCCCTCGCCCTGACCCTGGCGCGCACGAAGCTCCTCGCCACCTCGCGCCTCATGCTCCCGATGTCCTACGCCATCATCCTGGCGGGCACCTGCACGCTCATCGGCAGCTCCACGAACATCGTCGTGAGCGAAATGGGGCAGCGCGACTACGGGCTCGCGCCGCTCGGCATGTTCGAAATCACGCGCCTGGGGCTGCTCGCGTTCGGTGCGGGGTTCCTGTACTGCGTCTTGGTGGGGCGGCGGCTCCTTCCGTCGCACACGCCCGTGAAGGACATCACGGAGCGCTACGCCTTTCGCGAATACGTGGCCGAGCTCCTCGTGCCAGAGGACTCGGCCTCGGCGGGAAAAACGTTCGCCGAGGCGGGGCTGGCGGAGCGCTACAAGGTGAGTCTTCTGGGCGTCATACGCGGCATGCCGGACGGCAGCGAGCAGCGCATCTGGGGCGGCGCGCCCTACACGGCACTGGCCGCGGGCGACGTCCTCCTCGTCCACGGGGGAATTGACGAACTCCTGCTCTTCCAGCGGAACACCGGTCTGGCGAGCAAGGAGAAGGATATTTTCGAAGACCTCACCAAGGGCGAGGGCGTGCTGGCCGAGGGCGTGATCTCTCCCACGTCGGCCCTTGTGGGGCAGACGCTCAAGGAAATCAACTTCCGCGCCCGCTACGGCGTCTTCGTGCTGGCGGTGCGCACCTTCGGCACGACCCTCCTCGACAAAATCGGCCGCGTCCGCCTCAAGGTGGGCGACACGCTTCTCATCTACGCCCGGCGCGGCGAGCTGGAAACCCTCCGCAAGCACCCCGACTTTCTTTTCTTCGAGACCGTGACCCTTCCTCCCGTCCCCGAGCCGCGCCGGGCGCTCACGTCGGTGCTCGTGCTTGCCGGGGTTATTCTGGCGGCGGCCCTCCACGTCCTCCCGCTCGTCGTGGCGCAGCTGGTGGGCATCGCGCTCCTGGTGTTCCTGCGCGCGATGGACCTGAAGGAAATTTACAGCGCCATTCCCTGGCGCATCATCCTGATGATCGCGGGCATCATTCCCCTCGGGATCGCGTACCAGAAGACGGGCGCGGCGGAGCTCCTGGCCAGGAGCCTGCTTCCCTTTGCCGAGGTGCTCGGCCCCCTTGCCGTCCTTTCCGTCGTCTACTGGATAGGCTCCTTTCTGGTGGAGGTCATCCAGAAGACGCCCACGGCCGTGCTCATCGTGCCGCTTGCCATGTCGGCGGCGCAGGCTGCCGGCATCAATCCCAAGGCGATGCTCGTGACGGTGCTCTTCGCCGCCTCGTCGTGCTTCGCCTCGCCCATGAGCTACCAGGTCAACGCCCTCGTGTACGGGGCGGGGCACTACCGCTTCGCCGACTACCTGCGCGCGGGCCTTCTGCTGAAGCTCCTGCTGTGGCTCGTGGTGCTCGCGGGCGTCTGGATGTTCTGGCCCCTGGAGGCGGCCTAGCGGGTCTTCCGCTTGAACGTTCTTTTCACGAAGGCGCGCGCCTCGTCGGGCGTGCGGACGCGCCCCTCAAGCTGCTCCGTCTCCACGGCGGCGAGGATCTCCTTGAAGCGCGGCCCGGGCGCGTAGCCCAGGGCGATGAGGTCGCCGCCCGCAAGAAGACGCGGCGGCTTAAGGGAATCCTCCTTCGCGAACTCGCGGCGCTTTCGGAGGCAGAAGCGGTAGGCGTCGAGCTTCCCGTGCGAGGCGAGGCAGTCGATGCGGTGCAGCTCGAGGAGCAGCGTGAAGTGGGGCGCGCGCAGGAGGCGCTTGAGCGTCGAGGGGCGCATCCGGAAGACGTCGATGAACTTCAAATGGTCGCGCACGCAGGCCGCGACCGCCTCTATGTCGCGCGTCGGGAGCTTGAGCCGCCGCATGACGGCCGCGGCCATCTCGGCCCCCTGCGGGGCGTGGCCGTCGAAGCGGATGCGGCCCCGGCGCTCGCGCGGATCGGCCGGCTCGAACGTCGGCGGCTTTCCCACGTCGTGGAGGAGCGCCGCCATCACGAGAATCCTCCGCTTCGACTCGGAGCGGAATTTCTTCGCCGTCCCGAAAATCTCTAGCATCAGGCGCGTGTGCGTGTAGACGTCGCCCTCGGGATGGAACGCCGGCGGCTGCTCGACGCCCTTCATGGAAGAAATTTCGGGAAGCACCGCTTCGAGGAGTCCGGTCTCGTCCAGGAGGTCGAGCGCCCGGTGAGGGCGCGGCCCGAGGAAGATTTTAAGAAGCTCGTCGCGGATGCGCTCGGCGCTCACCTGCACGACCCGGGGCGCCAGGCGCTTGATGGCGGCCAGCGTCTTCGACTCCACCCGGAAGCCGAAGCGCACGGCGAAGCGCACGGCGCGCAGGAGGCGCAGTTTGTCCTCCTCGAAGCGCTCCTCGGCGCGCCCGATGGCGCGCAGGAGGCCGCGCTTCAGGTCGTCCCGCCCGCCGACGAAGTCGAGCACCCTTTTTCTCGCGGGGTCGTAAAAGAGCCCGTTCAGAGAAAAATCGCGGCGGCGGGCGTCCTCCTCGGCGGAGGTGAACCGGACGCCCTCCGGGTGGCGGCCGTCCCGGTAGGGGAGGTCGCGGCGGAACGTCGCCACCTCGAACTCCGCCCCTCCCCGGCGCACGCGCACCACGCCGAAGGCCTTCCCCACGGCGACGGTTTTCTTAAAGAGTTTCTCGACCTCGTCCGGCGTCGCGGAGGTCGCGATGTCGTACTCCTCGGGGGCGAGGCCCAGGAGCCGGTCGCGCACGCAACCGCCCGCGAAGTAGGTCTTATAGCCCGCCCGGCGGAGGCGTGCGACGACCGCGAGGGCCTCGCGCTCGAGCGCTTTCGAAGATAATTTCCGGGAGCGCGGCATGCGCTCAAGTATAGCAGGCGCGCTACGGTTTTTCGCCCGCCGCGGGGGAGAGGGGGTGTGCGAGCGCCTTCAGGGCCTTCCACTCTCCACGGCGGAACAAAAGCGCGACGCACATAAAGCCGTAGAGCACGGAGAACGCGATGCGCACTTCCGTCGTGGGAAAAAAGAGCTGGGCCATGAAAAGCATCGCCAGTAAAAGCGCCTCTTGCAGGCCGAAGCGCAGGTTTACGAGCACCATGAGTCCAAGGAGGCTCTGCGCCGCCGTGAGGAGGATTTCCTCCCGCTGGCGGAAGTCGAGAAGCATCGGCGCCGCCGCGCCCGCGGAGATGCCGTAGACCACGGGGATCGCCCCCACGAGGAGCGTCCACTGGTTGACCTTGGCCGAAAGGAGCGCCCCGAGGCCCACGGCGGCCCTTCCGCGAAGGGCGAAGAGGATGGCGACGATGAACTCCGGCGCCTCGGAAGCAAGCGGCGCAAGCCATTGGACCAGGATGAACTCCTCGATTCCGTGCTCGCGCCCCACGCCCAGGAGCCCCTCGGCGAAGGGCTCGGCGGCGAAGAGGATGGCGGCGCCCGCGAACACGAACTGCACGACGACCATCGCGCGCCGCGGGGCCGCGGGCCACGAGGCGACGCGCCCGGCGGGGCCCTCGAGGTCGATCTCCACCATCGGCGAGCGCGCCGCCCAGTAGGCGTAGAGCACGAAGATGCCGATGAGCACGACGGCGTCGAGGAGCGAGAGCGTTCCCTTGAGGGGAATCAGAAAGGCGTAGAGCGTCGCGAGGCCGAGGGCGCCGAGCTCGATGCGGCGCGTCGGCTCGAGCGCGATCTCCCGCACGCGCCCCTTGCACCAGATCGCAAGGAGCACCGCCGGCCATCCGAGGCCGATGAGGAGGCGGTTCGCGCCCGTCATGTTCGCCGTGGCGTAGGCCGCGTAGGAAGGGTCCTTGCCGGCCACCCATGCGAAGTAGAGGTCCACGGCGTACTCGGGCAGGACGGCTATCCAGGCGAGGGCGATCAGCGCGAGCGCCTGCGGAATGTCCTTCTGCGCAGCCTCCGCCGCCCACGAGAGGATGAACGCCGCCCCGAGGATGGCGAGGCCCGCAAGCATGGCCTGCGCCTCGTGGCCGAGGGGAACCGCCGCGGCGCGAAGGACGATCCACTGCGCCGACAAGAGCGCGGCGACGGCCAGCCACGCCCAGTCCCTCAAGCCCGCTCCGGGTCCGCCCCGACGCGGGTCGGGGCAAGTCGAAGCGGACGAGGGTCCGGGAGCCGCTGCGCCCGGGGATTTTTTCGCCTTCTTTCGCCGCTTCTTTCCCCTGCCCCGTTTTGTTGTCATGGGTGCAGCTTACTTCGAGCGCTTCTTCTTCGAGGCCCGCTTGGCCCGGAGTTCCGCGACGGACTTCCTCAGCTCGTTGAGGAATTTATTCTTGCCCGCCCCGGAGGGGACGGCGCCGAGCAAGGACTTGTGGACTTCTCGGGCAAAAAGGGAAAAACCTCCGAGGAGCAATTCTTCCAAGTCCACGTCCTCCGAGTCGCAGGAAAAGACCAGCGTGCGGGTCTCCTCGGTGGTCCTCTCCTCCACGAGCGAGACGAGGCGCTTCTCTTTGCCGAACTCGAAAATGGAATTTCCCTCGATCTGCCGGACCTTCAGCCTTTCCTCGAACCTCGATTTTTTCAGGTAGCGGCGGAGGCTCGCAATGAGAAGTGCGGATCGCTCTTCGCTGAGTTCGAATCGAATTTCCATGGGGTATCTTTCCTCTTGCTGGTTTAGGAACTCTTCAAACCGTCCCCGCCCCGGAAGGCCGGCACCAGAAGCACGGGCGCCAGAAACGTCGTCACGACGGTCATCATGATGACTACGCCGAAGAGGCCCGTATCTATCGCGCCCCGCGCGAGGCCCATGCCGGCGATGATGAGCGCCACCTCGCCGCGCGGGAGCATCCCCAGCCCGATGCGCGTCGCGCCGCGGACGTTGAAGCCGAGCCCCAGGGCCGGAAGGCCGCAGCCGAACACCTTGCTCGCGATGGCGAGGAGGCTCAGCACGATGCCGAACACGACCTCCTCGCGCATGGCTGGAAAGCTCACGAGCATCCCCATGACGACGAAAAAGACGGGCACCAAGGCGTGGTAGAGGCCTTCCATTTCCTTGATTATCTCCTTGGACATCGCGGTCTGCGAGAGCCCGAGGCCGATCGAGTAGGCGCCTATGATCATGGCAAGGCCGAACAGCTCGACGAAAGCCGATATCAGAAAACATAGCGCGAGCGAGAGCGTGATCTTCGCGCCGCTCGACTTGAACGCCGAGAATAGGCGTTCGATGTATTTCGCGCTGAAGATGCCCGCGGCCGTGACGCCGATCCAGATGCCGAACGCCTTGAGCGCGACCCATCCCAGCTTGCCCCAATCGAGGCCGGGCTGCTCCCCGTCCGCGGCGGCATGCCCCGTCTCGTCAGCTGCGGCAAGCCCGCCAAGGTCGTTAGGGCGGGCAAGGCCCGCCTCGTCCACCGCGGCCCCCGCCGCCATGGCAATCACTATGGCCAGGACCAGCAGGCCCAGCACGTCGTCGATGACCGCCGCCGCGAGGATGGAGACCCCCTCGGGCGTTCCGAGCTTATGGATATCGCTCAGCACGCGCGCCGTGATGCCGACTGAGGTGGCCGTCATCGCGGAGCCCATAAAGAGCGCCATGGGGGACATTATCCCGTACTCCGTGAAGACCGACGTGGCCCACGCGCCGAGGAAGAACGGGGCAATCACGCCGCCCAGCCCGATCACGAAGGCCTTGGCGCCGTAGCGCAGGAAATTTCCCAGGTCGGTCTCGAGGCCCGCGATGAAGAGCAAGATGATGACCGCAACCTGCGCGAAGGCCCAGAGCTCGCCCGAGACCGCGATGGGCGTGTGCCCCACGGGCGGGGGGAAAAGCGCGCCGACGTGCGGCAAATGGATGTATTGCCCCAGGAAGAACGGGCCGATGAGCATGCCCATCACGAGCTCCCCGAGGACGGCGGGCTGCTTCAGGAATCTTTCCGCAATCTCCCCCCCCACCTTAGCGGCGCACAGTATGACCGCCAGTTGAAAGACGAGGTGCAGAACGACCTCTGTAAGGTTCTGCTCCATAGGCCTCTATCTTATCGGCGCGGGGGAAAAAAAGCAAAGTCGATTTAGGGATTCCTCAGGCCGCCCCCGCCCCGGAAGGCCGGCACCAGAAGCACGGGCGCCAGGAACGCCGTCACGACGGTCATCATGACGACGACGCCGAAAAGGCCCGTGTCTATCGCGCCCCGCGCCAGGGCCATGCCCGCGATGATGAGCGCAAACTCGCCGCGCGGGAGCATCCCCAGCCCGATGCGCGTCGCTCCTCGGACGTTGAAGCCGAGCCCAAGGGCCGGAAGGCCGCAGCCGAACACCTTGCTCGCGATGGCGAGAAGGCTCAGCACGACGCCGAACACGAGCTCCTCGCGCATGGCGGAAAAACTCACGAGCATCCCCATGACGACGAAAAAGACGGGCACCAGGGCGTGGTAGAGGCCTTCCATTTCCTTGATGAGCTCCTTTGACATCTCGGTCTGCGAGAGCCCGAGGCCGATGGAGTAGGCGCCGATGATCATCGCCAGGCCGAACAGCTCGACCAGGCCGGCGATGAGGAAACAAAGCGCGAGCGAGAGCGTGATCTTCGCGCCGCTTGCCTTGAACGCCGAGAAGAGGCGTTCGATGTATTTCGCGCTGAAGATGCCCGCGGCCGTGATGCCGACCCAGATGCCGAACGCCTTGAGCGCGACCCATCCCAGCTCGCCCCAATCGAGGCCGGGCTGCGCCCCGTCCGCCGCGGCAAGCCCGCCAAGGTCGTTAGGGCGGGCAAGCCCCGCATCGTCCACCGCGGCCCCCGCCGCCATGGCAATCACTATGACCAGGACAAGCAGGCCCAGCACGTCGTCGATGACCGCCGCCGCGAGGATGGAGACCCCCTCGGGCGTTCCGAGCTTGCGTATGTCGCTCAGCACGCGCGCCGTGATGCCGATCGAGGTGGCCGTCATCGCGGAGCCCGTAAACAGCGCCATGGGGGACATCATCCCATGCTCCGTAAAGACCGACGTGGCCCACGCGCCGAGGAAGAACGGGAAAATCGCGCCGCCCAGCCCGATTACGAAGGCCTTGGCGCCGTAGCGCAGGATGTTTTTCAGGTCGGTCTCGAGGCCCGCTATGAAGAGAAGGACGACGACCGCAACCTGCGCGAAGGCCCAGAGCTCGCCCGAGACCGCGATGGGCGTGTGCCCAGCGGGCGGAGGGAAAAGCGCGCCGATATGCGGCAAATGGACGTATTGCCCCAGGGCGAACGGGCCGATGAGCATGCCCATTGCGAGCTCGCCCAGAACGGCGGGCTGCTTCAGGAATCTTTCCGCAATCTCACCACCCACCTTAGCGGCGCACAGGATGACCGCCAGCTGAAAGACGAGGTGCAGAACGACCTCTGTAAGGTTCTGCTCCATAGGCCTCTATCTTATCGGCGCGCGGGGTAAAGAGCAAAACTAAGAAGCCTTCGGGTCCGCAGGTTGCCCCGACGCATGCGCCGGGACACCCCTCTGGCGGAGAAACCCCATGCCCTCCCCGTAAAGAAGCGGCCCTCAGGCGGGCAGCTTGGCCTTCATTTCCTGAAGCCGTTTGGCCACTTTACGCTCGGCGTCGGTGCCGAGCTCGCGCTTGACGACGAAGACGAGGTTGTAGAGAAGCTCGTTCAGGGCCGCCATGGCCGTCGTGAAGCGCCGGCCCGTCGCCGAGATGAGCAGGTTCTGGTAGAACTGGTTCGTGTCCACGCACCCCGAGGCGTCCACGTAGACGTCGCGGTACAAATCGGGATACTGGGGCGTGACATCCTTGATGGCCCGCATCATGAGATCCTCGGCCGTCTCGCCCACGCCCTGAAACAGCGTGTCGTGGAGGTACGCGAACATCTGATTGTAGACGTCCACCATGGTTTCGACCTGCGCCTCGCTCTCCACCTTCCGGGTGTCGAGCTGCGCGGTGCGCTCAATGCAGCCCGCGGCCAGAAAGCCCCAGAGGAGGCGGTAGGTCTCAAAGTCCGAAAGATAGCTCATGGTGCAGATGTCGGCCACCGAGGCGCGGCCGGTGACCGAGGAAAGCACATGAATCTCCTCCTCCTTGAGCGCCATGCCGTAGTAGATGGAGTCGCACTCCGGGGTCTTGGCGTAGACGACGTCCGGGCCTCCCACGGCGCCGAAGATGCGGCTCCAGGAGTTGATGTGCTTGATGCCGCGCACGATGATGTCCTCGGTCGAAAAGTTGAGCGTGATGAGGTCGGTCGTGTCGAGGTCATGCAAGCTGAGCGAATAGTCGCCCTGCGTCCATTCAAAGAGGCTATAGACGATGGCCTGCACCTGCTTCTTGACCAGATCGATGAGATTTTCGGGCGAGAGGTATCCCAGCTCGCAGAGGACGGCGCCCTGCTTCTTGCCCGGGCGAATGTGCTTTGCGGACTCGAGGTATTGCTGGACCGTGATGATCTTGCGCCGAAGTAGAAATTCCCCCAGCCGGTCGTCCGGGTTGTTCGAGGTGGCGAAAACGATACGCCCTTCTTTAATGAAAAGGGATTTGCGCGTTTCGAGAAAGCTCAGCGTCAGCTTTCCCGTTTCCCGGTCATGGTAGAGCCGCTGCAGGATGTTGGGAAGCGAGTTGCTCTCAAGCGCCCCTTGAAGAACCAGGTCTTCGGCCACGGGCGGGCGGCTCCTAGGCCATGCGCCTGGATGCGGCGGTTCCGGAACGCCGGGCGCGGGTGCGGCCTTTTGGGCCGGGCCCGGCGGCGCGTTTTGGGAGCGGTTTGGCGACGGCGATGCCGCCCTTGTCCTTCTGCTTCACGTTGTACATGGCCTCGTCGGCGCGCTGGATGAGCTCTTCCTTCGTGAGCGCATGCTCCGGATAGGTCGTGATCCCCATGCTGGCCGTCAGGTACACGCCGCCTTCGATTTCGTCGCCGAGGAACGGCTCCGTTCGGATTCGATCGCGGACGCGGTTGGCGACCCTGAACGCCCCCTCGACGCCCGTTTCGGGAAGCACGATGCAGAACTCGTCCCCCCCGAACCGCATCACCTTGTCAATGCTGCGGACGCTCGCGAGCATGCGGTGCGCCGCCTCCATCAGGGCGCGGCTTCCCATGAAATGGCCGTAGCGGTCGTTCACGCTCCGCAGGTTGTCGAGGTCGAGGAAAATGAGCGCCACTTTCGCCTGGAAGCGCCGGGCGCGCCTGATTTCGTCCTCGACGTACGTTTCGAAGTAGCGGCGGTTGTAGGCGCTCGTAAGGTCGTCCCGCATCGTGAGCTCCTGCGTGCGCTTGTGCGCGAGTGCGTTCTCGACGATGTCGGACGATTCCAGAAGGAGCTTCCGGAGAATGTCGGCGTCCTCGCTCCGAAGCGGCGGGCGGCCCCGCTCGCGGGCGACGATGGCGAGGCCCAGGCGCTCGCTGCGCGCGACGATGGGCGCCACGACGACGGAGCCGACGCGCACGCCCGAGCCGATCTTGCGCGGCGAAAACGCCCGGCCGCCCTCGGAAACAAGGGAAGGCTTGTTCTTGGCCAGCATCCTTTGAAGCGTGACGTACGTGAAGCCGAAGATGCCGTCGCTCGTGTAGTCCTGGGAAAGGCCGCGCAGCTCGGCGATTTCAAAAATACCGCCGGGGCGCGCAAGCACGAAGGCGCCGAACTGCGCCTGCATGAGCTCCATCGTGGTGTCCGTGAGCGCGGTGACGAGGCGGTCGAGCTCGAGGATCTTGGCGATCGATTTCAGGGTTCGCAGAAGCTCCAGCTCGCGCGCGAGCCGGAGGTTCTCGCGCGAGACGCGCCGGGCCTCGAGTCCCTGGTGCACGCGGTGCGCGAGCGTTTTCTCCTCGTCGGGAAAGGCCACGGTGTCGAAGGCGCCGCTGCGGAGCGCCTCGGCGCGCGCCGCGGCATCGGGCGAGGGAAGCACCACGATGGCCCTAGCCGCATGGTCGACGCTGGCCAGCTCCGGAAGCAGGTCGAGCGTCCGGCGGAGCGTCGCGGGTGTCGCCTCCACCAGGACGAGGTCCGGCTGATATTTCCCAATCGAGCGGAGGACCACCTTCGAGACGCTGCCGTTCAGCGTTTTGAGACGGCAGGGCTCGGAGCGGAGGCGCTTGCGCGCCTGCTCCGCGAAGCGCTTCGTCCTGCTTACAATGAGTACGCGCGGCTCCGGAGCCATGGAACGTAGGTGCGGTTAGGGCGTTTCCCGTGTTCTGCCGCCCATGAGCTGCCTGAAAACGTCGATGGGGAGCGGGAAGATGATGGTCGAGTTTTTCTCGGTGGCGATCTCCGTCAGGGTCTGCAGGTAGCGCAGCTGGATGGTGACCGGATTCCGGTCGACGATTTCGGCGGCGTCGTGGAGGCGCTGCGAGGCCTGGAACTCGCCGTCGGCGTGGATGACTTTCGCGCGCTTCTCGCGCTCGGCCTCGGCCTGCTTCGCCATGGCGCGCTGCATGTCCTGCGGTAAATCGAGATGCTTGACTTCCACCGTGGAAACCTTGATGCCCCACGGGTCGGTGTGCTTGTCGATGACTTCCTGAAGCGACGTGTTCAACCTCTCCCGCTCGCTCAGGAGCGCATCGAGCTCCTCCTGACCGAGCACCGAGCGAAGCGTCGTCTGGGCGAGCTGGCTCGTCGCGTAGACGTAGTCCTCCACCTCGACGATGGCCTTGAGAGGGTTCATCACGCGGAAGTAGACCACGGCGTTCACTTTCACCGATACGTTGTCCCGCGTGATGACGTCCTGCGGCGGGATGTCGAGCACGATGGTGCGCAGGCTGACACGGAGGAGTTTGTCGATGCCCGGGATGATGATAGTCAACCCCGGCCCCATGGGATGGGGACGCATGCGCCCCAGCCGGAAGACGACGCCCCGCTCGTACTCGCGGAGGATGTAGATCGCATTGGACAGAATGACCAAGACGATGACAACGATGGAAATGATGCCTATGGGCATTTTGGTTTCTCCTTTTGTGACTTGTTTGGGTTAGCTTTCCGTGACCCGCTGGACCTTAAGGGTCATTTCGCTGACGCCCACGATTTCGACCGGCTCGTCCTTTTCGATGGGAGCGGCGGAAATCGCGCGCCAGTATTCCCCCTGCACGAAAACCCTGCCCTCGCGGTGCACGGGGGTGGCGGCGACGCCGCGCTTTCCGACCATGCCTTCTTGGCCGGTCCAAACGTCCTCGCCGTGGGCCCGCACCACCAGATAGACGACTAGGGCGACCAGGGCTCCGATAAAGACCGCCACGGAAATGAGCGTCGTCCAATTAATGGCAAGCCCCGGCACCGGCTCTTTAATCAAGAGCATGCCGCCCAGCAGGAGAGACAGGATGCCTCCCAATGTCAACAGGCCATAGCTCGCCACCTTTAATTCTACCAGAAAGAGGACGAAAGACAAAAGCATCAACAAAACCCCGGCGTAGTTGATGGGAAGCGCCTGCATGGAAAAAAGCGCCAGGATGATGCAGATGCCTCCGACGACGCCCGGCAAGATGAGGCCGGGGTTGCTGATCTCGACGTAGAGTCCCAGGACGCCCAGTCCCAGGAGCAGAAACAACACGTTGGGGTTGGCGATGGCGCCCAGGACGCGCTCCCGGAGCGTTTGTTCCAGCTCGACGATTTCCCTCTCGTCAAGCGTGAGCACTTCCTCCTCGCCCGTAAAGCGCGTCACCGCGCGGTCGTTCGCCTTGCGGATGAGGTCGTGGACGTCTTCGGCGATGAAGTCGATGAGTCCCTCGGCCAAGGCCTCTTCGGCCGTGAAGGATTTGACCTCGCCCTGCACGGCCTCGATGGCGAGCTCGGGGTTGCGTCCCCGCACCTCGGCGACGCTCTGGAGCTCCTTGACGGCGCTGTGGAGAATCTTCTTGCCCATGACCTCGCTTATCTCCTCCCCTCCCGAGATGTCCACGGGATGGGCCGCACCCGTCGAGGTGCCGGGCGCCATCACGGCCAGGTCCGCCGACATGACGATGAAGAAGCCCGCGGAGGCGGCCTGCGCCCCTTTGGGCGAGACGAACACGGCCACGGGAACCGGCGAGTTGAGGATGGCCTTTTTGATGTCCTGCATCGAGCTCATGAGTCCGCCCGGGGTGTCGAGCTCAATGACGAGGAGGGCGGCGTCATCTTCCCGGGCCTTCCCGACGGCGCGCGCGATGACTTCGGCGGCCACGGGGTGAATCGGGCCGCTGACGGATACGACCAACGTCGGCCCCGCCGAGGGAGGTAATGTCTCGTCCGCGTTAACCAGAGTGGCGCCCGCTACGGAGAATGATATGAGGACACACCATCCCTTCCACGGGACTAAAGGTTTCATGCTCATGGGTTTCAGCACCTCCATAATAGCGGCGCTGTCCCGCGGAAGTCAAGGAGGAGCGCAGGATGCGTCAGGAAGCGGTGAATCCCTTCCGGCGGATTCTTTGGAGGATTCCGGGCGCGGCCTCGTACGCCTCGAGCACAAGGCTGAAAAGCGCCGGGATCAGAAACAGCGTGAACACGGTGGACACCAGAAGCCCGCCGACCACCACGCTTCCGAGGCCGCGGTAAATCTCGGAGCCCGCCCCCGGAGACAGCACGAGCGGCAGCATGCCGAAAACGCTCGTGGCCATGCTCATGAAAATCGGGCGCACGCGAACCCGCACGGCGTCTAGCAGGGCGCCGCGGGTGTCGAGGCCGCGCTCCCTCATCCCGATGAGCGCCTGGTGGACCACCAGAATGGCGTTGTTGACCACGGTGCCGATGAGGATCACGAAGCCCAGCATCGTCAAAAGGTCCAGGCCCTGCGTCGGGACGAACACGTGGACGAGGCGCAGTCCCGCGAAGCCGCCGAGCGCGGCGAGCGGGACGCTGAACATAATCACGAGGGGGTAGAGGAAGTTCTCGAACAGGGCGGACATGAGAAGGTAGGTGATGACGAGCGCGAGAAGGAAGTTCCACCGGAAAGAGCGGAGGGCCTGCGAGAGGGCGTCGGCGGCGCCGGACAGGTGAATGCGCTCGTGTGGAGAAAGGCGCCCAGCATCCTGAATCGGAGCGACGATCTGCGACTCGATAATCTCGATGGCTTCTCCGAGCGGCACGGATTCGGGAGGCTGGAGCTGAACCGTGATAGCGCGCTCGCGCTCGATGTGGTTTATCTGCTCGGGTCCGCTTTCCATCTCCACCGACGCCACCGTGCCGAGCGTAACCGTCTTGCCGGCGGGGGTGTACAGCCGGAGATCGCTCAGCTCGTGGCCGTGCTTTACGCCGCCCTCTTCCCGCGCGCGGCCCGTGAGGGTCAGGTCGATGGCGTCCCCGTGCAGCCGGTACTCGGACACCTTCACGCCGTCCACCATGGCGTCCACCGCGAAACCTATCTCGTGGGTCGATAGTCCCAGCTCCGAGGCCCGGGCCCGGTCGGGCGTGATGCGCACCTCGGGGTTTCCGAGATCGAGGCTCGGTATGGGCCGGGCCTGGGCGCCCGGAATCAGTTGCTGCACGCGCCCGAACACCTCCATGCCCAATTGAAGAAGATTCTCGATGTCGGGGCCCGTTATCTCGATGTCGATGTTGTTGCCCTGGGAGCCGTGCCTCGAGAAGAGACTCGACTGGGACACCACGGGAATGAGGCCCGGAACCTTCATCAGGGGGCGGCGGATGACGGGGATCAGTTCGCGGGCGTTCCGGGGCTCCGCGCTGATGGCCCCCAGGAAAGCGAAGCGGCCCCATGAGACGAAGAATAAATTCTCGATAGGGGGGGCGTCCAGGCCGGCCTTGCGGCGGCTTTCGGCTTCGAGGTAGGGGCGGAGAGACTCGGCAAGATCCTGACCCATGCGCTCCACCTCGGAGAGGTTGTACCCCGGCGGCGGGAGCAGCATCCCGAAAACGAGGTTGCGGTTCCCGGTGGGGAGGTATTCGACCTTCGGGGCCAGAAGCCAGCTCAAGCCGAGAGAAAGTACCGTCATGGCGACGAGCGTCGCGATTCGCATGCGCCGCGTCGACAGAACGCGCTCCACCCCCTTCACGACCATGCCCCGCACGGCCACGCCGACGGGGAGGAGCCTTTCGCGGAGCTCCAGCCACCGGTCGCCCTTTCCGGAAAAATACCTTCCCTTGGGCCTTATCAGCCGGACGGCCAGGGTGGGTATGACGGTGAGCGAGACCACGAGGCTCAAAAGGACGGCGGCGCTGATGGCGAGGGCGATGTCGCGGAAAAGCTGGCCGGCCTCCTCCTCGATGAAAAGGACAGGCAGGAACACGGCGGCCGTGGTGAGCGTGCTGGCGAGCACGGCCCCCCAGACCTCGGACGTCCCTTCGCTCGCGGCTTGGGGAACGGGCTTGCCCATCTCCGTGTGGCGGTGGATGTTTTCGAGGACGACGATGGCGTTGTCCACGACCATGCCGACGGCGAAAGCCAGGCCCGCGAGGCTGATAACGTTCAGGCTCCGTCCGAGGGCGTTCATGGCGATGAAGGTTCCTATCACGCTCAGGGGAATCGCCAGCGCCACCACGATGGTGGCGCGAACGCTGTGAAGAAACACGAGGAGCACCATCACGGCGAGCGTGCCCCCGACGGCCAGGTTCTGCTTGACCAGCCCGATGGAGCTGTCGATGTAGAGCGTCTCGTCGTAGGCCTGCTGCAGGTAGAGGCCCTCGTCGCGAAGCAGGCCGCTGTTTAGCTCCTCCATCGCCTGCTTTAGGCCCGCCATGGTTTCGAGCACGTTCGCCCCCGTCTCCCTCAGGGCGTTGATGGCCAGCGAGCGCTCGCCCTTGTGCCAGACGGAGGCCCCGGGCTTCTTGTAATCGAGGCGGACCTCGGCGAGGTCCTTGACGTACACGTGCGCGCCGTCGCGAACGGCCACGACGGTGTTCTCGACGTCCTCGATGCTCCTGAACTCTCCCACGGTCCGGAGCACGTAGCGCCGCTTGCCCTCGTCCAGCGAGCCCGCGCTCCGGTTCATGTTCTCCGCGTCGATGGTCCCGGCCATTTCCCGGAAGCTGACCCCATGGGCGGCCAGCCTTTCCGGGTCGACGATCACCCGGAGCTCACGCTCCCGGCCGCCGTAGACGTTGCTTCGCGCCACCCCGGGGACCCGCTCGAATCGGGACTTGATCTCGTCCTCCGCGAAATCGAACAGCGTCGAGACATCCACGTCGTTCCCCTCGACGGGCTGGAGAATGAACCAGGCGATGGCGCTCGAATCGTCGCCCCCCGTCCCACTCAGGAAAGGCTTTTCCACGTTCTCCGGGTAGCTCGGAACCCGGTCCAGGGTGTTGGCCGTGTGAAGTAGCGCCGTGTCGAGGTTCACGCCGACCTTGAATTCCAGCTGCACCTCGGCCCGGCTGTCGTGGCTCTCGCTCGTCAGCCGCACCAGCCCCTCGACGCTCTTGAGACGCTCCTCCTGGGGGTCCGTGATTTCCCGCTCGACCTCCTGCGGACTCGCGCCAGGCCAGACCGTGGTCACGGTGACCACGGGGCGGTCCACGTCGGGCGTGAGCTGCACGGGCAGGCGCGTAAGCGAGATCACCCCGAACAGGATGAGCAAAAGCGCGGCCACGGCCACGCTTACGGCATTTCGGACGGCGAGGTCAACGAGCTTCATGGGACGGCGTTACGGCTCGGGCGGAAGTACCTCGACGGGTTGGCTCGGAAATAATCTCTCGTTCCCGCGCACGATCACGGGAGCGCCGGCCGGAATTTCCGCTTCCACGGAAACCATTTCCTCGAAAGCGTCGCCGAGCTTCACGGGAACGGGCAGGGCGGTCCCGTCCTGGACGATGTAGACCATGTAATTCCCCCCCTGGCTCACGAGGGCGTCCTTGGGCACGAGAAGCGCACTGTAGGCGTCGCCTATGGCAAAGTCGGCCCGCGCGAACATGCCGCTCCGAAGAACGTGCTCGGGGTTCTGCACGGCGATTTTTACCGGAAAGCTCCGCGCCTGGGACTGCGCCTGGGGCACGATGGCGAACACGCTGCCCTGAAAGCTTTTTTCCGGATAGGCGTCGACGCGCACCCGGGCCTCCTGCCCCGCCCTGACCAGGCCGATGTAGCGCTCAGCAACGTCCGCCGTGACGTGCACGGTGTCCAGGTCGATGAGCTCGGCCACCACGCCCCCCTCCCTGACCCACTCTCCCACCTGTATCCTCAGGTCGCTCACCATGCCACCGAACGGGGCCTTGATGCGCGTTTTCTCGAGATCGCCCTTGTAACCGGTAATTTGAATCTGCCACTGCTGCATGCGCTGCTCCGCGACCGTCACGTCCGTCTTCTTGTCCTGGCGCTCCTCGTCCGAAAGGAAGCCCTTTTCGTGGAGCCGGAGGGCGCGGTCCAGGTCCCTTCGGGTTTTTTCGTAGACCGCCTTCGCTTCCGTGAAGGCGGCCTCGGCGTTGGCGAGGGCGAGGCGGGTCGTTGCGTCCTTGAGCCGGATCATTACCGTGCCCTTGGCGACGAAGTCGCCCTCCTCGATGAAAACCTCCTTGACGAGGCCCTCGATCTCGCTCGCGACCGCGCTTCTCGCCCGAGGCTCCACGGTCCCCGTGAACGTGAGCGTCCGGCGGACCTCGCGCTCCACGGCGGGCGCCGCCGCGACCGTCGCCTTGGGAAGTTCTTCCTGGGCAGGCACGGCTTCGACGGCCGCCAGGAGCAGACACGCCGCAAGAAACGGCAGGGAGGACCTGCTTCTCATCTCATGCGGCTCCCTTCGGGGACGGACGGGCGCTCTCGCCTTCGCGTAGCCGCTACGGCGGAACGAGGTCCGCGGCGCCGGCGCTCCCCCTCGCCCAGGATCCCGTGAAAAACGACGTCAATGACGTCGCGGGCCTGGACGTTGAAGGACTTCCTTCGCCCCGCGAAGTAGTTCGTGAAGATCGTGCCGTAGAGAAGGTCGCTTATGACGTCTATGATCCGGTCGACCGGCACCTTTCGCACGCGCCCCTCGGCCATGAGGCCGCGAAAGAGCTTCTTCCACGGACCCAAGTTCGCGTCGTAATGCTGAAAGTACGTGGGTTTTTTCCGGTCCTTGAACTCCGCGCGCTCCTGCATCAGCAGCTCGACGAACTGGGGGTGGGAGTCGAAAAAGGACAGGTACGTCTGGATCGCCTTCGCGACCCTCTCCAGGGGGTCGGCCACGCCTTCCGAGGAAGCGTCCGCCTCTTGCCGGAGCATGAGCATCCCCCGGTCAACGGCAGCCAGGAAGAGCTTGCGCTTGCTCGAAAAGTAGCGGTAGACGGTCCCCTTTCCGACGCCCAGCCGGTCGGCGATGACCTGCACGTCTGTGGCGCGGTACCCGAGCTCGGCGAAGACGCTCGTCGCCGTCTCCAGGATTTCCTCCTGGCGTCGCTCGGCGAGGGCCTCGTCCCTCGGGCGGCCGGGTTTTCTCTTGCGTGCGGTTTTCGTTTTCATGGTAGCAGCGGTACATTATATAACGGACCCGTCCGTCAGTCAATATGCCGGATTTTTGAAAAAGGGTTAGGGATCAGTCGTTAGGGGCTTGCCCGGCTCAGTCGGGGTTAGCAAAAGGAATTCTTGCTAATCCCTAAACCCTATCCCCTGGCCGCTGCTTTTTACGGATGCGGGCCGCAGGTGTTGAGCGCGGGGTTGCGCTCGACGGCGGCGCTGTCGTAGCCCGAGGTGCCCTCCGTCGCCGTGTCGCATTCGGTGACGAGATAGTAGGCGTTCGCAAAGCCCGGCGTAATTATCCCGCTCAGATAGCCTTCTCCTTCGTCCGTCCCCGCCGTCCAGCACACGAGCGACAGATGGTTGTAGAAGGGAGCGTCTAGGTCGCCCTCGTAGATGTTGTATTGGAGAAGCTCGCCATGGTTTTCCCACCAGATTTCCACCTGGCCGCCCCCGGCGTCCTCGACAAGGAGCGGCACGATTCCCGCGGGCGCGCTCACCTCCGCCACGCACGCCTTGAGCCCGTCGTAGAAGAGGCGCGCCATGACGCGCTGGGATTGAAAGTCCGGGTCGTCGTGGAAACGGATGTAGGCCACGAGATATTTTCCGCAGGACGAGTAGGCTACAGCCAGGGGTTGATCTTTAGAAAGGCTCTGTTGAATGAGCAGACCCGCAGCATCGAGCACCGTCCCGTCCGAGGCCACGCGCGTCCCGTAGATGTTGTTACCGTTATCATCCCACGCGACGAAATAGTCCGTCCCGTTTGAGGCTGCCGAGTAGTACGTCTGGCTGCCAGACGCCGTGGAGACGGCGATGCCCGCGGGGTCGAGCACCGTCCCCACCGAGGTGACGCGCGCCCCGTAGATGTCCCAGCCTGTCGTGGCCCAGTTTCGCTCGTCCACCCACGCGACGAAATAGTCCGTCCCGTTTGAGGCTACCGAGGGAGGCATGTAGCCGTCCGCCACCGTCGAGACGGCAATGCCCGCAGGATCGAGCACCGTCCCCGCCGAGGTGACACGCGCCCCGTAGATATCCCAATCGCAGAAGCATCCACCGTCGTTCCGCCAGTCATCCCACGCGACGAAATAGTCCGTCCCGTTCGAAGCTGCCGAGGGCACGGACTGGTCGTCCGCCGCCGTGGAGACGGCGATGCCTCCCGTGTCAGGCGGACCATCATGGAGATAACCATCGAACGCCCGCACCCGCGCCCCATAGATGTCCGTGTCCGTGCCGTTTCGTTTATCATACCACGCGACGAAATAGTCCGTCCCGTTTGAAGCCACGGAAGGCCAATATTGCATATCCGCCGCCGTGGAGACGGCGATGCCCGCAGGGTCGAGCACCGCCCCCGCCGACGTTACTCGGGCCCCGTAGATGTCCAAGTTCGTACCGCTTCGGTAGTCCGCCCACGCGACGAAATAGTCCGTTCCGTTCGAAGCCACTGAGGGACGCTCCTGGTCGTCCGCCGCCGTGGATAAGGCGATGCCCGAAGAATCGAGCACCGTCCCGTCCGAGGCCACGCGCGCCCCGTAGATGTCGAAGTCCGTGCCGTTTCGGTTCTCTTGCCACGCCACGAAATAGTCCGTCCCGTTCGAGGCTGCTGAGGGGGCAATCTGGCCGCTTGCCGTCGTGGAGACGGTGATACCCGTGGGGTCGAGTACCGTCCCGTTCGAGGCCACGCGCGCCCCGTAGACGTCGTAGCCCACGAGATATTGATTCCACGCGATGAAATAGTCCGTTCCGTTTGAGGCTACCGAGGGGTTGTATTGGTTGCTTGCCGCCGTGGAGACGGCGATGCCCGCAGGATCGAGCACCGTCCCATTCGAGGCCACGCGCGCGCCGTAGATGTCCCAGCTCCCGCTTCGGCTATCCTCCCACGCTACGAAATAGTTCGTCCCGTTCGAAGCCACGGAAGGTGTGCTCTCGTGGTTTGTCGCCGTGGAGACGGCGATGCCCGTGGAGTCGAGCACCGTCCCATCCGAGGTCACTCGCGTTCCGTAGATGTCGTATTTCGATGCTCCGTAATTCCTGCTATCCTGCCACGCGACGAAATAGTCCGTCCCGTTCGAGGCCACGGAAGGATCCTCCTGGTCGTCCGCCGCCGTGGAGACGGCGATGCCTCCCGTGTCAGGCGGGCCGTCAAGGAGCAAGCCATCGGACGCCCGCACACGCGCCCCGTAGATGTCGTAGTCTGTCGTGGCCCAGTTCCGGTAGTCTTGCCACGCGACGAAATAGTCCGTCCCGTTTGAAGCTACCGAGGGATACTCCTGCCAGATTGCCGCCGTGGAGACAGCAATGCCTCCCGTGTCAGACGGGCCATCAAGGAGCAAGCCATCAGACGCCCGCACCCGCGCCCCGTAGATGTCGAAGTCCGCGCCGTTTCGCTCGTCCTCCCACACCACGAAATAGTCCGTCCCGTTCGAGGCCGTCGAGGGATTCCGCTGGGTGCCCGCCGCCGTGGAGACGGCGATGTCAAAGGGAAAGGGGTCGAGCACCGTCCCATCCGAGGCCACGCGTGCCCCGTAGATGTTCCCACTCACCCACCACGCCACGAAATAGTCCGTCCCGTTCGAAGCCACGGAGGGATCCCACTGGCCGTTTGTCGTCGTGGTGATGCGGATACCCATGGGGTCGAGCACCGTCCCATCCGAGGTCACGCGCGCCCCGTAGATGTCGTCGTCCGTGCCGTTTCGCCGATCTTCCCACGCGACGAAATAGTCCGTCCCGTTTGAAGCCACGGAGGGAACCTCCTGGTTGCCTGACGCTGGCCCAATCACCGGACTCGGATCCACCAAAATCTCCGGCCCCACCGTCGGGTCGATCAGGATGGGATATTGTGCGTTTTCAAGAAACTCGCGTGGTACCTTGAACAGGACTTTGTGTCTGGTTGCAAGCGAAGGCCGAACCCGCTCCCGCCGCCCCGCGCTGTCCGCCACGGTTACGTTGGAGAACGCCACCTGGCCGCTTCCATTCCAGGTTGGAAAAACAAGCCCTTCATCATGCTCCTGCGGCTCGCCAGCGGCTCGGATCGCAAGTCGCACGCGCAGCGCCGAAGCCTCAGGGCTTAGCGGCCCGCCGATCGTCCAGTAGAGTTCTATCCCTTCCTCCCCGCGGTTTCTCGCATAAGGCGTAACGCTGCCGCGCGCTTCTCCTTGAAGCAGGCCGGGCGCGTGTTCCTCCAGGCGGCCTTTTCCAAACACCGTCTGCGTGTTGCCTCCCCACTCGAAGCTCACCGAGAGAATTTCGAAATCAGGTCGCCCCCTGCTTCCCTGCGCGAAATATCTTAACCCGCTCTCGCCAATCTCCGCCTGGAATCGCGGCGTCTCATGCGAGAAGACATTTCCCTTCTGCGCAAACGGACGCTCGCCGCGTGCTTCGGCATGGAAGCCCTGCTTTGGAGGTTCTTCGGGAAGGCCGCGGTTCTTCCTTACCTTGCGTATGACTTCGTTTATGTCGAAGGGAACGTTGGCTATCTCGACTTCCCCTCCAACGCGCGGTGGGCCTTTCCCTGGGGATGTAGGCGCTTCACCTCCCCATACGGCCGAGGCGGCCGCCAGCGTGAAGCAAATCCACGTTGCCGCTCCTTTCATTCCCGGTCTCCTTTTTACACACCATTATAGAATTCGCCGTCTCGGCAAGTCAACCGCGGCGTCTAGAGCGTGGTTACGGCAGGAATGCGGTTTGAGAACTTTCCCCGCCGCGCGCGTTAAGGGGCGGCCCTTTGGGGAAGGTTATCGACGGAGCTGACCAGCAATTTGCGCGGCTTTGCGCCGCGCGCAGGCCCCACGACGCCGTCGGCTTCCATCATGTCGATGAGGCGCGCGGCGCGGTTGTAGCCGATTCCGAAGCGGCGCTGCAGGTTCGAGACCGAGGCCGTGCGCGTGGACACGACCAGCTTCACTGCGTCGTCGTAGAGCTCGTCCTCCATCTCCGTGAAGGCGGCGCCCTCGCCCTCGTCCGTGAGCTGCGAGGGGTGCGCGAGCACCTCGTTGTACTCCGGCACGCCCTGGAGCTTGAGATGGTGCGTGACGCGCTGGATCTCCTTCTCGGTCACGAGCCCCCCGTGGAGGCGCCGCAGGCGCGACGTGCCGGGCGGAAGGAACAGCATGTCGCCTTTTCCGAGAAGGCGCTCGGCGCCGTTTCCGTCCAGGATGGTGCGCGAGTCCACCTTCGACGAGACGCGGAACGAGAGGCGCGACGGGAAGTTCGCCTTGATGACGCCCGTGATGATGTCCACCGAGGGACGCTGCGTGGCGATGACGAGGTGAATACCCACGGCGCGCGCCATCTGCGCGATGCGTCCCACGGCGTCCTCCACCTCGCGCGGCGCGACCATCATGAGGTCGGCGAACTCGTCGATGACGACGACGATGTAGGGAAGCGGCTTCAGGGGCTCGCCGCCCTCGTCGCGGAGGTGGCCGCCGTAGTTTGTGAGGTAGCGGTTGAACTGCTCGATATTCCGCGTCTTGACGCCGTAGGAAGCGAGCATCCTGTAGCGGTTCTCCATCTCCTTGACGAGCCACTTCAGAACCTGCGCGGCCTGCTTGGCGTCCGCGACGACGGGGGCGTAGAGGTGCGGCACGCCGTCGTAGAGGCCGAGCTCGACGCGCTTCGGGTCGATGAGAATCAGCTTCAGCTCGTCGGGCGTCCGGCAGGCGAGAAGGCTGAGAAGCATCGCGTGGATGGCGACGCTCTTTCCGGCGCCCGTCGTTCCGGCCACGAGAAGGTGCGGCATCTCGGCCAGGTCCGACACGCAGACCTCGCCCTGAATCTGCTTCCCGAGCGCGAGCGGCATGCTCGCCGAAGATTTCTGAAACGTCGCGTCCTCCAGAAGCTCCCTCAGGAAGATGGTCTCGCGGTGCTCGTTCGGGACCTCGATGCCGACGGTGGGTTTTCCGGGAATGCGGTCGACGAGAATGGACTCGGCCCGGAGGGCGAGGCAGAGGTCGTCCGCAAGCGAGATGAGGCGGCTGTACTTGATGCCGCCGGCCGGCCGGAACTCGAACATCGTCACCACGGGCCCCGGGTGAATCTCCGTGACTTCGCCTTCTATGCCGAACTCCAGGAACTTGGCCGTGAGCGCACGGCCGCGCTCAACGAGATCCTCGTGGCGGAGCGTCTCCCCGTGCTCGGGAAGGTCCAGGAGCCGCACCGGGGGAAACAGGTACGTCCCCTTGCGCAGCCCCGCCTCGGGCGTGCTCTCGAAAAGCGTCCCCTCGGCCTCTCCGCGCAGGGCCTCGGCGGGGTCACGCTTTTCGTGTTTGGTCTCGGCGGCGCGCTGCGCATGGCGCTTCAGCACTTCGGTGCGTTTTTTCGTTTTGCGGCGAACCTCCTGCCGGTAAAAGAACAACACGCGCGCCTTCTGTGCGAGCGATTTTGCAAGGGCCGCCGCCCAGGACGCCGCGTGCTGGTAGGAAAGGCTGGTGGCCATGGAGAACGCCGCAAGCGCCACCGCCACCAGGACCACCATCGCGCCGAACACGTTCAAATACGGAACCAGCAGGCTCGCGATTCCCGCGCCGACGAGCCCGCCCGCGGCGATGGGCCTTCCGAAAAGAACGACTTTTTCGAGCACCAGATCGCTCAGGCCCGCGAGCACGCCCATAAGAACCGCGAAGTTCAGCGCCCGCAACCAGAGGGGGTTCACGTTCTTCCCCCAGAAGAAAAACCAGCCCAGAATCCCCGAGAGCACCGGCAGCGCGAAAGCCGCGAGGCCGAAGCTTTCGTACAAAACGATGGAAAGGAACGCCCCGAAGCGGCCGATGGCGTTTTGCGCCGCAAAGCGCTCGCCGCCCTCGCTGAAAAACCATGCGGGGTCGGCCGGGTGGTAGGTGACGAGACTCACGAGAACAAGCGTGGTCGCGGCAAAAATCAGAATGCCGACCAGCTCGTTTCCTCGCCGCTCCGAGAAAAGCTCTGCCAGTGCCATGTTTGCCCCCGCCCGCTGCCCGAAGGCCGCGGGCAACCTAATGATAGAGCGTTCGGGCGGCTCATGTCAAGTGAAACTTTCTCGCATGCGCCGGCGCGCATTTTCCGCTATAATGAAAGGTTGGAACATCCGGGCAATCCTCGATAAACAGGAGGCTGCTTGGCCATGCGCATTGATTTCACGAGCCGGGGGATTCGCGTTCCTTCCTCCGTCCGCACCATGGCGCGGGAGCGTCTTGAGCGCGTCGCGCGGCGCCTGCCTTCGGCGAAGGAGGCGCACGTGGTGCTCGGCCGGGAGAAGGACCGCCGATACGCCGAGATTGTCCTGCGCGGTAAGGGCAAGACGTTCAAGGTGAAGGAGGAGACCGGCGACGTGCGCCTTGCGCTCGCCGCGGCGGCGGACAACCTCGATCGCGCCGTCCGCAAGTACGTGGACCGCAAGATCGGCCGCCGGCGCCGCGACATACGCGTGAAGCGCCGTCCCGCGGCCCCCCGGACGCGGCCGGCGGACGAAGAAGGGGCAGCCCCGAAGACGGCCAAAGGGAAACTTTCAAACGCAAGAACCGATGCTGCGCCACTTGCCTGAGCCCGTATACCCCGCGCTTCGCGTGCAGAATCTTCTTTCCGAAGAAGCGGGACACATCGCCCTGCGGCTCTTGGAAGGCGAGGCGGGCCTCGAACGCGAGGTGCGCACGCATAAGATTCAGAAGCCCGGCCTCGTGCTCGCGGGCTACCGTTCGTACCTTCGCGCCAACCGCATCCAGGTCTTCGGCGGAAGCGAAATGCAGTATCTTCGCGACATCACGCCCGAGAAGCGGCGCGAGGTGCTCGAGCCGGTCTTTGTGCCCGATGTGCCCGCCATAGTGGTCACCAAGGACGTGGACCCGACGGAAGAAGTGCGCTATCACGCCCGCGAGCACGCCCTGCCGCTTTTCGCGACGCCCCATTCGAGCTCGGTCCTCGTCTTCCGTCTCACGACCTACCTGGAGGAAAAGCTCGCTCCCTGCATCACGCTCCACGGCGTGATGATCGAGGTGTTCGGCGTCGGCATCCTCATCCTGGGCGAAAGCGGCATCGGCAAAAGCGAGTGCGCCCTGAATCTCGTGTCCCGCGGCCACCGCCTCGTGGGCGACGACGCGGTGAACATCAAGCGGCGCGAGAGCGGCGTCCTCATAGCCGAGGGCAAGGACCTCGTGCGCCAGAACATCGAGCTTCGGGGGCTGGGCATTGTGAACGTGCGCGACCTGTTCGGCTTCACGGCCGTGAAGCGCCGCAAGGAGGTGGATCTGATCGTTAATCTCGAAAGCTGGAAGGACGAGACGGATTACGAGCGCCTGGGCGTCGAGCATGAGCACACCGAGCTGATGGGCCTTTCGGTGCCGCTCATCCGTGTTCCCGTGATGCCGGGGCGCAACCTCGCGGCTCTCATCGAGGTGGCGGCGCGCAACCACATCCTCATTCGCCAGGGGCGTCACCCCGCGCGCGAGGTGGAGCGCAAGGTGCTCCACGCCATCAAGGGCAAGGCGGCCGACGCGGCGGAAAATGCGCCGGGGCTCAAAAGGGAAAAGCGATGAGCGCGACGGCGTCCGAGACCGCGGAATGGATAGTCATCACCGGCATGTCGGGCTCGGGCAAAACGCTCGCGAGCCGGTGCTTCGAGGACATGGGCTACTTCTGCGTGGACAACCTCCCCGTGGGCCTCTTCTCCAGGTTCAAGACGCTCGTGATGGCCTCGCGCACCGACATCCCCAAGACCGTGCTCGTCGTGGACGTCCGGGAGCGCGGCTTCCTGAAAGATTTCCCGGCCGTCTACAAAGAGATGCTGAGCGACGGGGACATGAGAAGCACGCTCATTTTTTTCGAGACGAACACGCCGGCGCTTCTAAAGCGTTTCAGCGAAACGCGCCGCCGGCATCCCCTGAGCGCCCAGGCCAACGCGTCCCTCGAGCTCGAGGCGGCCATCGAGGAGGAACGCCGCCTCCTGCTTCCCATACGCGAGCTCGCGGACGTGGTCGTGGACACGACGACGCTTCAGGCGCCCAAGCTCAAGGAGTTTCTGCGAGGCAAGTTCGGCGGCGACACGACGCAGGAGACGCTGCGCCTCTCGCTCACGAGCTTCGGGTACAAGTACGGGATCCCGAGCGACGCGAACCTCGTCTTCGACGTGCGCTTCCTGCCGAACCCGCACTACGACGAAAAACTGCGCCCCTTCGACGGCTCGCATCCCCTCGTGCGCCGTTTCGTCGAAACCTCGCCCGAGTGCGGCGAGTTTTTGAAAAAAGCGATGGACCTTGCCGCCTACCTCATTCCGAAATACCAAAGCGAGGGGCACTCCTACCTGGGCATCGCCGTGGGCTGCACGGGAGGGCGCCACCGCTCGGTGGCCGTGGCGAACGCCCTGGCCGAGGCGCTCTCGAACCTGGGCTACGCGCCCCACATCGAGCACCGCGACAAGGACCGGGAGTAAATCCGCAGCGCCCGGGAAAGCGGGGCCTCCAATCTTTTTACGCGGCATACAATTACGAGACTTCTGATAAAACCGATGAACCGTTCCTGAAGGGTTCGGCAGGTGCGGAAGGTGCAGCAGGTGCGGAAAGCGCGTCTGCCGTTTCGCACTTTCCGTACTTTCCGCACTTTCTGCACGGGAGGAGCGGGGCGAGACCGGAGCCGCCTCGTCGTCCCCGCCGTTCGGGCGGGCGTTTCGCATGGCTCGAAAGACATGGCATAATAACCTCCTCCGTGGTTTCCTTATGGATATACGACTTCTCGAAAGCGTGACGCGCGTGGCCAGACGACACGCCCGCTCGGCGGCCGCAGGGTTTCTGCTGGCCCTGATCGTCACGTGCGCTTCACTTTTTCTCGAGGGAAGCGCCTGGGCGCGAATCGTCGTGTTCGCGGTCTCGTGGGCCGCGGGCGCCGGCCTGCACGCGCTGACCGCGAGCAGCATCCTGAGCGCGAAGGCGCCGCGCTCCGGCGTCGGGGAAGCGCTTGAGCGAATCACCGGGGGCGACCTCACTGACGACGTTTTCCGCGGCTCCCAGCGCGCGCACCTCTCAGGGGCGCTTTATTTCGCCGTGCGCAAGATGGTGCTCGAGCTGCGGCGCGCCGTGGGGAAATTCAGCCGCCTCTCCCAGGAGCTCGAGTCGGTGTCGCGGGGTCTGCTCGACATGACCGACAGCCTTTCCTTCAGCGCCCGCGAGCAGGGAGACTCGGTCGAGGATGTCCGCCAGAGCCTGGCGGACACGAACGCCTCGGTCGCCGAGATTCGGAAAAACGTCCACAACCTCATGGACGTGGTGGGCAACACGTCGAGCGCCGTGCTGGAGATGGCGGCGAACATCGAGGAGGTGACGGAGTCGGCCCGAAGCGGCGCGGCCTACGTGGAGGAAACCACGGTGGCCGTCGACGAGATGGCGCAAAGCGTGGCGCAGGTGGCCGAAGCGGCGCGCGAGATCTTCAGCCGCGCCTCGGACAACGCAGCCTCCATGGCCGAGATGGACACGGCCATCGAGGAGGTGGGCGAGAGCGCCAAGGTGACCGCCGAGCTTTCCGAGGCCGCCCAGCGGAGCGCCCTCGAAGGCCGCGGCACGGTTCAACAGACGTCCGAGGGCCTGAAGAACATCCAAGAGTCGGTCGGCAAGGCGATGGCCGTGGTTCACGGCCTGGGCAAGCAGTCGGTCGAGATTGGAAAAATCGTCAAGGTCATCAAAGAGATCGCAGACCAGACGAACCTGCTCGCGCTCAACGCGTCCATCCTTGCCGCGCAGGCGGGGGAGGAGGGGCGCGGCTTCGCGGTTGTGGCCGAGGAGATTCGCGAGCTGGCGGAGCGCACGGCCACCTCGGTTTCGGAAATCACCTCCATGGTGAAGTCCACCCAGCGCGAGGTCACCAAGGCGGTGCAGCTCATGGAGACCACCTCGGGACGCGTGGCCGAAGGGGTGACCCTCGGGGTGAAGGCCGAGGAGTCGCTGCGCGTCATCATGGAGCGCACCCGGCGCGCCGTCGAGAACGTAGCGCAAATCGCCAAGGCGACCAGCGAGCAGACGCTCGGCAGCCGGCGCATCACCCAGTCCATCGACGAAATGACATCGATGATCGAAAAAATCAGCTCCTCGACCGAGGAGCAAAGCGAGACGGGCCAGCGGATCAAGAAGCGCACCAGCCACATGTCCCAAGTCACCGCCCACATCTCGCGGGCCATGGAGGAGCAGAAGGCCGGAAGCCACGCCATCTCCGAAGGCATGGAGCGCGTCAACGCCATCGTCAACGGCATCGAGGATGCCATCACGAGCCTTTCGCAGGCGAGCGAGACCGTCCTCCGCGCCGTCGACGTCATCAAGGAGGCCACCCAGCAAAACACCGCGGGCGCGCGCAGTCTCTACACGACGCTGACGGCCTTCCGCCAGGAAACGCTTCTCTTCCAGGATGCGGCGGCGAAGTTCCGGCTTCCCGAGCCGAAGCGCGGAGGCACGCTTCGCTATACCATGGCGGACTCCGGCGAGCTTAACCTCGACCCGGGCTTCGCCGAGACGATCAAGCAGACGGAGATGGTCTATAGCCTTTACGACGGCCTTGTGCGCTTCGGCGAGGGAACGGACCTGCACCCGGCGCTCGCGCGGCGATGGAGCGTCTCGCACGACGGCATCAAGTACACCTTCTACCTGCGGGAAGGCGTCAAGTTCCACAACGGCCAGCCCCTCACGGCCCATGACGTCAAGGCCTCGTTCGAGCGAATGTTGCGGCCCGGAGGAAACTACCCTGCGGTATGGGCCCTCATGCCCATCCAGGGGGCTCCGGCCTTTCACGCAGGGGAAGCAAAAGAGGTCGAGGGGATCAAGATCCTCAGCGACTACGCCCTCGATATCGAGCTTCAGGAGCCCGTGGGCTTCTTTCTTTCCTATTTGACGCTCCCCGCCACGTCGGTGCTCCCTCGCGAGCTCTGCTCCCGAAAGGGCCCGGAGTTCAACAAGCAGCCTGTCGGAACGGGCCCCTACCAGCTTGCCGAAATCACGCCCGGCGAGCGCATCGTCTTAAAGCGGAACCCCGACTACTTCCTTCAGGGATGTCCTTACGCGGACGAGTTGGTCATTCGCCTCGACGTGCGCGACGCACTGCCCCTGCTTCGGCGCGGCGAGGTGGATTTCACGGCGCACCTCCAGCCCGAGTTTCTCCACGAGCTCCGCCAGGACCCCGCATGGGAGGCGAACATCCACTCGAGCGTTCAGCTCCACACTTCCTACATAGCCCTGCGCAACGACGCGCCCCCCTTCGACGACAAGCGCGTCCGGCAGGCCCTCAACCATGCGGTGAACTGCGGGGAGCTCAACCAAAGCGTTCACCACGGCGCCCACGAAGCGGCCGAGGGCATTCTTCCGCCCGGGATCCTGGGGCACAATCCCGAGCTTGAAGGCTATCCCTACAACCCTGAAAAGGCCAAGGCCTTGCTGAGCGAGGCGGGCTATCCGAACGGCTTCAAAACCGTGTACTACAAATCGCGCTCGGACCTCGGCCTTTCCAGGGAGGTCCAATTCGTTCTCGCCTCCTTTGCGCGGGTGGGCGTCGAGGTCGAAGTCCGCGACGTGAGCGAGGCCGAGCTCCGCGAGATGCAGCGCGGCGAAGACCAGCCGCCCATGTCCTACGCGGGCTGGTATGCGGATTACCCGGACCCCGACAACTTCTTCTCGAACCTTTTTCACTCGAAGAACCAGGACGTCGCGGGTATCCGCTACGGCAGTCCCCGCGTGGACATATTAATCGACGAGGCGCGCCGCGAGTCGGACGTGAACGTGCGCGAGCGGCTCTACCGCAAGGCCGAGGACCTCGTGGTCGGGGACGCGCCCGTCGTCTTCCTCCTGCACGAGCGCGCCTACGTCGTCACGCAGCCCTACGTGGGCGGCGTGCGCCTAAATCTCACGCCGCCGCTCCTGCGCCCCGAAGACCTCTGGCTGGAGCGGTAGAGGGCGGTCCGAAGCGTCCGCCGTGTTCCGCATGCTTGACAAGCTGAAGCCTGCGTGGTAATCTCGCCCTACGCTTTTAAATAGACCCAACAACGTTCACGGACAAACGCGAGTCGAAAAACAACGCTTCGACTCAGGAGAAAATCCCATGAAGAAACATCTCGCAAGGTACGCTTTCGCCTCAGCGGTCGTGCTCTGTCTGGGCGCGCTCGTATTCACCGTCGCAAGCGCTCAGGACGCCCCCAAGCCGAAAAGCGACATCACTTGGGAACAGGCCCATGTCGCGCTCAAAGCGGCCGCCAAGAAGGCCGAGGAGATTGAGACTAAGATGGACATCGCGATTGTCGACGCCGGCGCTAACCTGAAGGCGTTCGGCCGGATGGACGGCGCATGGCTCGGCTCCATCGACATCGCCATCAAAAAGGCCAAAACCGCCCGCTTTTTTGACATGAACACGGGAGCAATCGGAGAACTCTCGCAGCCCGGCGGGGCGCTCTACAACATCGAGCACTCGAACGGCGGCTTGATCACTTTCCCCGGCGGGATTCCCATCAAGAACTCGGCCGGAGAGATCATCGGCGCCATCGGGGTGTCGGGCAGCACGGTCGAAAACGACCACACGGTCGCGCTGGCTGGAGTCGCGGCGATTTCCTGAACCGGTAATAATTTCTTGCAAAGGGGTGCTGCCTGCGAGCACCCCTTTTTATTTAAAGCGAAAGCGAGGGGCGGCTCCGCGAGGGCGAGAGGCCATCACATGCCGCCGGGCGTGCTTTTTTTCTTCCTCGCCCCGAGCGCTTTGCAAAAATCCCGCCACGCGAGCGTGTTCACGATGTCGTGCTTCGTGAGCCAGCCGCGGCGGGCGGTGTCGACGCCATAGCGGGCGTTTTCCAGATCGCTCGTGTCGTGCGAGTCGGTCGAAAGGACCACCCCGGCGCCGGCCGCCTTGGCCTCGCGCAGGGCGGCGTCGCCGAGGTCGAGCCGCATCGGATAAGCGTTCAGCTCGAGGAACGTTTCCGTCTCCACCGCCGCTTCGATGAGGGCGCGCAGGTTGACGGCGTAGCCCCCGCGCCCCTTGATGAGGCGTCCCGTCGGGTGGCCCAAGGCGTCCACGTGCGGGCTCCGCATAGCCTTGACGATGCGCTTCGTCATCTCCGATTCCCCCATCGAGAGGGCGAAATGGACGGACGCCACGACGAAGTCGCAGCGGGCGAGCGCATCGTCCCTGAGATCGAGCGAGCCGTCCTTGAGAATGTCCACCTCGACGCCGGCGAGAAGCCGAATTTTTTCGAACTTCTCCTGAGCGCGCCGGACGGCCTCGATTTGCCGCAGTAGCCTTCGCTCGTCCATGCCGCGCGCGACGGTGACGGCCTTCGAGTGGTCGGTGATGGCGAGGTACTCGAGGCCGCGCTTTTGCGCCGCTTCGGCCATCTCCTCAATGGTGGCCGAGCCGTCGGTCTCGACCGTGTGGGTGTGGAGGTCGCCGCGCAAATCCGCGAGCTCCACCAGGGCGGGAATCTTTCCCTTCTCCGCCTCCAGTATCTCGCCCCGGTTCTCCCGGAACTCGGGCGGAATCCACACGAGGTCGAGCGCTTCGTATACCTCCTCCTCCGTCGCACCCGCGACGCGTTTCTCGTCGCGGTCCCGGAAGATGCCGTACTCGCTGAGCTTGAGGCCGCGCTGCTTCGCGCGCTGGCGCAGCGCGACGTTGTGCTCCTTCGAGCCGGTGAAGTACTGCCACGCGGCGCCGAACTCCGAGGGTTTGAGAAAACGCAAGTCCACCTGCATGCCTCCCCGGAGACGCACGCTCGATTTCGTGTCGCCGCGGGCGAGCACCTCCTCGACGCGGGGATAGCGCACGAGCGCGTCCATCACCCGGGGCGCAAGCGCGGCCCCGCCGGCAGCGAGCACGTCAATGTCGCCGACGGTCTCTTTCCGGCGGCGCAGGCTACCCGCCGTCTCGATGCGCTCCGCGCCCTTCACCTTTCGCAGGTGCGAGACCAGGGCCCGGGCGACGTCATCGGCCTCGCTCAGAAGAAATCGCCCGGCCGTGGTCTTCGCGTGGAGGAGGCCTTTTAGAATTTTCTCCTCGGTCACGGCGCCGAAGCCCGCGAGGGCGCGCACCTTGTGCGAGCGGCACGCCTCCTCCAGAGGATCGAGCGACTCGACGCCGAGCTCGTCGAACAACTTGCGCACCTTCTTAGGGCCGAGGCCGGGCACGAGCAGGAGCGAAAGCAGGCTCGCGGGATATTTTTTCAAGAGCTCGCGGTGCGCGCCGCAGTCGCCGGTTTCGAGAATTTCCCGGATGTCGCGCGCGAGCCCCTTGCCGATTCCCTGCAGTTCCTCGAGCACATGGCCCTCCTTGAGGTATTGCCCCAGGTCGACGGGAAAATTTTCCAGAAGCTCGATGGCGTTGCGGAAGGCGCGGATGCGAAACGGGTTGCCGCCCTCGATGTCCAGCAGGTCGGCCATCTCGGCCAGGACGCGGATCACGTCGGCGTTGTGCATTGTACGCTATTCGGCAGCCAAGTTTTCCCTCTTCTAAAGAGGGTATAAAGAAAAGCTTCCGGCTCGTTGCGTTGGAGCGGCACTTAGGAGCGCTCTACGAGCGACTCGAAGAGGTCGCGCAGGTCGGGGCGGACGTAGGCGGCTTCGACTCCCTCCTCTCCCCGCGCCGCGCGGAGCGACTGCGCGAGCACGTGCACCTGCTCGCTCGCGGGCAGCGTGGAGTTGACGAACACGAACGGCACGCTGCGGATGCGGCAGAAGCCCCCCTCGCCCGGCACGCGGGCGTCGTAGCGGACCTTGACGTCGAGGCGCTGCGCGAGCGCTTCGAGCTCCTCGCGCATGGCCTCCCACTTGGAGGGTTTCTTGGCCTTGGAAGTCCGGCGCGCCTTCGCCATTTTCCAGAATAGCGCACACACGCTCCGCGCGTCAACGCGGCCCTCCGGCCCCGCTTGGCACGCCCGCGCTCCTCTGCTACCATGGCGTGAAGAAAGCCGCGCACCCCAATGACGACCTACGGCCATACCATCGACCTGCGCCGCCTGCGCATGTTCCGGGAAATGACGGAAGAGGAACTCAACCGCATCTTCGACCACCTGGAGCGCGCCGAGGCGTCCGCGGGAACCGTCATCCTCGAAGGCGGACAGCCGGGCTCCACGCTCTACTTCATCGAGCGGGGCGCGGTGCGCGTCAAGAACCTGGTGGGGGGCCAGACGGTGGTGCTCGCCACGCTCGGCCCCCACGAGCATTTCGGCGACATGGCGGTCATCGACGGCAAGGGCTCCTCCGCCACGGTCGAGACCATCGAGCCGTGCGTATTCTGGTGCCTCTCGCGTCCGCATTTCCTGCACCTCATCGAGGACGAGCGCGAGATCGGAAGAAAATTCTGGCGGGCGCTCGCCGAGATTTTGAGCGAGCGCCTGCGCTTCACCAACAAGACCCTGAACGACTACATGAGAATCAACCAGACGCTCGCCGAGAACAAGACGTTCCGTGAATTCTACAAGATGTGCCATTCGTAATCCGCGGCCCGCTACGTCGCGCGGGCCGGTCACCGGATTCGCGTCGAGGTCTCGAGCAGCAACTTCGACCGCTACGACCGGAACCCGAACACCGGAGAGCCCTTCGGGACCGCCGTCAAGACAATCCCCGCAACCCAGACGGTTTTCCACACGGCCGAGCATCCGTCGCGGATTACCCTGCCACTGGGAAGCCGATAGCCCCGCCCGGGGGCGGACTTGCTTTTTGAAAAAGAGTTGCTATAGCATCAAGTATGAATGAGGCGTTCCTTTGCGGCCGACTCCGGCGCATCGGAAGCTTGTCCGCCTCAAGCGGGCTTGTCCGCCTCAGCGAAAGGAACGAGTGAGAATTTTTATAAGCGCCATTAAAAGGAGAATAACGTATATGAGTCACTGGACGGTGGTTGAAGAAGAAGCGCTGCGCAGGCCGTGGATTTCTGCGGGCGTCGACGGAGCGCCGGGAGTTGGCTTTGCACGCGGCGATGACGACGATTTCGATGACGACGATTACGACGATGACGATGACGACGATTACGACGACTTTGACGACGACGACTACGACGACGACGAAGAGGACGAGGAGGAGGATGACGACTTTGACGAGGAGTACTAAGCGCCGTTCGCGGCGAAGCTGAGGCTCCCGGAAAAATTTTCTACGTACGCCGGAATCTCCGAACCCCGCCTGCGAAGCCTGACCCCATACTTGGGGGCCCGTCCGCCCGCCATACGGCCTGGTAGGAAGGCAGGCTTACCCGGCTTTCTCTGAGGGTCAACGACCCGTCAACGCAGGCTCCCCTTTTGTCTCTCCCCAAAACGGACAGCTAACGACGGATTTGACTCCGGCGCACCTCGATGCGGCGGATGGCTTCGGCCGCCTGGGCGCGCTCGGCGGGAGTGGTCGCTCTGTCGAGGAGGGCGTAAAGAAACGTGTTCTCGCGCTCCGCATGGTGCTCCATGAGTCTCAAAAAGAGCGCCTCGCGGTCAAGAAGCGCCAAAATATCGCGGCGCTTGGGCGGGCCACGGCGGGAGGCGATGCGCTTTATCGTGCGGCGGAACTCCTGGACGAAACGCTCCATTTTCCGGTGCTCGGCCAGGAACAACTCCGCCGTCCCCCCCTCGACGCGCCCCACGCGCTGGGTGTAGGCGGGGAGAAGAAGCACCTCTTCGACGCGGATATGGGCGCGCAGAATCTTCCAGAACGGCTCCAGCAGCTCCAGGGCCGCCTTGAGCCCGCCCCCGAGGAGCGCCTCCCGGTGCTCGGCAAACAAGGCGCCCAGTTCGGCATGCACGTCAGCCAAATCGGAAAAGCGGAACGCGCGTTTTTTTTTCGGAGGGCGCTTGGCCGGCTTTGCCTTACGTGCGCGGGAGGAGCGGGAGGGCATAACCACTACATTTTACCCCATGGCGGCGCACTTTGCATGCCTTCCGAGACCTCGTCGTGCCACCCCTGACGGCAAACGACCGACTGCTGCGGTTTGCGGGGGCGGTGCGAGCGTGCTACGATGGCGGGCATGACCGCAAACGTGCTCTTGAACGTCCTGGGCGCACGGGAGAAGCTGGACCTCTTCACGCACGACATGGAGGGGCGGGAATATCTTTTCGTTTCGCTGCACCGACTGCTGCGTCGCCATGGACTCGGCGTCGAAGCCGACGCCTTGCGGCGCGACATCATGCGCCGCCTCAACGAGCAGGTCAAAAAGCTCGCAATCCGAAACGAGCAATTCCGCATTCTCTTCGCGCGCGAGCTTCTGACCTTCGTGCTCCAGGCGCTCCAGCACGAGCTGCTCCATCCCCTCGAAGCGCAGCCCCATCTCAACAAGGTCGAGGAAACGGCGCTTGCGCTTTCAGCGGACGCCCGCTCGGAGCTCCGCGAGGCGGTCATCTCGGAGTACATCGGCTACGCCGTAGCCACGAACGACACGCACTACCTCGAATGCGCGAGGGCTTTCCTCGAAAAAACTCCGCATCGCACGGAACACGTAGAGTCCCTCGACGGAGACCTTCTCTACGCGCTCGCGGAAGGCTACGCCCAGGTGGGGCGCTCGACGAGCGTCAACTATCTTCCCGTCCTGGAGGGCATTGCGGCACTGCTTCAGGATCCTTACAACGTGATGCGCGGAAAATTCTTGCTCTACCGCGCGGGCCAGGAGTTCGGCCCGCTGCTCGGCCACACGCTTTCGCACGGGGAAGTTTTGGAAATTCTCTCGGCGATGGGCGAGCGGCCGCAGCGCGTGCTCGCCTCGGCCGAGGCGGCGCACCTAAGCGCGCAGGCCGGCCGCCGGGCCGACGTAGACGTGTTCCTCGACGAGAGCTTCGCGCGCGCCGACCGCGCCTTCCTGCTGGCGCGGCGGGGCCGATTCGCGACGCGCCTGATGGAAATCCTGGGCGAGATCGTGTTCCTGACGCGCGAGCCGCGCCACCTGGAGCGCATGGAGGCGTTCCTCCACCGCACGAAGCCGCGCACCGAAACCTTCGAGCCGCTCATCCACGGCGCTTTTTTTCACTTCGTCCGCACGCTTGCGCGCCTTTACGAGGCGACGGGCGAGGAGAAGCACCTCGACGCGGCGCGGCGCTACCTCGGCACCACGGCGCCCGACGAGGCCGTTTTGGAGCTCGCGTGGGCCCTCTATCGCCGCGAGCGCTACGCCGACGCGAACCGCCTGCTCTACCGCTTCGAGGACGAGGCGCGCTCGCTCCAGAGCTTCGCGCTCGAAGCCCTTTCCCACCTCCGGCAGAACGACACGCCGTCGTTCGTACAGACCCTGGAGCGCGGCCTGAACCAGGCCGAGGTCACCCCGCTCGGGGACGGAAGCGGCGTCGAGGACGCCGAAACTTTTCTGGACCTGCTGCGACCTGACGCCGTCGAGGTCGGACGCGCGCGACTCTTTCGGGTGATGGCGGCCCTGGTGCGGCGGCGCTACGGCGGCTCGGACGCCCGCTACCGCATCGAGATCAAGTGCGCCCTCGGCTTGTGGGAGACCGGCCAGCGCCAAGGCACTAAGAGCGGGGCAAGCTCGGAACATCAAGCCGAGGCGGAAGAAATTCTCGGCGCGTTCCCTCTTGTAAAACGCATGCAGGGCCTCCTCGCGTGGGCCCGCCTTCAAGCGGAGCATTCCGCCAGCGGGGAGCCGTCAGCCAAGGACGAGGGACCAGGGGCCAGTACCCGGAAACCAGTAGCCGAAAACCAGTAGCCGCCCACGCCAGGGGCGAGCCGCTCCCCTACCGGCCGCTTCGGCGCAGGTATTCCTCGGCCACCTTCTCGGGGTCGAGGCCGAGTAAGCGCGCGTATTCCTTGACGAACCCCTTTAGGTACACGCGCGCCGGAAGATGCGAGTAGCGGTTCGATTCAAGGGCCTGTAGCTTCGAGAGCGGAATCTTGGTGACGCGGGCGATGCTTTCAAGGTCGCGGCCCTGCGCCTTGCGGATGGCCTTCAAGCCCGGGCCGTCGAACCGCCGAGGCTTTTCCTGCTCGGGCTTGTTTCCTACAAGGTCGGGAGCGTCCGCGGGCGCTTCTTGCCCCGACGCGAGCGTCGGGGTCGGGGCGCTACGCGCCGCGTGCGCCTCCATGGGAATGACCTGCCCGCCGAAGGCCCGATGGGCGGCGCCGGGTGCCCGCCTGCCGCGCTCTTGCACCGGAACGGCGGGTGCGGCGGGCGCACCTTCGGACGGGGCGGGAGGCGACTCATCCGGTGCGGCCGGCCGGACGTCCTCGGGTGCTAGGCGGCCGCTGGAAACAAGCTGGCGGTCATAGTCGGCGCGGGCGCGCTTGTCGGTCAGCGTTCGGTAGGCGGCGTCTATAGTGCGCCGCATCTCCTCGCACGACTGGTCTTCAAGGAGCGTATAGAGCGGAAGCGAGTCGGCGCGGTAGAGCTCGTTGGCGCGGGCGTAAGCCGCGTCCACCTCGCGGCGCGAAGCGCGCGGCGAAACCTCGAGCATCTCGTAGTAGGTGCGCTCCTCAAAGCGCCGCCTCGCGCCGAGCTTCGCTTCAGGCCGCTCCAAGGAGTTTTTCTCCCAGCCGCACGATGCCCTGCGCGACGGCCGATTTGGGGAAATCTTCGAGAAGGATTTTTCGACTCGCCACGCTCCGCCATGCAGCCAAGTCGTAGTCGAGCGCGCCCAGGCTCTCCATGCGCAGCCCGAAGTGCGAGCGCACGATCCGCGCGATATTCTCCGCAAGGCGCGTGTCCTCGGGGCGGCGCGCCTGGTTGACCACAAGACGCAAATCGAGCCTCCCGAGCACCGCCTCACACTGCGGCACGACCTCCGGCCTCAGGCGCTCGATGCGCTCCAGCACGTCCGCCGGAGCGCGCATTCCGAGAGGAGAACTCCAGTCCTCCGCCTCGTTGAGGACGTTGACGACTTCCTCGTCCTTCGAGACGTTAGAGATGCAGCGATGCGCGACGGCCCGGAGGAAGCGGTACAAATTCTCGACCGACGTGGGCTCGGGCAGCACGAGCAGGACGCCCACCGAGGACGCGAGAAAGAGGTCGATCGTGTTGAACGACGTGCCGGCGCTCAAATCCAGAAACACGGTGTCGGACGGAAGGTCGGGGATTGCCGCGATCAGCTTCTTCTTTTCATAGTAGGTCAAATTGGGAATGGTGAGATGGTCGCGCATCCCGCCCACGAGCTTCAGACTCTCAACGCCCGTTTCCACGGCGGCCTCGTTGAGGGTCGCGACGCGGTTTTTGAGAAAGTCGCTCAGGCCGAGCCGCGTTCCCTTCAGCCCGAGACACGAGTGCAGGTTGGGGCACCCGAGGTCGGCGTCAATCAGGGAAGTGTGTTTCCCCGAGCGGGCGAAGAAAACGCCCAGGTTCGCGGCGAGCAGGGACTTGCCCACCCCGCCCTTGCCGCCCGCCACGGCGAAAACGCGGCTTTGCGGCGCGGCGTCCGTCCGGGGCTTCCTTTCGGGAAAAAGCCTCGCCGGTTCCGGCGGTGCGAGAGACTGCGCCGCGGTTTTCCCGCTCTTTTGGCCGTTCGCGCCCACGTGCGGGGAGGAGGATTCCTTTACGCTTTGCTGCACCGACGGCTTGTCCAAAAATACCACCCGTGCCCTTCCGCGCTTAAACGAATAAGGGCGCTTTGTTAAAAAACACCGTTTATTTCTTGCCAGCTGCCCCTCCCCCTCCCCAAGCGTAACATAAGCCCGGAAATCGCGCAAGAGAAAAATCACCTTCCCCCACGAAGCAATTTTCTCTCAACTTGCGTTCGTGTTATCCTAAATCCACAAACTGTCCGATGGCAAAAACGAAGAGAATAATTGTTGCGGCGTGCCTCGTTCTGGCCGCCCTTCTGTTAGTTTTGTTCCTGCGCGTCAAGGCGGGCCGCTGGCACGAAAGCGACGGCTTTCGATGGACGAAGCTTCCGGCCCCCGGCGACGCGAGCCCCGGATTCACAAGGCTGCCGTCCGCCCAAACGGGAATCGCCTTCGTCAACCACGTCACTGACGAACAAGTGATGGACAATGAACTTTACATGTACGGCTCGGGCGTGGCGGCGGGCGACGTCGACGGCGACGGACTCTGCGACCTATACTTCTGCCGCATAGACGGCGACAACGTCCTCTACCGCAACCTCGGCGGCTGGCGCTTCGAGGACGTCACCGCCTCCGCCGGAGTCGCCTGCCCCGATCGGTTCTCCACGGGGGCCGTGTTCGCGGACGTGGACGGCGACGGCGACCTCGACCTGCTGACCACGGCGCTGGGGGGCCCGAACGCGTGCTTTCGGAACGACGGCGGGGGAAAGTTCCGGGAGGTGACGGAGGAGGCGGGGCTCCAGTCGAACCTGGGTAGCACGACGATGGCGCTCGCCGACGTGGACGGAGACGACGACCTCGACCTCTACGTCACGCGCTACTCCCGCCAGCGCGCCGTTATGCAACTCCAGCTTCTTGCATTCAAAGCCGGCAAGTGGACGATGCCCCCCGAATTCAGGAGCCGATTCAGAAACATACGGCCCGGAAAGCTCATCGAGGAGGAGTACGGGGAGCCCGACGCGCTGTATCTCAATCGCGGCAACGGACAGTTTTATAATCCCGACACCGTCGAGCCCGGAACCTTCCTCGACGAAGACGGGCGCCCCATCTCCCCCCCCCTCATGGACTGGGGGCTGACGGCCCAGTTCCGCGACATCGACGACGACGGCGACCCCGACCTCTACGTCTGCAGCGACTTCTGGACGCCCGACCGCGTCTGGATGAACGACGGCGCGGGGCGCTTCCGGCCCATCGAGAAACTGGCGCTGCGCAAGACGAGCTTCGCCTCGATGTCCGTGGACTTCGCCGACGTTGACCGGAATGGGACATGTGACTTCTTTGTGACCGACATGCTCAGCCGCGACCACCAGCGCCGCAAGATGCAGATGGGCGCCATGAGTCCGACGCCGCTGAGCATCGGAAAGATCGACAACCGCCCTCAGGTGATGCGCAACACGCTGTTCGTGAACCGGGGGGACGGCACGTACGCGGAAATGGCGAGGCTGAGCGGCGTGGAGGCCTCGGAGTGGACGTGGGCGACGGTGTTTTTGGACGTGGACCTGGACGGCTTCGAGGACGTCCTGCTGTCCACGGGGCATCTCTACGATATTCAAGATGCAGACACCCAAAACTATCTCCTCGGTCATGTAAACTCCGTCGAGCGGTTTCGCACGGCCATACTGGCGTACCCGACCTTGAAGACGGCGAATTTCATCTTCCGCAACCGCGGAGACCTGACGTTCGAGGAGGTGGGACAGCAGTGGGGGTTCGACTCGCACGACATCTCGCACGGGATGGCGCTGGCCGACCTGGACGGCGACGGCGACCTGGACGTGGTCATCAACCACCTGCGCGCCACGGCGGGCGTGTACCGGAACGAGGCGCCCGCACTGCGCGTGGCCGTTCGGTTGAAAGGAGAAGGGAAAAACACGCGGGGGATCGGGGCGAAGATCCGCCTCCTGGGGGGCGCGGTGGAGGAACAGAGCCAGGAGATGATCTGCGGGGGGAGCTACCTGTCGGGGTCGGAGCCGCTGCGGGTGTTTGCGGCGGGAGATTCTCCTGAGATGACGCTGGAGGTGCAGTGGCGGAGCGGGCGGCGGAGCGTGGTGGAGGGAGTGAGGGCGAACCGCCTCTACGAGATCGAGGAGTCGGGGGCTGAAGAGTGGGAGCGGCCGCAGCCCGAGGAGATAGAGCCCTGGTTCGAGGACGCGAGCGCGCGGCTGGGACACGTGCACGCGGAGGAGGGGTTTGACGATTTCGCGAGGCAATCGCTTTTACCGAACCGCTTGAGCCAGCTGGGGCCGGGGGTGAGTTGGCACGACATCGACGCGGACGGAGACGAGGACCTTCTGATTGCAAGCGGCCGGGGGGGGCGGCTGACGGTGTACCGAAGCGACGGTGCGGGAGGGTTTGAAAAATTCGACGGCGCGGCGTGGGAGCGGACGACGCGGCGGGACCAGACGACGGTGCTGGGGTGGACGCGGCCGGAGGGGAGAGTAACGCTGCTGGCGGGGCTAGCGAGCTTCGAGGACGGGCGAAGCGACGGGGAGAGCGTGGCCCGGTATGACTTTGGAAGCACCCAGGCAAGTGCGGGAGCAGGACTGTCCGGGCATGGGTCGTCGGTGGGGCCGATGGCGATGGCGGACTACGACGGCGACGGCGACCTGGACCTGTTCGTGGGAGGCAGGACGATTCCGGGAAGATATCCGGAAAGTGCGTCGTCGAGGCTCTTTCGCAGCGAGGGGGGACGGTTCGTGCCGGACGAGGAGAACACTAAGGTGCTGCGCAACGTCGGGATGGTATCGGGCTCGGTGTTTAGTGACATCGACGGGGACGGCGACGCGGACCTGGTGCTGGCGGTGGAGTGGGGCCCCGTCAAGGTTTTCCTTAACGAGGGGGGAAGCTACCAAGACGCGACGGAGGAGTTGGGCCTTTCTTCTTACACTGGCTGGTGGAACGGGGTGACTACGGGGGATTTCGACAACGACGGGAGGATGGACATCGTGGCGACGAACTGGGGGCGGAACACGAAGTACGAGCACCACTATGACGAGGAGCACCCGCTGAGGATCTACTACGAGGACTTCGACCGAAACGGCTCCCTGGACGTGGTGGAGGCGCATTACGACGAGGCGATGGCTGAGGAGGTGCCGGAGCGCGGGTACTCGTGCACGAAGCGGTGCATGAGCTTCGTGGAGGAGGAGCTGGGGTCGTACCAGGCGTTCGGGGGGGCGAGCATTGAAGAAATCTACAAGGAGCGGCTGGAGGGTGCGGAGGTGGTGGAAGCGACGGTGCTGGACACGATGGTGTTTATGAACCGGGGAGGCGGGTTTGAAGCGAAGGCGCTGCCGCTGGAGGCGCAGTTCGCGCCGGGGTTCGGGGTGAGCGTGGCGGACATGGACGGCGACGGGGCGGAGGACGTGTTCATGAGCCAGAATTTCTTCGCGTCGCAGATAGAGACGCCGAGGATGGACGGTGGGCGGGGGCTGTGGCTGAGGGGTAACGGGAAAGGGGAGCTGACGGCGGTGACCGGGCAGGAGAGCGGAGTGAAGGTGTACGGCGAGCAGAGGGGGTGCGCGGTGGGTGATTTCGACCGGGACGGGAGGGTGGATCTGGTGGTGACGCAGAACGGGGCGGAGACGAAACTCTACAGGAACGTCAAGGCGAAGCCCGGGCTGAGAGTCCGATTGAAAGGCGTGAAAGAGAACCCTACTGGGGTGGGAGCGGTCATACGTCTGGAGTACGAGGGAGGAGAGAAGGGGCCGGCGCGCGAGATCCATGCAGGCAGCGGGTACTGGTCGCAGGACGGGGCGGTGCAGGTGCTGGGCAAAACGAAGGAGCCGAGTGGGATATGGGTGCGATGGCCGGGCGGAAAAGAAGTGACGGCAAAGATTCCGGCCGGCGCCGAGGAGATTTCCGTGGACGCGGAGGAAGGCCGCCTCGAGGTGCTGCGCTGACGCTGCGCCGCCGCGCCCTTTTCGCTCTCTCGTCGAAAACTTCTTGCTCGAACCGGCCGTGAATTTCTTCTACCATACGCTATGAGGAACGGCAGCAGCTCCCGCACGGCGGTGGCGTCGTGGGCGCTCTACGACTTCGCCGAAACCGTCTTCTCGATGAACGTCGTGAGCCGTTACTTTCCGCTCTGGCTTGCCGCGGACATGGGGGCGCCCGACTGGCTCTTTCCCGTGGTCATGTCGTTCTCGATGGTCTGCGTGGCAACGACCTCACCGGGGCTCGGAAAAATCTCCGACGCGGCGGGCCGTCGCAAGCCTTTCCTCGTTTCGGTGAGCCTGGCGTGCACCATGCTGACGGCCTCGCTCGCGTGGTCGCGCTCCCTGCCGTGGGCGGTCGCGATCTTCGTCGGCGCCTACTTTTTCTACAACACGGCGCTCGTCTTTTACAACGCACTGCTCGACACGGTATCCCGTGGCTTTTCACGCGCCCACGTCTCGGGCCTCGGCACCGCCCTCGGCTACGCCGGCGCCATGGCGGGCCTCGTGCTCACGTGGCCCTACGTGAGCGCCTCGGTGTACGCGGGCATGCCCGCCCCGGTGCGCGCCCTCGTCGACGCCACGAGCGTCGAGGCATTTACTCCGGGCGCCGACGTGCTGCGCGCGAACGTCTTTCTCCCCACGGCCGCGCTGTACCTGCTATTCGCCCTGCCCTGCCTCGTTCTCGTCCGCGACCGCTTTCCTTCACCCTCGCAGAGTCCATCGGACATGCCGGGCGCGCGGACGGGGAGTATCGCATGGAAGCAGGTCGTCCGGGCGCCGCTCGAGCTGCGCGCCGTGCTGCGCGAGCTGCGGGCGCGCCCGGCGGTGGCGCGCTTCATGCTCGCCAGCTTCTTCCTCCTCGACGCCATGCACACCGTCATCGCCTTCATGGCCGTCTACGCCGCGAACGCCGTGGGCATGGGCAGCGACAGGATAACCCTCTTACTCTTCATCGCCCCGGCGTTCGCGTTTCTCGGCTCCCTGGGGTACGGCGCGCTCGCGCACCGGACGTCGGCGCGGGCAGGGATGCACGTCTGCTTCGCCAACTGGACGCTCGGCATCGCCCTGGCGCTCGCGGCGCTCTCGGAGGGCGCGTTCTGGGTGGCCGGCTTCCTCGTGGGCATGGGCCTGGGAGGCGTCTGGACGGTGGCGCGCGTGAGGCTCCTCGAGCTCGTGCCGCCCGAGGAGGCCGGAAAATTCTTCGGCCTCTTCGCCCTCACTGGCAAGTGCTCGGCCATCGCCGGCTTCGCGCTCTGGGCCCTCACGGTGTGGCTCCTCGATCCCTTCGCGTGGAAATACCGCGCCGTCCTCGCCGTGCTACTCGCGCTCCTGCTCGCGGGCTGGTGGATTCTCCGCAGCGGCGAGCGGCTCCGGAAGGTGGACGCCTCAGCGTAGCGAGATCGGCTATCTGCTAACCGCTGTCCGCTTCCCTCCCCACCATCCTCAAAAACTCCTTCTCGTCGGCGATCTCGACGCCCAGCGCCTTCGCCTTCTCGAGCTTCGAGCCAGGCTCGGCCCCGGCGACCACGCAGCCCGTCTTCTTCGTGACGGCGGACGTGACGCGGCCGCCGCGGCGCTCGATCTCGCGCTTCGCCTCCTCGCGCGTCATCGAGGCAAGCGTTCCCGTCAGGACGAACGTTTTTCCCTCGAGCGTTCTGGCGGCGACCGCCCCTTCCTCCTTCGGTTTCTCCAAGCTCACGCCGGCGCACCGAATTTCTTCTATAACCTTGCGGTTCTCCTTGTCGGCGAAGAAATGCGCGATGCTCTCGGCCACCGCGGGGCCGAGCTCGTAAATTTTTTCGATGTCCTCCCTCTGCGCGGACGCAACGGCGTCCAGCGAGCCGAAGCGCTGCGCGAGAAGCTCCGCGGCGCGCTCGCCCACGTGGCGGACCCCGAGCGCAAACAGCAGCCGGGCCAGGCCGTTTCGCTTGCTTTTCTCGATCTGCGCCAGGAGGTTCCGCGCCGATTTCTCGCCCATCCGCTCGAGCGCGGCGAGTTCCTCGAAGCGGAGCGAATAGAGCGACGCGGCGCTTGCCACCATCCCCTTCTCCATCAGCTGGTCCACGAGGGAGGGGCCGAGGCCCTCGATGTCCATCGCGTTGCGGCGGGCGAAGTGCAAAAGGGCGTTCCGGAGCTTCGCCGGGCACGCGGCGCCGACGCAGCGCCGCACGGCCTCGCCCTCGGGGCGGTAAACCTCCGCGCCGCAGGTCGGGCAGCGCTCGGGCATCCGGAAGCGCCGCGCGCCCTTTCGGCGCTTTTCCTCCACAACGGCCACCACCTTCGGGATGACGTCGCCTCCCTTTTCGAGGACGACGGTGTCGCCCTCGCGCACGTCCTTGCGTGCGATCTCGTCCTCGTTATGGAGCGTGGCGCGCGAGACCGTGGAGCCCGCGAGCCCGACGGGCTCGAGCTCGGCCACGGGCGTGAGCGCCCCCGTGCGCCCCACCTGCACGACGATCTTCCGCAACACGGTCGTCGCCCGCTGCGCCGCGAACTTGTGCGCGACGGCCCACCGCGGGTGTTTCGACGTGGAGCCGGCCTCCTCGCGCAGGCGGTGCTCGTCGAGCTTCGCCACGACGCCGTCCACGTCGTAGTCCAGGGAGGCACGCTTGGCCTCGCACTCGCGCGAAAATTTGAGAATCTCCTCCACCGAGTGGCAGGTGCGGTGGTGCGGGTTGACGGGAAAGCCGCGCTCTGCGAGCCACGCGAGCGTCCCGTCGTGCGTCTTCGGGAGGCGCGCGTGTTGCTCCGCCGACGCATGGAGGGCGTAGACGAAGGCGCGTAGGCCGCGCCCGGCGACGACGCGCGGGTCGAGAAGGCGGATGGAGCCGGCGGCGGCGTTCCGCGGATTCGCGAAAGCCTCCTCGCCAGCCTCCTCCCTTCGGGCGTTCAGGCGCTCGAGCGCGGGGCGCGGCATGTAGACCTCGCCGCGCACCTCGAACGCGAAGCCCGTCGGCTCGACGAGCAGGGGCAGGGAGCGGATCGTGCGGACGTTCGCCGTCACGTCGTCGCCGCGCAGGCCGTCGCCGCGCGTGACGGCGCGGGCGAGCCGCCCCTCCCCGTCGTAGCGAAGCGCCACCCCAAGGCCGTCGATCTTCAACTCGACGACGTAGCTGACGGCGTCGCCCACGAGGCGGCGCAGCCTCGCGTCGAACTCGCGCAACTCCTCCTCCGAGAACGAATTGTCCAGGGAAAGCATGGGCTCGGAGTGCGCGACCGTCTCGAAGCCTTCGATGGGCTCACCACCGACGCGGTGCGTCGGGGAGTGCGGGTCATCGAGGGCGGGGAATTTCTCCTCAAGCGCGCGAAGCTCCCGCTCGAGCGCGTCGTACTCCGGGTCGGAGATTTCGGGGCGCGCCTCGACGTAGTAGAGGCGGCGGTGGCGCTCGATTTCCCGCCGGAGTTCATCGACGCGCCGGCGGGCGTCTTCCTGCCCCAAGGACGACGGAAGCTTCGCCCGCGTCAAGGAGAGTCCTCTTCGGGCGGAGGCTCGCTTTCTTCCTCCCGCTGTTCTTGCGTCTCCTCTTCGGCGGGGGCGGTGAGGCGAGAGATGTTCTCCTCGCTCCGCCGGATCCACTCCGGGTAAGAGTACGCCGCGGAGCAGACGGCGTGCAGGCTCGCATTTATCTCGCGCCAAGCGTCGAGCGCGACGACGAAATTGTTTTCCTCCTCCGAGCGCTCGGCCATGTCGACGAGCGCCTCGAGCGCCTGCGTGAAGTAAGGATGCCAGAGCGGGAGGTAGGCGCGCATCGCGTCACCGTACCAGCGCATGGCCTGGTGAGCGTCGCCCGCGGCCTCCGCCGCCTGCCCGCGCTCGAAGTACGCGGCCGCGCTCCAATGAAGCCGGAGCCCGGCGAACGTGACGAGCACCACCGCTCCCAGGACGAGCCACACCAGAACGCGCTTCATGGCTCGATGCTTTTCGCCCAAGCGCCGCCCGGCGCCGCCGCCTGATAAAGGAGTGCCCCTGCGCGTTCGGTCCAGTGCCGCATCTTTAATTATACGCATGCGGGAAGAGTTTTTCACGCCGTCCCGCCGCCTGCCCTCAAGGTGGTATAATTCCGTTTTAAGGGTTTCACTCCCATGCATATATTCATCACCGGAGCCGGAGGACAGTTGGGGCGGGCGCTGAGCGACGCCTTCCTCGGCGGGCACGCCGTGATGGCGTACCCGCGCGCGGCGCTCGACGTGACCGACCGGCAGGCGGTGCGCGCGGCCGTGCGCGCCGCGAAGCCCGACGCCGCCATCCACTGCGCCGCATGGACGGACGTGGACGGATGTGAGCGCGACCCCCGGCGCGCCCGGCTCGTGAACGCCGAGGGCGCGCGCCACGTGGCCGAGGCGCTTCCCCGAAGCGCTGCCCTCGTTTACGTAAGCACCGACTTCGTGTTCAGCGGACGCAAGAAAACGCCGTACGTCGAGAACGACAAGCCGGCCCCCCCGAACGTCTACGGGAAAACCAAGCGCGAGGGAGAGCTCCACGCGCTCCGGCATCCGCGCGCGTACGTCGTCCGCACCTCCTGGCTTTACGGACTGCACGGCCGACACTTCGTGGGGGCCGTTTTGGCGAAGGCCGAGGCGGGCGAAGCGCTCCGCGTCGTCCGCGACCAAGTGGGCGCGCCCACGTTCACGTTCGACCTGGCGCAGCAGATCAAGGCGCTTCTGGAAAGGGAGATTTCTCCGGGCGTCTACCACGCGACCAACGGCGGCGCATGCAGCCGTTACGAGTTTGCAAAGGCAATTTTAGGCGAATACAATAGCATGAAGAACGTGCGCGTGGCGGGAATACGAAGCGCCCAGATGCGGAGGCCCGCGAAGCGGCCCCTCAATTCCCGCCTCTCGAACGAGAAGCTGCGGCGGACGGGCGTGCCGCTTCTTCGGCACTGGCGCGCGGCGCTTCGGCACTATTGCCGCTTGACGGCATTGCGATAAGGACGAAAACAGGGGAGAAAGACAAGACACATGGCTTCGACGAAGGAAACGCTCATTGAGAAATTCCGCTCCCGCGACGCGGCCGTGGCCATCGTGGGCCTTGGCTACGTGGGGCTGCCGCTTGCGGTCGAGCTTGCGCGGGTCGGCTTCCGCGTCACGGGCATCGAGACCGACGAAGGGAAAACGGCGGCCCTTAATGAAGGACGCTCCTACGTCGAGGACGTGCCCTCGGAAGCGCTCGCGCCCCTGCTCAAAGCGAAAACGTTCTGCGCCGTGACGGGCTTCGACGTCGTCCGGAGTCAGGACGCGGTGCTGCTGTGCGTTCCGACGCCCTTGAACAAGGGGCGCGACCCGGACATGTCGTTCATCGTGACGGCGTCGCGGGCCATCGCCGAGCACTTCGGGCCGGGGAAGCTCGTAGTGCTCGAAAGCACGACGTACCCTGGAACGACGGAGGAAATTCTGCTTCCGGCCTTTCAGCCCGTCGCGGGGCGCGAAGGCGAAGATTTTTTCCTCGCGCATTCGCCCGAGCGCATCGACCCCGCCAACAAGCGCTTCACCGTCTCCAACACGCCGAAGGTCGTGGGCGGCATAAGCCCCGCCTCGACCGAAGTGGCCGCGGCGCTGTACGGGCAAATCGTCGAGCGCGTGGTGCCGGTGTCCACGCCCGCAGCCGCCGAGATGGTCAAGCTGCTCGAGAACACCTTCCGGAGCGTCAACATCGCGCTCGTCAACGAGGTGGCCCTCATCTGCGACCGCCTGGGCCTCAACGTGTGGGAAATCATCGAGGCGGCCGCGACGAAGCCCTTCGGCTTCATGCCGTTTTATCCCGGCCCGGGCCTCGGCGGCCACTGCATCCCCGTCGACCCCCATTACCTGTCGTGGAAGCTGCGCACGCTGAACTTCAACGCCCGCTTCATCGAGCTGGCTTCGGAAATCAACTCCCACATGCCGCACTACGTCGTGGACAAGGTGGTCGCGGCGCTGAACGAGCGGGGCAAGAGCGTCAAGGGTTCACGCATCCTTCTGCTCGGCCTCTCCTACAAGCGCGACGTGGGGGATTTGCGCGAGTCGCCCGCGCTCGACGTTCTGGAGCACCTCGTGCGCATGGGCGCCGACGTCCGCTACAGCGACCCCTATATCCCGGCGCTCAACTACAACGGCATCGTCCTCGATTCGACGGCCTTCACCGAGGAGGGGCTGGCCTCCGTGGACTGCGTCGTCATCACGACCGACCACTCGGCGTTCGATTACGAGGCCGTGGCGCGCTCGGCGCACAGCATCGTGGACGCGCGCAACGCGCTGGCCCCGCTCCTTTTGAAAGACGCCTCTCTTCGGAAAAAAGTCAAGCGGCTGTAGCCGCCGGCCGGAACGCCGCAGGTTGTCCGCCGGAGGTTTTTCAATTTGGACTAGAAACGAACCCAGACTAATGTCTGGGCAAGCTTTACCCCGCCCAGAAGGCGGGGCCGGGAACCCGGGAACGTCGTTTGCGGCGCGGGAAAAGCGCATGTTACAGTAAAAGGTTATGCTCACGACCATTCTGCGCAAGACCATCGGCACGCGGAACGACCGAATCCTCAAAAAGATGTGGCGCGTCGTCGAGGAGGTCAACGCGCTCAAGTTCGAAATGCTCCAGCTTTCGGACGAGGCGCTCAGCCGCAAGACCGAGGAGTTCCGCGACCGCCTGAAGCGGGAAGAAACGCTCGACGATTTGCTCGTCGAGGCGTTTGCCTGCGTGCGCGAAGCGGGGCGCCGCACCATTTCCATGCGGCACTTCGACGTTCAGCTCATCGGGGGAGTGGTGCTTCATCAGGGGAAAATCGCCGAGATGGCCACGGGTGAGGGAAAAACCCTCGTCGCCACGCTCGCCGCGTACTTGAACGCGCTAGAAGGAGGCAGCGTTCACATCGTCACCGTGAACGATTATCTGGCCCGGCGCGACACCGAGTGGATGGGACCCATCTACCGCGCGCTCGGGCTTACCGTGGGCTGCATTCAGCACGACATGGACAACCCGGAGCGCAAGGCGGCCTACGCCTGCGACGTCACGTACGGCACGAACAACGAGTTCGGCTTCGACTACCTCAGAGACAACATGAAGTACGCCGTCACGGACATGGTGCAGCGCGGGCACCATTTCGCCATCGTGGACGAGGTGGACAGCATCCTCATCGACGAGGCGCGCACGCCGCTCATCATTTCCGGGCCTTCCGAGGAATCGACCGAACTCTACTACCGCGTGAACGACGTCGCAAGGCGCCTCAAAAGACAAACCCATTACGAGGTGAAGGAGGAAGACCACGTCGCGATGCTCACCGAGGAGGGCGTCCGGGAGGCGGAAAAACTCCTGGGCACGAGCAACCTCTACGACCCCGCCAACATGGACGTGCTTCACCACCTGAACCAGTCGGTGCGCGCCTACGGCCTCTACAAGCGCGACGTGGACTACGTCGTCAAGGAAGGCAAGGTCGTCATCGTGGACGAGTTTACGGGGCGCATGATGCCGGGGCGCCGCTGGAGCGACGGCCTCCACCAGGCGGTCGAGGCGAGGGAGGGCGTGAACATCGAAAGCGAGAACCAGACCATCGCCACGATTACCTTCCAGAACTATTTCCGCATGTACGAAAAGCTCTCGGGCATGACCGGCACGGCCGCGACGGAGGCCGAGGAGTTCGAAAAAATTTATAACCTCGAAGTCGTCACCATCCCCACGAACAAGTTCCTGCGGCGCACGCACAACCCGGACGTCGTCTACCGCACCAAAAAGGAGAAATTCAAAGCGGTTGCGGAGGAGATCGAGGAACTTCACAAGAAGGGCCAGCCGGTGCTCGTGGGCACGGTCTCGATCGAAACGTCCGAGCACCTGAGCGGAAGGCTCAAGCACCGCGGGATCCCTCACCGGGTGCTCAACGCCAAGTACCACGAAAAGGAGGCGACCATCGTGGCGCAGGCCGGCGGCAAGGCGGCGGTCACCATCGCGACCAACATGGCGGGGCGCGGCACGGACATTCTCCTCGGAGGCAATCCCGAGTTTCTGGCCAAGGCGGAGGCCGACCCGGATAAGGAGTCCGAAAAATACCAGGCGGCGCTCGAGAAGCACCGCGCCGTGTTCGAGCGCGAGCATCAAGAGGTCGTTGACGTGGGCGGCTTGCACGTGCTAGGCACGGAGCGGCACGAGAGCCGCCGGGTGGACAACCAGCTCCGCGGCCGCGCCGGGCGGCAGGGTGACCCCGGCTCCACGCACTTCTACCTTTCGCTCGAAGACGATTTGATGAGAATTTTCGGCAGCGACCGTGTCTCCAGCATCTTGCAGAAACTGGGGATGCAGGAGGGCGAGCCCATCGAGCACAAGATGGTCACGAACGCCATCGAGCGCGCGCAGAAGAAGGTCGAGGCGAGAAATTTCGACATGCGAAAGCACCTCCTCGAATACGACGACGTAATGAACGCCCAACGCCAAGCCGTTTATGCGATGCGGCTCGGCGCCCTCAAGGGCGACGACCAGAGCGAGTTCGTGCTCGATCTGGCGCGCGGCATGTTAGACGGCATCCTCGACGTCCACCTCCCGCTGGAGGTGGACCCGAGCGATTGGGACGCCGACGGGTTCGAGAGGGCGCTCCGGCAGCAGTTCGGGCTGCGCATCTCGGGCCGCCGCTGGGTGGACGAGGAAAAGCTCTCGCGCCCCGAAATCGAGGAACGCGGCTGGAAGCTGCTCGAGGAGGCATACCACGAGAAGCTCGAGCGCTTGGGCGACGCTTTCCGCGACCACGAGAAGCTCATTATCCTGCACTTCGTGGACATGGCGTGGAAGGACCATCTTCTCGCCATGGACCACCTCAAGGAGGGCATCGGCCTTCGGGGTTACGGCCAGCGCGACCCGCTCATCGAGTACAAGAAGGAGGCCTTCAATCTCTTTCAGGACATGCAGGAGAACGTGCGCGAAAAGATCGTGCGCTACATCTTCCTACTCGAGCCGTCCGGGGGCGAGCGGCGGGCGGCCCCGTCGCCCACGCGGCGCCCCGTGTACAAGGAATCGGAATACGTCTACACCGCCTCGGGCGGGGGCGACACCGCCTCGTCCTCGGCCTACGGCGAGGCGGCCTCGCCCCAGGACGCGAAACCGAAGCCCTACCGCTCCAAGTCCCCCAAGGTGGGCCGCAACGAGCCTTGTCCCTGCGGAAGCGGGAAAAAATTCAAGAAATGCTGCGCCGCGAAAGCCGCGGCGGAAGCGGGGGTGTAGGCTAAACCTAAGACCCTGCCTTTTTTTTCTTCCTGAGCTGAAGGAGGGCCGCTAAATCCTGAATGTCTTTCTTGCGGCCTGCGGCCCGCTTCATCCGGATGAGATCGTTGAGGGAAGCAAAAAACGCAGGCGTTCTCCCGATTTTTCCTTTTACTCGATTCTTCCAAGCCGTCCCGAAGGAAACGCCCTTGACGAAAGGATGAAAGTCGCTTTCCACAAGATACTGGCGAAGCAGCACCTTTCGGGCCAGAAGGTCTTTTGCAGAAAGGTCCGCCGTATCGTACCCGAACGCCCGCAACGCCTTTAGGGTGCGGGCGGCGTTTCGGGGCGTGGGTTCGATGAAAAAATCGATATCGAGCGTGGCGCGCGCGTAGCCGTGGACGGGAAAGGCGTGCGCCCCGATGACCACGTACCGCACCCTATGGGCGTTTAACGATTTCAGAAGGCCTTCGATGTCCAAGACGGATGAGGGTCTCGAGCATGCGCCGCGAGGCGTCGTGCATCATGCGAAACCGCTCCTCTACGGTAAGCGACGCAAGGTACGCGAGCTCAAATTCAAGTTCGCGCTTTTCGTCGTCATGGTCGAGCTTTAGCAGGAAAGGACGTCTCGATTTGGAGCGCGGCATGACCCTTCAGGATACCAGATTGGCTGGCGCGCCTCAAACGGATTGCAGCTTCCGCGCCTCGTTCGAGAGCGCGTGCGCGCGGCGCGTGGGCTCGGGGAGGCGGTAGCGCCGGGCGAGCCGAAGCACCCAGGCGCAGGCCTCATCGAGCGTCACCCTGTGCCCCACCGAGACCACTACGGGCGCGACGCCCTCGCGCGTGCGAAGCATTTTTCCGATTTCCTCTCCCTCGTGGCAAAGCGACGAGCACCCGCCGCGCTCCTTCGGGGGTGATTCGTATTGCCCGCAGAGGACGCTTTTCGCGCAGCCGACGGTCGGTGCGTCGAGAAGAAGCCCGAGGTGCGAGGCGATGCCGAATCGGCGCGGATGCGCCGCGCCCTGTCCGTCGCAGAGAATCAGACCCGGCGCGCGGCGCAGTTTCTTAAAAGCCGCCGCGAGCACAGGGATCTCGCGGAAGCCGAGGAGGCCGGGAACGTAGGGGAACGAAAGCGGCCCCTCGGCAGTGACTTCTTCGACCGGCGCAAGGCCCTCCTCCGTAACCTCGAACACGGCGACGGCCGCGTAGCCGGTGCCGCTGTCCTTGCCCGTGCGGGGATGGTTGAACGAGATGTCGCAGCCCGCGACCAGGCGCACCTTCCCTTCAAGAGGGAAAGCCCGGACGCGCGCCGCGAGCTCTTTCTGGATTTTGACGGCCTCTTGGGGAGAGACGTTCCACGGGTGGAGGGGGAAGAGTTTCATTCGAAAGCAGCAGTCTAGACAGTGTTTTTTTTCGCCTTGCCCGCGCCCGACAGACATCATAATACCACGGCGTCGTCCGGCGCATCGAATCTTGACAGGCCCGCTCTCGTTGCATAAAATAAGGTGTGAAAGGATAAATTTTTATCCCCAATCCCTAGCCTACGCTCCCGAAACACGATGAAAAAGATTCTTTTTATCACCCCACCCTACCACTGCGGCGTCGTGGAAGTGGCCGGGCGGTGGCTTCCGCCGCAGTTTCTTTTTCTGGGCGCAAGCGCACGCCGGGCGGGCGTCGAGCCCGTGCTGTACGACGCCATGGGATTCTGGGCGGACCACGACGACATCGTCGCCGAAATGGAGAACGTCAATCCGGACTACGTGGCGACCTCCGCCATCACGGCCACAATACCCGACGCCCTGCGGGTGCTTCAAAACGCCAAGCAGCTGAAACCCGACGTCGTCACGCTCCTCGGGGGCGTTCACCCGACGTTCATGGACCGCGAGATTCTCGCGGAGCACGGCGACTCGGTGGACTACGTGATCCGGGGCGAGGGCGAGGAAACGCTGCGCGAGCTTCTCGAATGCCTCGAAGCCGGAGGCGACGCGAAAGGGGTCCAGGGAATCTCGTTCCGTGAGAACGGGCACGTCGCGCGGACGCTCCCCCGGCCGCTGTTCGAGGACCTCAACACCCTGGACCGCGCCTGGGACCTGATCGACTGGACGAAAGACTACACCTACTACATTTTCCCCGGCTCCCGCCTCGCCGCCATCAACACCTCCCGCGGCTGCAACAGCGAGTGCACGTTCTGCTCCCAGCAGAAATTCTGGGCGCGCTCGTGGCGCGCCCGCTCGCCGGAGGACGTGCTGGAGGAGGTGGAATTCCTGCACACGCGCTTCGGCGTGAACGTCATCCTTCTCGGAGACGAGTACCCCACCAACGACCGGGCCCGCTGGGAGAAACTTCTCGACATGCTCATCGAGCGGCGCTTTCCCATCCGCTTCCTCATGGAGACCCGCGTCGAGGACATCGTGCGCGACGCGGACATCATGCACAAGTATCGGGAGGCGGGCATCGTGCACGTCTACATCGGCGTCGAGGCCACGAACCAGGAAACCCTCGACTACATCCACAAGGACCTGAAGGTGGAGACGTCGAAGAAGGCCATCGACGTCCTCCACCGCCACGGCATCGTCACCGAGACGTCCTTCATACTGGGCTTCCCGGACGAGACGCCCGAGAGCATCCGCTGCACGCTCGAGCTCTCGAAGTGGTACAACCCCGACTTCGCCCACTTCCTCGCCATCACGCCCTGGCCCTACGCCGACCTCTACCCGCAGGTCCGGGACCACATCGCCGTGACCGACTACTCGAAGTACAACCTCATCGACCCCATCATCAAGCCCAAGTGGATGACGCTCGAGGACATCGACCGCGCCATGGTGAGCTGCTACCGCGAGTTCTACCACGGCAAAATGAAGGAGGTTCTCACCATGGGCGACGCGTTCAAGAAGGACTACATACTCACCTCGATGAAGCTCATCATGCGAAGCTCGTTCATCGTGGAGAAGATGGGCAACCTGATGGAGATTCCCAAGCAGATGGCGGCCACCATGAGGCAGATGGCCGGGGCGACGGGAGCATGAGGCGCTGGGCGGCGCTGGCGCTGCTGCTTGTTGCGGCGTGTGCCTCTCAGGAGGAGGCCCAGCTTGAGCAGGCTGTGCGGGAACACCTTACGAATAAGAAACATCTGAATTTGACCAACATACGCCTGCGGCTGGAAAACGTGGAAATACGGGACGAGGAAGCCTTTGCCACGGTGCTTTATTTCATCGAAGACCAGACCTCGCCCATCATGCAGTACCGCTACACGTTTGTGCGAGACGATGAGGTGTGGTACGTCCTGGAGTCCGAGTCCCTTATTCCGTCAAACGGCTTCGCCCACCCCTCCCCGTCAGAGCCGTCGCCGCCCCCGGGCGGAGACGAGGCCCCGCCCGAGACGACCGAGGAAGAAGCGCCAGAGCTTCCTCCCGGCCACCCATAGCCGAGGAGCCGCCCATGGCGGGGCTCCTCGTGATGCTCAACAATTTCCTCCACGACCTGGCCGTCGCCGTGTTCTTCTGCTCGTGGATGGGGCTCCTCGTTCTCGCGCGTGAGGCGCAGGAGCAGAGCGCGGTCCGGCGGCTCGACCGAGCGTTCCGAAAAACCGCCGGGTGGAGTTTTTTCTTTATTCTCGCGCTCGGCGTCGTCCGGACCGTCTACTACCGGGAGTACGAATGGTACAGCGCCGTCGAGCACGGCCAGGTGGCGGCGCTCGTCGTAAAGCACGCCCTCTTCGTCGTCATCATAGTCGCGGGCTGGACGTACCTCTGGAAAACCCGAAAAAACCGCGCGGGCTAACGGTTCTCCCTCCTGTGCTCCGGCGCGCCGCTCCGGGTTTTCACGGGTAGCGGCTGGACGGGAAGGAGGGGCGCGGCCGAATGCGGAACGCCGTGGCATACGAGCGTGCATCCGCTCGCCGGCGAGTATTCCACGATGCCGTCCATGGGGAAAACCATCCCCCGGTCGAAGCGGATGAGGTCGGGCGCCGCGCTCGCGTGCGGGTCGTGGCACGTGTGGCACGAAACGCCACGCTTGACCACGTGGAGCACGTGGCGTCCCGGCCCGGCGTCGTTCAACACGGAACGCCGCTCATGGCACCTGTAACACAGGGCGTAGGCCTCGGCCGATTCGGCGGCGCCGTCCTGGGTCGCGTAAGCGTCGCGGAGAATTCCCGCGTAGCGCGAGCCGTGGAGCCCGCGAGGGCCGCTCGCGTCGTCGTTTCCGTGGCAGTCCGTGCACCGGACGGTCGAGCCCGCGGCTACGCTTATGTGCGGCGACACCGGCAAGCCTCCCTCCGCAGCGGATAGTTCCTGATGGCAGCCGAGGCAAAGCTCGCTCGCCCCGAAGGGCCGGGAACGCTCCTCTTCACGTGAGACGAAACGCGCGTCCTCGGGCTTTGGATGAACGGCGTGACAGGTGAGGCAATCCTTGGCGGGCCACGTCTTGGTCATAGGATGCGCGAAAGGCTTCAGGAATTCCGCCTGGATGTTTGGAAGTTCTTGTGCCGCGGCACCCAGCCGCTTTGCTTCCTTCGCCTCTCGTTGACTCTCCACGCCGCCGTGGCACTGGAGGCAGAATTTTTCCCCGCTCTCGTTAAGAAGGACTCCGCTGCTCCTGTGGTTCTGGTGGCAGGACGCGCACCCTTTAGGAAACAGGTGCCGATCCTTGTGCGCACTCTGTTGTGCCACGAGCACGCCGAACAAGCATGCCGCAAATAATATCGCCGACCACCTCAAGCTTCTCATAGAAATTTCCGAAACCTCCGGCTCAGCATCACATAATACACCGAGCTCTCCGCCTGCGCAGTGTCCCGTTCGAGTTCGCGGTGTCGGGCGGCAATGCTGACGGTAAACTTCCCCACCGAATAATCTATCGATGCCTCGTAGTAGCGCTGCGTCCCCAGATCGACGACGCCGATGGTAGTTTCCGTTTGCGTGTAGAAGCAGCTGAAGCGAAAATATTTCCAAAAACTGCGGCTGGCATTGGCGTGCAGAAACGTGTTTTCGGCCTCCTGTCCGCTGACATCCCGCGTTTCAATCACGCCGTAGCTCGCGGTGGTGCTCCACGTGTGGTTGCGCCAGAAAGTGTTGATGCTCGTATTCGTAGATTCGGCAAACGTGCCGTCCTCGAGGAGGCGCTCGGAAGAAACGTAATCCACGTAACCTCGCATCTCGCCCAGCTTGCGGCGTAATGTTCGGGCTTCAAAGCGTGCTCTCCACACGTCTTCCGAGAAACCCAAGGATTGTTGTGCTCCCAGGACGACGCCGACCGTTGTTGCCACGTCGAACTCGGAAGAACTGTAGCTGGACGACAGGGAAACGTTGCTCAAACCCGTGCCCCGCGTGATGCTTCCTCCTGCAGACCATGTGAGCGTGTCGAACTGTGCTTGCTCCGTAGGTCCCGGGGGCAAAAGGGGCGTCCACTCCATTTCCGAATCGTTCTGGCCGCCTCCGCCATTGAGCGTGAAACTCCACATCTTTGACGGGCGAGTCCAAGACGTGTTCAGGAACACGGACCTGGCCTCCAGCTCACTCTCGACGGACGTCGAAGTCAGGGTGCTCTCGCTGGTGTTTGCCGAGGCGTACAGTGTCCACCGCTTGTTGGGTGCAAACTGGACATTGAGGCGGTAGGAATTCGCTTCAGTCTCGCTCCCCTTCGCCTCCCCCTCCGAGCGGAACGCCCCGGCTGTGGTGTTCCATTTCTCGCTCCAATTCCCGATCCACTGCCCATCGTAGGTCGAAAATTCCGCTTCGGCGCGCGCGAACCCCTCCTGCTCGCTCGCCGTCTCGTTTCTCGATGCGTTGAGGTAAAGCCGTTGCTTCTCGCCGAGCCTGTTGTCGTTGCGGAGGCGCCACGTCGTGTTTTCCTGAAGGTTGCGGCTCAGCTCGTTGAAGGTTTCCTTGCTATCGTAGTCAATCTCGACCTGGGAAGACTTAATGGCGCTGATCATCATCCCCGTCAGATGCTTGTCGTCGTACAGGTAGTTCACGCCTCCGGTGCCCTCGCGCTCCTTCCTGTCGTAAGCGACCCGCAGGTGCTTCAGGATGGAAAAGCCCGTCTGGGCGCTCCCGCCGTACGTCGTGTAGTGGAGCTGCTGGGAAAGATACTGCTGATCCTCATATTCCGTTTCACTGTCGCGTTCGGAATAGAAAAGCGAAAAAGGAATGCGGCGCTCGGGAAAGAAGTTCACCGAAATGCCGTAGGCCGTGGCGTCCGAGGCGGCTACCCCGTCGCCTCCGCTGTCCACGTCCTGCTGGAGAAAGTCGGTAAAGAGCCTGTACGTAATGAACCGCTGGTCCAGGATAAAGGAGCGGAAGTATAAATTCATAGCCTGGCGCAGGTCGGTCACTTCGCTGTCTCTTTCCATGGTGGAGGTGGTCTCGGCCTTTAGCGCCTGCAGCATCATGCTTCCCCCGAATGCGGTCCAGCCGTTTCCGTTGCCGTTTCCGTTGGGATACTGGGCGAGGACGGGCAGAGCAACGCACCAGAGCGCCAGAAGGGTGGAGGGAAAACGGAAGCTCCGCCGGGCTCTCATGGCGGTCCTCCGAGGCCGTTTTGCGAGCGGCGGCTCCGGGAGATGCCGAATTCGGAGAGCACCCTTTCCACGCTCCGCGAGCTTACCGAATGGCCGTCTTTCTCAAGCGCGTCGGCGATGTCCGAAGAATTCTTTTCGGGACTCTGGAAGCGCATCGCCACAATCTGCTTGACGACGTCGTCCGTGAGGCGGAATTTGTGCTTGGGGCCGCGCTTGTGCGCAAGCAGCCCGCTCAGGCCCCCGTTTGCCAGGAGCCGGCGCTTCCGGTAGTAGGTGGCGGGGGAGCGGTAGCCGTAGCGGCGGCAGAGCTCCTTTATGGGCGTTTCTCCCGTCTCGCCCTCGAGGAGCATCAGGAAGTCGCGGAGCCAGGCGTCGCGGAGAGAGAGCCGCAGCCGGCCCTTCGGGCCCTTGACGCTGGCGCCTCGCGAATTATCTACGGAGAGGGTGAGGCGCACAGTTATCCTCCCACGCTAGGGCGCCGCATTACCGTCCGGGCGCCCCGCCGTCCAAAAAATCTTGGCGATATGAAGGCAAAAAAGTAGGGGCACAGCGTGTGCCGTGCCCCTACAGGAAAATCAATTTACTTGTTGTGGCAAACTCCGCACAGAGCGCTATCGGCCATAGTGTTCCGCAGGAACGGCAGCGTGTCGCCGGCTCCATACAGATGCGGGTTGTGGCACGAAGCGCATTCCACTTCGTACGTCGCACCGAAAAGGTATCCCGTCGGCACCGTCGTGCGGTCTTTGAGACCGTCGTCGACTGCCGGGAGAACCATTTCCATGCCGACCGGGTGGTCGTACGTCAGGTCTTTGCCCAGCAAGGCGGTGCCTTTGATGAGGACCTCGTAGTCGCCTGATGGCCCGACGTTACCGGCCCCCGACGTAAAGAGAATGTCTTTTCCACCCAGCGGAAAGACGGCCGGGAACACCACGAGCTCATCGAGTCCGAGGCTCCCGTCGTGGCACGACATGCACGCCAAGGTCTGTCCGCCCAAGGTCGCGTCGAGGTTGCTCGCGTTGATGGTGTTCTGGGGATTGCCGTAGGGAACGAACGGACCTGCGGGATCTTTGCGGTTCCACAGAGCGATCGTCTTACCTGCCGCACCCAAGAGCGTGCCGTCAGCGTGCGGGAAGTGACAGAAGTCGCACCTTCGCGTGGTGTCCGACTTGGTGTCGTGCGTCGCCGACGTAGCGAAGTTATGCATATTGGCGGCGTTCGTGAGGATGTCGCCCGTTGCGGCGAATGCCGGCGCCGGGGTCAACATCAAACCCGCCAACAGTGCTCCCGCCGCCACACCAAGTGCTGCGGTGAGCAATAGTTTCATCTTCATTTACGTTCTCCTTGTCTTTTACTGTGTCTGACACATTGATTTCTCATGAGACAACGCTTTGTAGAAAAGCATATTCATACCCTTCTGTCCTAATTCTACCCTTAAGAATTCGCCGCTGTCAAGGGAATTTTTTGAAAAAATTCTCATATTTAAGCCTTTCTGTCTTATTTTTCCTCCTCCTACCAAGGGACCCGGCCCCTGTGTCTTGCTATTGATATGGGGTAATTGCGCACCACCCGGACGCCCCTTCGGGGCTTTAACGGTCCCCGTGTAAACACCCCCCCGCCCTTACGGGAGGGGCCATGGATACTCGCGCCTTCATCGGAAATTTCGGCAAGGTTGCAGACACCCTCCGACCTCCGTATACTGAAACTCCTCTTATGCGCAACCAACGGATTTCCTCCCGCGCCCCGGGGCTAAGGACGGCGTTTCTTTCATGAACAGGTGGCTGCTTGGACTGTGCTTCTTCGCCTCCGGAGCGACAAGCCTCGCTCTCGAAGTCGCCTGGGCCAAGGAACTCTCCTACATCCTCGGCAACACCCTCTACGCCGTCTCCACCGTCGTAGCCGCCTTCATGGCCGGCCTCGGCCTCGGCAGCGGCCTCGCCGGCCGCTACGCACAGCTCGTCCGCACCCCCGTGATGGCCTACGCCGCGATGGAGTGGGTCATCGCCCTCTGCGGAATGGTCTCCATTCCGCTATTCCGCTCCACCGAGCCGCTGTTTCGGGTGCTCTACAACACCCTTGAGCCCGGGCACGGAACGTTCCTGCTGGCGCGCTTCGCGGTGGTGTTCGTGGTGATGATGGTGCCGGTGACGCTGATGGGGATGACGCTTCCGGTGGTGGTGGGGGCGTACGGGAGGAGGAAGAAGAAGTACGACTTTGAGGCGGGGATGCTGTACGGGGTGAACACGCTGGGGGCGGTGACGGGGACGCTGGCGGCGGGGTTTGTGCTGGTGCCGTGGCTCGGGTTGTTGAAGACGTGCATTGCGGTGGGGGTGACGGACGGTGTGGTGGGCGTGGTGGCGTGGTTTATACACCGGCGGGTGGGAGTCATCACGGACGTGCGGACACAGGAAGCCGCTGAAGCAACGGGAATCGAGCGGGGGAAAGAGCCTGAAGAAAAACCAGGGGGAAAAGCGGGGCGAAGAGGGTGGACGGGATTGCAGGGATTGATCGGGGGGGTGTTTCTGGTGTCGGGAGCGGTGGCGATGGTGTACGAGGTGGGGTGGTTCCGGCTGCTGGCACTGGTGCTTGGGCCGAGCGTGCACGCGTTTTCGGTGATGCTGGCGATGTTCCTGGTGGGAGTGGGTCTGGGAAGCGTGGCGGCGGCGAAGTGGGCGCAGACAACGAAGAGGCCGTTGATGGTGATGGCGGGAATGGAAGCGGCGATCGGGCTGACGGCGTTGGCGACGATGGCGTTCTACAACGAGTTGCCGGAGTGGTATTTTGCTTTGTTCCAGACGGTTGCGAGCGGAAGGGGGGCGGAGTGGAGCATCGCGGCGCAGGGAGTCATCGCGGGAATGGTGGTCTTGTTGCCGACTTTGGGGATGGGTGCTATGTTTCCGGTGGCGGTGAGGGCGTTCCGGGAGGCGGCGAGAGAAGGAATGAGGCCGGAGGGCAACGTGGGAGGATTGTACGTGTTGAACACGATTGGGGGGATCGTAGGAAGTCTGGCTGCGGGGTTTTGGCTGGTGCCGGGGATAGGAATGTGGAGGACGGTGCTGATAGCGAGCGGAATGAGCGTGGGGTTGGGGATCATCCTGTGCATGGCCGTGCGGGAAGTGAGGATAGTTCCAAAGGCAGCGTTCGCCCTTACCGCCGCCGTCGGCGTGGTTGCGGGCATGGCGATTCTTCCCGGTTGGAACGCACTTCTTCTCAATCAAGGTTTATACCGTGAAATGAGCAGTGTGGAAAAATTCAACAAAAGGGTCAGGCTCAAGGGACAGTCGATGCTTTTCTACCGCGAGGGCGTCAACACGACCGTGGCGATTCTAAGATCCCCGGGCAACGTCACTCTGAGGGTATCCGGTAAGGCGGATGCCAGCTCATTCACCCCGGATCTTTACACTCAACTTTTCAGCGGGCAGCTTCCGGTGCTGTTTGCCCGCAATCCCCGCCGTGTGGCCGTCATCGGCTTCGGAAGCGGCATGACTGCCGGAACCATGCTCCGCCATCCCTCCATCGAATCGCTCGACATCCTGGAGATCGAGGAAGGCGTCATGGAAGGCTCGACCCTGTATTTCAAGTTCCTCAACGGCGATCCCGTCGCCGACCCCCGCTCACGCCTGGTGCTCGAAGACGGGCGCACCCAGATGACTTACACGGACAAAGTGTACGACATCATTACGTCGGAGCCTTCCAATCCGTGGATTGCAGGAGTCTCCAATCTCTTTACGGCCGATTTTTACAAGCTGGTAAGCGCGCGGTTGGCGCCAGACGGCATCTTCTGCCAATGGCTTCAGCTTTACGAGGTCTCCGAGGAAACGTTCAAGGTCGTGCTGGCGACCCTGCATGAAGTATTCCCGCACGTAGCCATCTTCATGTCAAGGTTGGGCGATTCGGTGATCCTCGCTTCGCGCGAGCCGATCACGATCCAGTGGGAAACTCTCGAGGAGCGCTTCAACCAGGAAGATGTCCGCAAAGCGTTTTACGACTTCAAGATTCGGAATCCCCTCGAACTTCTCTTCTTCTTTCTCGCCGGTACGGACGAGGTGGAAAAATACATCGCCGATACGGTGGAGCGCAACACGGACGACAACGTATGGCTGGAGCACCGGATGCCTTACGACTTCTTCAAGGTGGGGCGTCAGAGCATTGGAGTGGACCTCCTTGAGCGATTCGCAAAAAGCAAGGCCGCCGGTCTCAAGAAGACGGTACCCGGCATACCCATGGAGGAAGCAGTGGAAGCAATAATCAATCACATGTACCTGTCCGGACTCGAGATAAAGAACAAGACCAGTGTCTATGACTACTGGAGGGAACGGCGCGAGCCGATTGTCTCGGGATTCCTTGATGCTTTTGAAGAAAAAGGCGACGAGGCGATGGTTGAAAACATACGTGCGTGGAAAGAGGAAGGCGAAAAGCACAATGAGGTTCTCTTGCAGGCAACAATCGAAGTTGTACGGGCGCTCAAGAATCCCGAAATGCAGAAAGAGCCGGCGCAGCTCAAAACATTCTTGAAAGAAGCCTTGGACAAGGCGCCCGACCTGCCGTATGCCTTGGTTGCTTCAGGAGCGCTTGCTTTCCGGGAACAAGATTACACGCAGGCGGAAGGACATTTTCGCAAAACACTGGAATATCCCTGGAGCCGCCTGTCCTATTACAGCGCGGCAACCGGGCTGGCCGAGACGCTTGAAAACCAGGAGCGTTTGGATGAGGCCCTGACCTATGCGCGAATCGCGAAGAAAAAGAATCCGTACTACCCGAATGCCTTCGAAATCGAAGCCCGCCTGCTCCACCGTCGGGGCGAAACGGAAGCGGCCTTGAAGCTTCTGAAAGAGGGACTCTTCTACAATCCGGGCGAAACCACGTTGCTGAAGGCGCGGAGGGATTTCAGATCCGGCTATCTTCCTCCCGGCAAGTAGCGTTCGCAAACACGCAGCACCCCGCTACGGCGCCTTCGCCTCGGACGCGCCCGGCGTTTCTTCAGGTGTGCCCAGGAACTCGAAAACGCTTATGCGGCAATTGACGGAGTCGGCGACGTAGATGCGGTCATTGTCGTCAATGAAAATGCCCGAAGGGAGATTAAGATGCCCGTCTTCCCAGCCGTGCTCGCCAAACACGAGAAGAATCTCGCCTTCACGGTTGAAGATCTGGACGTTGCCGAACGCCGAGTCCGCGACGTAGATGTGTCCCTCGCTGTCCACCGCCACACCCTTGGGCTTCGCAAGGTTTCCCGGACTCGTGCCGAGGGAGCCGACCTTGAAGAGAAACTCCCCGTCGGCGTCGAATCCCTGGACGCGGAAATTAAAGAAATCGGTGACGTAGACGAGCCCCTCCTCGTCCACCCAGATGTGTCCCGGTTTGTAGAACTGGCCGTCCTCTGACCCCAAGGAGCCGAAAGAGAAAAGCAGCTTGCCTTCCTCCTTGGAGAAGACGTGCACGGCGTTCGCCTTGCTGTCGCTCACGTAAACACGGCCGAGGCTCTCGTTCACCCCCACATCCACGGGATGTACGAACGTTTCGGCGTCCCCATACGTCCTGATAGGCGATTGCCACGGGTCGAAAGCTACCACGACTTTCGACTTCGCATCGACGGCGTAGAAATTGCCCGCATCGTCCACATCAAGGCCCGTCACGTACCGGAGCAAGTACGGAGCTTTTCCCGTGAACTGGGAATAGTTCTTATTTACAATGTCGAACACGCCGATGTAGGCATAGGCGGACGCGTAGATGCGCTGCCGTTTGGAATCCACGGCCACGTCGAACGGGCGATAGATGTACCGGTCATCTTGCTTTTCGCCGACAAGCTTTTTCCATAAACGGCCCTTCCTTGATTCCGGAAAATTGAAATCACCCCAATAGGAGCCGAAGAAGCGAATCACGGGCTCGGCGGGGGGAGGCGGCCACACAATCTTCGTAGACTCGCTCCAATCCACGGCCTTTGCTTTCTTTTTTTTCCCCTTCTTCTCCTTTTCCGCGGCCACTGTAAACACAACCAGCAGCGCGCACACCAAAACGAGCCCGAGCTTAACCGCGTTTCTCATGGTTTCTTTGCAGCGCATCTTACTTCATGTGACATGTCCCGCAGAGCGCCATCTCGTTGTCCACTTTATTCCGAAAGAGCCGTCGTTCCATACCGCTGTGGGGATTGTGGCAGGAAACGCAGGATAGGTCAATGGGTTTCCATTCCTTAGCGCCCACGTCGAGCTTGAACGATCCCTTCACGGGATGTCCGTAACGAGGGTGGTCAAAATCACCGCGAAGGGGGACTTTCCTGAACGCCGCCCGCTCCGCCTCGTCAATTCCATGGTCCGACAGAAAGCCCTCCTGCGGCGCGGTCTCGGTGTGGCAGGCGCGGCAGATGGTGTTGACTTCGGCGCGCAGGAGCTTCTCCGCGCTCGTCGCGTGCGGCTCGTGGCAGAGGGCGCAGCCCCAGCGCTCCACGGCGGCGTGCACGGTGGGGCCGTTCGAGAGGACGTCGTCGTGGCACGAGAGGCAGAGGTCGGGCATCGGTTCGAGGAGAAGCTGCTCCGAGGACGAGGTGTGCGGCTCGTGGCAGCCCGCGCAGCCAGCCGCCTCAACGGCCCCGTGAACCATCGGCATGTTCGCAACTTGCTCCTCCTTATCGCCGTGGCAGGCGAAGCACATGTCGTTCCCCTCCATCTGGTACGTCACGCGCCCCTCCCGCGGCTCGTCGTGGCAGCCCTCGCACATGCGCTCGGCGAAGGGCGGGTGCGCGAGGGGGCGCACCAGCTTCGACTCGGAGGAGCCGTGCGGGTCGTGGCAGCGCGTGCAGCGGGCGTCCCCGACGGGGTGTCCCGCGTGCGCTTCCTTCAAGTCGCCCGGGTCGTGGCACATCGTACACAGGGAAGGCAGCGAATCGGCCAGGAGATTCTCGTTGTCCGTCGCGTGGGGCGAGGCGTGGCAGCTGTCGCAGCCTCCCATATCGAGCACGCCGTGCGGGAATTTTTGTTTCGTTAATTTCTTGATATCCTCGTGGCAGCGGAAACAGAGAGCCTCGCCGCTTGCGGGCAGCAGCTTCGGGTGCGGCGCGAGGTGCGGGTCGTGGCAGGCGGTGCAGCCTTCCTCCGGGATGGCGGAATGAAGGAGCGCCGCGGGCTTGCCCTCCGTTACCTCGGCGTGGCACGCGAGGCAGAGCGGGTTGCCCTCCTCCATAAGCGTCAATTCTCCGCCCTCGCCCTGCTCGTGGCACGAGTCGCACATGCGCCCCTCGAACGGGGCATGATTGTTGGAAGCCTTGAATAGGAATTCCGCGTCGCTCCCGTGCGGCGCGTGGCAGGCGGTGCACGCCGCGCCGCTTATGTCGAAGCCGCCGTGCCTGGCGCGAAGGTCGTCGTCTTTGACGTCGTGGCACTCCCCGCACATCCGCGGGAGCGGCCGGCGCAGGAGGTGCGCCTCGCGCCCGGCGTGCGGCGTGTGACAGAAGGCGCAGTCCTCCGCGGCGGCGTGCGGAAATTTTTTCCCGGTTTGCGCCTCCACGTCGTCGTGGCACGCGACGCACATGGCCGCGCCGCTTTCAACGAACGCCGTGCGCCCGCGCCCGTCGCGCCCCGCATGGCAGGCCTCGCACATCCGCTCCCCGAACGGAGAGTGGACGGCCTCCCCCGCCAGAAGCTTCTCGTTCGCGCTCCCGTGCGGGGCGTGGCATCCGGTGCACACGGCCGCCGAAAGACCGGCGTTGGCATGGCGCTCCGCGAACTCCGCGTCCTTGATATCGTGGCACGCCCCGCAAAGCTCTCCCTGCTCGCCCCGGAGGAGGCGGCCGCTCCCGCTCAAGTGCGGGTCGTGGCAGGCGGTGCAGCCCTCGCCGAGGGCGGCATGGACTACGGGAAGCTTCGTTTCCGGCTCGATCTCCTCGTGGCACCGGAAGCAGAGGCGGTCGCCCTCGAACAGGAGGCTGACCTTGCCCCTCTTGCCCGAGCCGTAGTGGCAGCTCTTGCACTTGCCCTCCCCGAAAGGGGCGTGGAGGCGCGAGCCGGAGAGAAGTCCCTGCTCGCGGCTTCCATGGGGGTTGTGGCACAGGGAGCACTTCCGGGGAACCAGGCCGCCGTGCTTGTCTTGAAACGCCTTATCGCCCGAGTCGTGGCAGTCCGTGCAGAGGCCCGGCATGGCCTGCTTGAAGAGTTTTTCCTCGCGGCTCGCGTGGGGGTTGTGGCAGAGCGTGCAGTCCTCCGAGGCGGGCATGTGCTCCACGCCGGCGCGCAGGGCGCCTTCTATGTCGTCGTGGCACGCCGTGCAGAGCGCGGGCATGGGAGCGCGGTCCTCGGCGTGGCAGCTCTCGCACATCCTTTCCGCGAACGGCGGGTGCGCCGAGCCCGCAAGGAGCATGCCCGGCGCGTCGCTTCCGTGCGGGTCGTGGCAGGCGGTGCAGACCTCCCGCGAGATGTCCATGCCGGCGTGCCTGGTCTTGAGTGCCGCGTCCACGTCGTGACATGCAACGCAGAGCGAGGGGACGGAATCCGTCAGGAGCTTTCCATGGGTGCTCGCGTGCGGGTCGTGGCACGTGGAGCAGCCCCCCATCTCGACGGCGGCGTGGGGATGGGAGGAGCGGAGCGCCCCGGCGACGCCCTCGTGGCACGAAAGGCACATCGCCTGGGCGTCCTCCTGGTCGAGGAGATTCCCGTAGGGCGAGTTGTGCGGGCGGTGGCAGGAGAGGCACTCCCGCTCCTGAAGGAGCGCCTTGTGCGGCGTCTCCTCCTCGATCCGTTTGGCCACGTCCTCGTGGCAGTCGAGGCAGAGCTCCCTCCCCCGCTCCTTGAGCGAGACGATGGCCCTGTTGTCCATCGTGGGCTGCACCTCGTGGCAGGCCAGGCAGTCCGAGAGCTCGAGCGCCCCATGCAGCCCCTTGGGGAGCTTGACAGTCTTGTGGCAGCGCAGGCACGTGGCCTCCTCCGTGTTCTTGAGCCGGGGATGGCGCTTCGCGGCCTGGGAATGGAGGAGGACACCGCCCGCGCCCGAGACGAGGAGCAAGAGGCCCGAAACGAGGGCCGGGAAGCAAAGAGGCGAGCGGCGCGCCGTCGTTGTCGCTCTACGTGTTATTTTCACACGAGATTATAGCAGAAAACAGCCGAAAAACCGCACTTTTTCCGCCAACCTCGCTCCGCCGAAGGCTACGCGAAGGCGAGTGGACAGACTCCTCCTATATAATAACGCCGCGCTATTGGCCCGGATAGTCGTAGTAGTAGGTTGGTGCCGCGAACCTTCCAGTCTCGTGAGCGGTGCACGTGGTTAAACTGTCGGCGCTGCCTGGTGTGTAGCAGCCTATCTCTTCGGGTGAGTCGTCGCCCAGGTCGTGTCCTGTCCACGAGGAGCCGTTGGTAAAGCGCACGCCCATGGCGTTGCTGCCCTTCGAGCCTACGCCGCGGGTGCTTCCATGGATCTCGCCGGCGCCCAGGCCGCCGTGGCAGTTCAGGCAGCCGATGGGATATAACGTTCCGCTACTACTACTACCAGTTGGACCAGCCGTGCCCATGCAAGACGAGGACGTTTCCCCTCCCTGGTGCTCCAAACGGCTAAGCGCATTATGGGTCCCGCCACCCTTGTTCGCCCCCCAGCCGTACACGTCGCCGCGGTGGCAGTTGATGCAGAAGTTTTCCATCGTGTAAAGCTCGTCGTCCGCGTCGCTCGTACTGGGAACGCCGCCTGTGTAATCGTTCATGTTCGGGTACCTCACCAAGGTACCGCCTTTACCGTTAGTATCATCCAAGGTAACCGTTACATAGATGTCCACACCTTTTAGGAGCCAGCGGTAGGCCGAGCCGTGCGGGCCGCGCGGCCCCGCCGGGTCGGAATACTCGTGGCAGTCGCTGCAGGTCACAAGGCTGTCCTGACCCCAGCCGTCCACGAACGTGTTGGAAAGGCCCGTTCCCGTCCCGTCGCCGGGTTCCCACTTGTCGCCAGACTTGGCCGTCCCCAAATCCCAATTCGCATTCGCGGTATCGGGCGGTTGATTCAGGCCCACGGCGAACAGCGGGTGGAAGGCATAGTTGTCCACGTCGAAGTCCTTGCCCACGTCGGTCTGTGCCTTCGGTGACCCCTCGGGATAGCTCGAGATCGTGTTCGGCGGCGTGGCGTCCCAGCCCCATTCGGAGTGGCACAGCAGGCAAATCTGGTACTGCTCCGTGGGCGAGTCCGTGTAGCCCGTGTACGTGACGCTCCGGAACGTGGAGTCGGAGGCGACTGTGGCGGGGTCCAAGGCGACGCCGCGGGCACCGAGATTGCATAATCCAATCCCGCCCGCCCCGGGCGTGTGGTTCCCAGCCTGGGCCACGTGCGGGTTGTGGCAGTCCCCGCACTCGACGTGGCGGCTTCCGTCCGGGTTCCATCCCTTCGACTCGCCCTCTCCATAGGGCAGGTGCACGCCGGAGGTCAGGTCGACGGGGTGCGTGTACGTCGAGCCGAAGGCGGCGCGGATGCCCTGCGAGCCGGTGCTCATCGCCGTAACGTCGTAGTAGTCCAAGCCGTCGCCCAAGTCGTCGTGGCAGTTGTAGCACATGCCCTCCTCGTAGGGATCCGTGGCTGCTCCGTCGCCGTAGTTGGATACGAGGCGCCTCAGGTCGGAGTCGTGAAGTCCGAATTTGTAGGTCGATCCCCCCTGTGCGTCCATGCTGCTCTTATTTGGAGACTTGGTGTCGATGTGGCAGCGGGAGCAGTTCGCGTTGAACGTCGAGCTGTCCGTGAACGTCGAGGTGGGCGTCGCGTAGTCGTGCGCCGACGCGTCGTAGCTAGCAATGTTTATGGCGGGCGTCTTCGTCGTGCCGTCGCTCTTCTGCTTCGCGGTGTTCTTCGTCTGCTCGTACTGGTGGCACGAGGTGCAGATGCCGCCCTCCAGGGCCGGGAGCGAGTTGTCAAAGTCGGTGTTTATATAGCCCTTTGTCTTATCCCACACCTCGCCTTTAATGGGCTGCACCGTCACGTTCGTGCGCAGGTTGTAGGAACGGCCCGGGCTTTCGGGGTTTTTGGCCGGGTCCGGGCTAAAGATTTCGTGGTCCACGTGGCACATGAGGCACCGGCGATCCGTGTCCTCTTCGTCTCCCGGGGCGAACTGCGCCTGTGCGGGATACGGCGTGGACATGCTGAAGTTCTGCAGGTAGTGGTGGTACTTCGCGGTGTTGTCGCCCAGCGCACCCGTGAGGTCGCTGTGGCAGCTGTCGCAGTCCGCGCCGCCGTCGCCGCCCGAGGCCTTGAATCCCTCTCCGTGCGGGTGGCACGAGGTGCAGTCCTGGGCGTTCTTGTGGCCAGGGTTCGGGTGGCCCGCGTCGTTTCGATGGTACTTCGTCTTGGTGTGGCACACCTCGCAAAGATTCGTCTGCACCGTGTCGGTGTCGTCCGCGAGGACGCCGGACGTGTTGTCGCCCTTTGTGCCGGTGAGCGCCTTGAAGAGGACGTCGCGATAACCGCTGTTGGGCGTCTTAATCGTCTCGCGGACAAGGTAAATGTTCCTGGTGCTGTGCGGCGTGTGGCACGTGCGGCAGTTCACGGCCCAGGCGCCGTAGCCCGTGTCGATAAACTCGCTCGAGTGCGTCGAGAGCGCGTGGCAGTCCATGCAGAGCTGCGCGTCGTTCGCACGCCTGAGGAGCATGCCGTCGCCCATGGGCAGCCCGCCGGAGTTCCTTACGGTCACGGTCGCGACGCGAACGGGTGAAGGGTTACCCGAAGTGTCGTAGCCGCGGTAGAAGATGGGCTGCGCCACCTCGACGTCCGCTCCCACGGTTGCGGTCGTGTCCCAGACGTATTCGTAGATTCCCTTGGTGGCGTCGTTTGGGTAGTTCGCGTTGAGCATCGCGTTAGACCACGCCGCACCGTCGAACGAGACTTGCACGATTGGATCGACCGCGGCCAGGTTGTCCGCGTCGAAGGCCGAAATCTTGATCGTGACGGTGCCCCCGACGGCGCTCCCGTCGACCGGCGAAAGAATCAGCACCGTGGGGGATGACACGAGGGCCGCTAGGTCCTGCGGAAACGCCGTATCGGCGTTCTTGCCGGCGTCCACCGAGTCGTTCCACTCGTTGTCGCTCGATTTCCCGAAGACGGCGTAGTAGTAAGTAGTGCCGTTCACGAGCGGCGAATCAACGGTGCTCACTTTTGCGCCGGGCGTCGGTGACGAATCCAGATAGGCCTGCGTGCCGTCCGTGTTGTCCACGGGGAAGCCCGTCGTCTTGCGCCGCACCACGACCTCGGCGAGCGCGGGGTCGGGAGGATTGGTCCAGGTGAGCGTGCTCTGAGTGCTCTCGCCGTCCGAGGCGTCGAAATCCGTTACCTGGTCGGGGACCATTCCGCCGGACGTGATAATCTCCGAGTCGGTGGAATTGAACGGGACGAAAGTGTTGCTCACAGCGCCGGTCGTGGTGAAGTACGTCTCATCCGCGATGCGGATGCCGACCTTGTGTCCGACCACGGCGGCGGGGTCGATATCGTACACGATGAAGAAGTCCTGCGACGCCGTCGTGATGACCTGGGCCGGCGCGAGCGTTATGGCCACCGTCCCGCCCGAGAACGTCCCCTGTCCGATGAGCACGTCGGTCCCGTCGAACGAACCGGGTGTGCCTCCCGTGTCATCGTAAATCTGAACGCCGTTCGCGGCCACGTCGGTGTCGAACGCCACGCCGGTGGTGTAGAGGTCCACCCGAATGGCCGTCCACGACACGCTGCAGTAATTCGTCACCAGCGCCATCCGCTCCATCGCCACGCCGGTCTGCCCCTGCGTGACGCTCGGCGGAGCGAGGTTCGCCGGCGTCACTATCATCAGGGACGCAAGGATCAGCGAATCCAGGGAGTTGAAGGGCATGTTGGCGCTGCTCACGGTCTGGTCCATCGTGAAGTACGTCTCGTCCACGATCTGGATACCCACGTTGTTGTCCACGGTAGACGCGCAAGCAATGTCGAAAACGACGTAGAAGTAGGAAGTCGTCGCCGTGACGTTTTGCGCCGCCCCGAAAGTGATCGTCACCGTCCCGCCCGAGAACGTGCCCGAGCCGATTTCGGTATCCCCATCCCCGATGTCGAACGAGCCCACCGTGGTGGCTCCCGCGTCGTCGTAAACCTTCACCGCAGCGATGTCGCCGTCGGCGGCCGTCGTCGTCGTGTAAAGGTCCACCTTAACCTTCGTCCACGAGGCTGTTCCGAAGTCCGTTGCCACGGCGAGCCGCTCCATCGCCACGCCCGGCTGGCCCTGCGTGACCGCTCCCGGCGCAAGATTGGTCGGCGTCACCGTGACGGTCGGGGCGGAGCACGCACACGTGTTCACCGGGGCCGACTTGGTCGAGCAGCCCTTGCTATCCGTCACCGTCACGTCATACGGACCCGTTCCGCACGGCTTAGTGACAATCGTCGACGTCTCGGAGTCCGGACTCCACGAGTACGTATACGGAGGCGTCCCGCCCGACGCGTTCGCATCGAGCGTCGAGTCCGGATCCCCGCACGTCTCCACAATCGTCGTAGACGGGTTCGGGTTCACCACCACCGTGATGGTGTTCGTGGTTTCCACGCAGCCCGGCTCCCCCGTGTCCGTCACCTCGCAGTCATAGCCCCCGCTCGTCGTCGCCGTGATCGCCGTCGTCGTCTCGCCGTTCGGCGCCCACAGGTACGTGAACGGCCCCGTCCCTCCCGTCGCTGATGCCGTCAGCACAACGCTCCCGCCCTCGCAGAACGTCGTCGGCCCTCCCGCACTCGCCGTAGCTCCCGTCATCCCGCACACCACGCACGCGCACGTGCTCACCGGGTCCGACGTGGTCGAGCAGCCCTTGCTATCCGTCACCGTCACGTCATACGGACCCGTTTCGCACGGCTTCGTGATAACCGTCGACGTCTCGGAGTCCGGACTCCACGAGTACGTGTACGGAGGCGTCCCGCCCGACGCGTTCGCGTCGAGCGTCGAGTCCGGATTCCCGCAGGTCTCTATAATCGTCGTCGCCGGCTTCGCGTTCACCGTCACCGTCTCGCCCGCGGACGTGTCCACGCAACCGTTGTCATCCGTTATCTCCACCGTGTACGTCGCGGCCGTCGTCACCGTGATCGCCGTCGTCGTCTCGCCGCCCGGCGCCCACAGGTACGTATACGGAGCCGTCCCCGCTCCCGTATCGCTCGCCGTCAACGTCACGCTCCCGCCCTCGCAGAACGTCGTCGGCCCGCTCGGCGTTATCGTCGCCGTCGGGTTCGGGTTCACCGTCACCGTGACGGTGTTCGTGGTTTCCACGCAGCCCGGTTCCCCAGTGTCCGTCACCTCGCAGTCATAGCCCCCACTCGTCGTCGCCGTAATCGCCGTCGTCGTCTCGCCGTTCGGCGCCCACAGGTACGTGAACGGGCCGGTCCCGCCCACGGGAGCGGCGACGATGTCTACGCTCCCGCCGTCGCAGAACGTCGTCGGCCCAAGCGCTGTCGCCGTAGCTCCCGTCATCGAGCAAACAAGCACCGTGTAATCGACGCGCAGGATGGGACGGTTCGCCGATGTGGCGTTCTCCCTCGTGGCGTAAAGCCAGAAGCCCACGTTTGCGTTTTCCGCGGCGAGCCTGACCAGCAGTCCGTAGTTCGTGGCGGGGGTGTCGAGCCAACCCTGGACCACCGAGGCGGTAACCGTCCATATCTTCCAGCCCGTGGACGTGCCCGGCGCCAGCGAGCCTCTGACCGTACCGGAATTGGCGGGCTGACCTTGCCAGGTAACGGTCGTCTCGACCCACGCCTCTGTGATGTCGTAGAGTTCCTGGACCGCCGCCGCGTCCGTGCCCGCCGCTTCCGCGTAGAGCTCGAGCTGCGCCGAATTGATGGTCGCGCCCGCCGGAATGGACGAAAGATCAAATTGCACGAGACTCCGCGTCTGCGTGTTGTTCCCCGCCCTCCCCACGGACATCGTGGGATCCGTGCCGTAGTTCACCTTTGTGTTTGCACGGTCAACGTAGGAGTCCTGCTGCGAGGGCTGGATGACGGCCACGTCGGCCAGGGCGGGCGCGAAGGCGAGCGCCGCCGCCAGGAACGCAAACAACAGTGAGAATCTCTTACACGTCACGTATCGCATCATTTGTCCACCGTGGCGGAGTTCGAGTCCGTATAGTGCACGTCGTGGCAGGTGAGGCACCGCACGATGCCGCCGTCGAGTGCGAGGTCGTTCGTCGCGTTAGTGTCGTCGGAGGCGCCCTGGGCTTTTCCATCCACATCAAGGGGCGTACCACGATCGTAGCCGGCCAAGTTGGCATTCAGCCCCTCGCCGACGGGGTGGCTGAAGTTGCTTCCCGTGTAGGGACCGTCCACATCGGCGTACCCCATGCCGCGCTCCGCGTGGCAGTCGAGGCAGAACACGTTAACACCGTCGTCAAGAGGCGCGCGCAGGAACGGGTAACCGATGTAGAATTCGTAGCGGTCTTCGGCGGTAAAGTCTCCGCCAGACGTGTCGAATGTCACCTGTACATTCGCGCCGTCGTTCAGTTCCTGATAAGTCGGTGTCTCGCTTGTCAGGCGCGCGGGCGCACTGGCGGGGTATTCATCCCAGGCGGCGCCGGTCCAGCCCCACCACGTGCGCTCGTTGTCGTTCGAGAATACGTATGTCGCCTCCGTGCCCGCCTTGCCACCAGCGATGATTCTGATGAGATAGATCTTCGGGTTCGCGGCGGGATCCACCTGGAAGACGACCCCGCCCGCGGGTCCCGCAATCTCATCCAAGCTTAGGCGCTGAGGACCCCAGTTGTTCGTCTCGTGCTGGTCGTGGCAGGTCGAGCACGTAATCAGCGTACCGTCCATGCGCAGCTGCATCTCGGTGTTGCCCGGGGGCTTCGCGCCGTAAGCGGTATTCGTCGCCTCCGCGCCCCACCGGTGCGTCGTGCCCACCACACCGGGAACGGTGACGTTGGACGTTTCGAGCATGGGGAAATCGGAAAGCGCGTTGTGGCACTGCTGGCAGACGAGGGCGTTCGTCGTGGCGTTTGTGAGAGGGCCTCCCAACGTGGCGTGCGCAACATGGCACGAGGCGCACTCCACCTCGAAGGACAAATCGTGCGGAGCGTCCGTTGCGAAAAGCAAGCCCATCAGGCCCAGCAGCCCGACGAATCCCGCGAATGCGCCCAACCGTTTCATCGCCGTCATTGCCCCGTCACCCGAATGAATAGGTTGTCCGGCGGCGACAACGCACCGCCCGTAATGATTTCCGAATTCCCCGAAACCAAGACGGACCAGCCGCCCGGGAACTGGGGCGTCGTATCCCACTCCAAGAGGTAGCTCGTGACCGCCTTGGGCGGCGAGCCGGCGTTCTTCGAAGCGGTGATCTCCGTCCACTCCACGAGCAGGTCGTCGCCCACCTTCGTCACGTATACGTCGTAGACGCCGGCCATCGGGCTCTGCCAGGTGGGCGTGGCCGAAACCTGGACGCCCGCGCTTTCTATGTCGCCCGCGATGACGGTGCGGACCTCGTACAGATAGGTCTCGCCGTTCGTGAGCCCGGTGTCCACGTACGTCGTCTTGTCGATGGGCACGTCGAAAAGCCTCGCGAATTGCCCGAGGACGGAATCCCAGCGATAGACGCGGTAGCCGAGCAGGGCGTCCTCGCTAACGTAATCCCAGCTCAAGAACACGACGGAGTTGTCGGCCAGGGCCTGCACCTGCGAGGGCGCATGGGGCACGACGTAGACCCCCCGCACGCCCCAAACCTCGTTGCCGAGAGGATTGAGGTCGTTGTTGAACAGAACGCTGTTGACGCCCTCTTGCAGCGCGCTCAGGGGGATGCTCACCGTCCGGGTCGCCGACCACGTCGCCGAGGCATGCTCGGCCACGAAGCCCAGCGAAACGTCGTTGATGAAGAGCTCCACCTCGTCCTGGGAAACCTCGGTTATCTCGTACGCGAGAACCACGTCGTCGGAACGCTTCTGGAAGGTGTATCCCATGGAATCGCTGTGCGGATAGGGGTCGGAAGGAATGTTTCCGTATTCTCCCATGGCGGGAAGCGCCTCGGCCGTATCGCTCGGAACCAGGGGGAATCCCGCGGAAAACGGCCCCATGGTTCCGATGTCGTTAATGGCCGCCACCAACACGGTGTGCAGCACGCCGTCTTCAAGCCCGCCGACGCGCAAGAAGGGCTCCACAACCACTCGGACCGTCACCTGGCCCGTCCCCGAATTCACGACGTTCACCAAGTAGCTCTCCACGGTCTCCGCCGGCGGATTGGGCGCCCACCACAGGAGAAGCTGGCCGCCCAGACAGGTGTCCGCTCCCGTGACCCCCGCGGGGGCGGAGGGTATCCGCTGCGGGACGGCGGAAACCTCGGCGCTGTAAGGACTCCGGTTGGCCGCCGTGTCCTCCGCCTGCACGGCGAAGTAGTGCGTGATGCCCTCGGGGAGACCCGAGAACGTGTAAGAGGTTGCAAGGCCCGCGGCGACTTCCGCGCCGTAGCTGCCGGACGCCGTCCCGTAAGCCACGAAATATCCCGCCAAGTCCGGATCGGCGTTGGCGGCCCAGGAAACCGTCACGTTGCCCGCGTTGTCCGCCAGCGCGCTCACGCCCAGCGGCGTCGCGGGCGGCAGGTCGTTCACCGACGTTCCCTGCGCCTCGTTCGAATCGGCCGCGTGCGCCATGGAGAACGCGCGAATCTTGTAGGTATAAAGGAGGCCGTCCGTGGTGGAGTCCGCGTACTGGGTCGTGCCGGCGGCGACCGTCGCGCGCTCCGAGAAGAATCCGTCGCCGGGGTTCTGGCGGAGCACTTCGTAGCCCAGAACCGTGCCGCGGCCGGCGCCGTCGTCCGGCGAGAGGGCCCACTGGACGTTAATTTGCCCGCCGTTGTCGCCGGGGACGTCCTGGGCCGTGACGCCGCTTGCGGGCCCGGGCGCCACAGCCCGGCCGCCGATTTGAAACACCTCCACGCTGCCCTTGTTGGCGCAGGCGACGAAGAGGCGATGGAAGGCATCGCCCTCGCAGTCAAGCGGCAGTTGGAGCTTTCCGTCTTCCGTTCCGAATTCGGAGATCGAGGCCTGAAGCGTGCCGCTTGAATCGAGCACCTGGACGCGGCCCTGAAACACATCGGTCACGAAGAGGTTGCCGTCGCCGTCCATCCACATGCCGCCGAAGGCGTCCACGTCGATGTCGCTTCCTCTCCAATTGGCCACCCAGGTGCCGCCGCTCTGGAAGACGGCGACGCGGTCGTTCCCGAAATCCGACACGTAGAGCTGCGAGGCGTCCGGGGAGAGGGCGACCGCCACCGGAAACGCCAGCTCTCCGTCCCCCCGCCCGCTCTGTCCTATGCTCCGGAGGTACGCGCCGCCGGCGTCGTAGACGCGCACGACATCGCGCGCCTTATCCACCACGTAAAAGTCACCACCGACCCCGACGGCGACGTCCGCAGGGGTGGCGAATTCTCCATCACCCGCACCGAGGTCGAAAAGCCACGTCCCGCCCGCGTCGTAAACCGATACTTTTCCCGAGCCGGCATCGCCCACCGCCCATCCACCGCCCGGCAGCGCGGCGACGCCGAGCGGTTTCTCCACACCGCTCAGATAGCCTTCAAGGTCTCCCGTCGCGCTGAACCACTTCACGCTTCGTGTTGGAGGGTCCGAGACGGCGAATTCACCGCTCGCGGCCACCGCGATGCGCGTGGGCGAGACGGCGACCGACCCGAACGATGCCACCGCTTCCCAGTAAACGGAATCCACCGTGACCGTGGCCGAATCGGAAGCCCAGCCGGCGTTCGTCACGGTGCAGGTGATGACGGCCTGCTGGTTCCCAAGTGCGGGGGCCGTATAGGTCGCCGTGGGATCGGAGGGCGAAGAGCTCGTCACACTGCCCGCCGTGGTGCTCCAGTCATACGTCAACGGGCTTCCCTTGGGGTCGGTGGCAACGCAATCAATGAGAGCGGTCCCGCCGCTGTCCACGACGCCCGGCGTCGCGGTGAGCGACGTGATGACGGGCGGCTCCGCGGTCGTGACGGAAACGACGAGGCTTTGCGAGGCATACTCGCGGCCGCCGCACATCATTCCGCCGCTGTCCGCAATTTGGACGGTCAGCGTGTACTGGCCTTCCGCGAGGGGCGCCGTCCAATCCGCCGAGGCCGTGTAGGGACTCTTGCTCACCCCGTTTTGCACGTTGGAATAGCTCCCGCCGTCAGCGGTCCAGCTCGTGAGGTCGGCGCGGATGTACAGCCCGCAGCCGGAGGTGCACTCGGAGGGGCAGTCCGGGTCGTGGGCTTGAAGGATAAGGGAAATCATCTCCCCCGGCGCCACCACGGTGGCCGTTGCGTCGAACGAATCAATCACGGGGACCTGGGTGGCCCACGCGCCGGCAGCGGCTAGGCAGAAAAGAGCAACGCCGCTAATTCTTGCCTTCAATCCAACGCTCCGCATTCTCAACCTCCCGCAGTTTCCTCCGAGCCTTGCTTTCAAGATTCCACCTCGCCCCTTTTGTTCGTTAAGCAAAAAAAAGACAAACGGGGCTTCTTCTCTATTATTATACGCATTCCCGGTTGCTTTGTCAAGTTAAATTAAGAAAAAAAAGAAAAAGAAACTGAAACGGAAAAAGCTGAAATGGACGGTTTTCCAGGCACGCGCGGCAACTTCATGAGCGACCTCCTTATCATTGCCCTTGCGGGCATCGTGCCCTACTGGCTCACGTTCGTTGCGTGAGATTCTCTTGAAGCGGACGGCTGCTCCACGGCGGCGAGCCCGGCAGCCCGTATAGAGGGAAATCGCCAACACTTGAAGAACCCGAATCGCGTCGTCCAAATCCGACGGAATTCCCGTTTGCTCATCGAGAAAGGCGATGGTAGGATGACATTTTCGCAGACCACTTTATCAGGGTACGGCTGAAAGAAACCAAGCCACTATGCATAAACTCCTCAAGGTGCTCCTGGGCATCATCCTGGTTTTCATCCTCTTAGGAGGAGGGTATTTCCTATACCGTCGAAGCGCCCGTCCTTCCCCTCCCCGCATGATCCTGCTCGGGTTTGACGGTCTCGACAATCTGTTGCTCGACCGTTTGATTGCCGAGGGGAAGCTCCCCAATTTTCAAACGCTCCGCGAGGAGGGTGCATGGGGAGACCTGCGAACGATTCAGCCCATGCTTTCACCCATCGTGTGGACGAGCGTCACCACGGGGCGCCACCCCGAGACTCATTGGATTTTCCATTTCTTCGAGGAGGACGAGAAGGGGAAAATGCGTCCCGCCTCGTCGCTCGGGCGGCGCGCGCCGGCCTTCTGGAACATTGCCCCGCACTACGGCGTCCGGTGCGGCGCCGTAGGCTGGTACTCCTCATGGCCGGCCGAACTGGTTGAAAACAGTTTTCTCATTACGAACCAGATCAGCACGTACCCCGTCGACAATCCGCCCGAGGAGCCCATGGGCCTCACGTACCCGCCGGAGCTGGAGCTGGAGCTGATGGAGCGCTTCGCCCCGCCCAAACAATCCGACGAGGCGTTGTCGGTTTTTCTGAATCCGCCCTTCGACGACCTTTCCGAGGAAAGCCGGGCCGCCGTGCGGCATTTCTATACGCATCTTGCCGTGGTGAACTTTCAACGCGCCGCCACGCCCTACCTGGTGGAAAGGTTTCGTCCGGAGCTCCTCGGCGTGTACTTCAAATTTCCCGACGCCCTCTCCCACCTCTTCGCGGACTATTCGCCGCCGCCGCTTCCCGGCCTCCCCGAGGAGGACATCCGGGCGTTCGGCGAAGCCGTGGATCGGTGCTACGTCTTTCTCGACGGCATCGTCGGGGAGTTTATGGCGATGATGGGGGAGCACACGACGCTGGTCATCTGCTCTGACCACGGCTTTCGCGGCGGCGACCGCAGGCCTCTCGTCTCGGCCAAGGCCAAGGAGAATCCCGTCGCGTGGCACCGCCTCGACGGAGTGGTCATGCTCTACGGAGGCGGCGTCAAACGAGGGCACCGCATCTCAGAGGCCTCCATCTACGACATCGCGCCCACGGCGCTCTATCTGTCAGGCATCCCTCTTTCCAAAGAGCTCAAAGGCGGCGTGATTTGGGAGGCCCTGGACGTTTCCGATCGGGAAAACGCCCCAACCGTGGCTGACTATGCGGACGTTCCCAGGGAGAAGGTCACCACGGAGGTGCAAACGGACATCGACGCCATGCGCGAGGAGCTCCAGGCTCTCGGATACATCGGCGGCGGGGAAGGAGACGAGGGCGGTGATCCGAGGGGCAAGGAACGCACCCTATGGAGGATTAATCGCGGGACGATCCTGTTTCATGACGAGGAATGGGACAAGGCCCTGGCCGTTTTCCGGGGGGTGCTGAAGCTGGATCCCTCCTCGGCAACGGCCCACCAGTTCATGGGAATGATAGAACGCAAGCAGGGCGATCTCGCCGCGGCCAAGGAGTATCTCGCGGAGGCGCTTGAACTGAAGCCGGACAACGTGACGGCCTGCCTGGAGATCGCAGAAATCCATGAGACGCAAAAAGAGGATGCGGAAGCTCTCGCCGTGCTCCAAAGTGGCGTCGACGCCGTTCCGCACACCTCCAAATTGCGCTACCGTCTCGCCATGGCCCATGCGCGTTTGGGACGACTCGACGAGGCCGTGCAAGAGCTCGAGGCGGGTGTTTCCTACGCCGAGGACGATGAGGAAGCGTCCTCGTTCTACAACATGCTGGGCGTCTTCCACGGCGGGCGCGGGCGCCACGGGAAGGCCGAGGCGGCTTTGTTGGAGGCCCTTCGCCTCTACCCCGGCTACTACAAGTACCATGCGAACCTGGGCATCCTCTACCGGAGGATGGAGGATTTCGAGAAGGCGCTCGAGCAATTCCGGGAAGCCGAACAAGCGTCCCCGGACAACGTCGCGGTGCTGAACGAGCTGGGAAGGACGGCCCTCGAGGCCGGAAAAATATCCGAGGCCGCGGCGTATTTCGAGCGCTCCCTGGCCAAGGCGCCGCAGCAGCCGGAGATTCGAGCGCTCCTTTCCCAAACCGCGCCGTAGCTCAGAAAAAAACGGAGGCGGGATCGAGCCCGCCTCCGCGATAAATTTTCGGGAACCGGCGACGGCCTTTTCCCGCGGCCGTCCGCCGGATGGTTATCCGCCCCAGCGCCACCCGAGGCCGAGGTAGAAACCTTCGAGCGAAACGTCGCGGTCCCTGTCCTCCGCGTTCGCGGCCGCGTTGACGATTGGGGAGTTCGGCAGGTTGTCCCACCGGGAGAGGCGGTATCCCCCGCGAAGCTCAAGACCGAAGTTGAACGTGTAGGAGATCCCAAGCGCCAAATTCATCTTCGTCACCGTCTCGTCGGTCTCACGGGATACGGTGAAAATTTCCATCGGACTACCGAAAATTCCTTGCGGATCGTGGGTTTCCGTTCGCTTGGCTTCCGCGCTCCCCGACAGGTAAGCGAACGAGGCGCTCCCGTGAAACCTCAACCCCTCGACGGGTCCAAGGCGCTGGGAGCCCGTCAGCCCGATCATCGGGCCGTTCGCGCCGATGTCGCTTTCGCCCGTGGCCGTGTACATGTAGTCCGGGGGGTAGAAAAGCCAACCCCAGTTTTGTCGCTCGGTCTGGTCGTAATCAATGACGCTCCATCCGAGCAGCGCCCGCCACTGGGAATCGTCGTTGTCACGGTTTAAAACGCGGATGTAGTAGACGCTCCATTCCGTCAGCTCGGCCTCGAAGTTCGCCCTCACGTCAGTAGCGACGAGGGGAAACCCCAGCAAGAAATCCGTCCAGAAGGTCGGCTCGAGAGTCGATGGGTAAAGAGGGGCGTCATCCCGGGCTACCTCATCCTCTTCCTTTGCTCCGGCGTAGCTTACGCCAAAGCCGTGCTTTCCCTTGCGGATGTAGTTAAACTCAATCACGGGTGCAACGTCGTCCTCGTCATCAAGCCCCAAAAAGAGGGGAGAATCGGAGTTGCCGATTCCCATATAGTAGGGCATGTACGGGTACATGTTGTAGGGTGCGGGATAAACATAACCAGCAACTCCCGCGAGGCGGTCGCTCAAGCCGTTGAAGTCGGTGAACCAGGCGTCGCCCGAGACTTCGAAGTAGTTCTCGGGCGCCTCGTCGGCAAAAAGCGCCGGCGCCGCAAGCACCATCGCCAGGGCCAGGGTTGTCACAAAGGTTTTTCGCATTTGCATCTCCTTTCGTGGTTGGTTTGTTTACTGTCCGTGCATTAAGAAGCTATCACACGGAAGCGTTTGGGTCAAACGGAATGAAAAAGCCGGCCCGGGCGAGGCCACCGTCGTCTCGCCGGGGGATGAGAGCCGCGCTCGAGGCGGAACTACGGCCGCCGGACGATGTCGCCCTTCTGGTATCCGGAGCCCGTCGTCGCGGACGCGATCGAGGATTTCTCCTTCACCTCGGTCACCGTGATCGTGCCCACCTTCATGGTTTCCACGTCGATGACCTCTCCGGTATCGGGATCACGTATCTCCTGGCCGACGCGCAGCACCTCGAGCTTCTCCCCGACCTCGAGCCCGCTTCCCTGGCCCAGGTTGAGGTAGATCTTGCTGTCGGAAACGACGGCCGCGACCTTGCCCTCAAGCGGTGGCACCCAGGTGCCGGTGGAGGGCTCGATGTCCTCGGCGTCGGCGACGATCTCGGCGGCGAGGTTGTCGATGGATTTCGCGAGCACCTTCGACGCGATTCCCGAATCGTAGTTCTTGCCGAAGCCGGACCCGGCGAACATCCCCCTGCCGAACTTCTGTTTGCCTTCCGCCTCGTAGGCGTTGATGATCTCCGCCGTGGTCGTATCGATGAGGCGGGCGGTGAGGGAGGCCTTGCTGCTCACCATCTTTCCGCCGATTCCCCCTCCCCACTTCCATTTGCCCACCTGGGGAACGGCCCCGCCCCAGTCCGATATGCCGAATTCCGTGACTGAGCCCGTGATGATGAGCTGCACGCCGAGAAGCTTTCCGAACTTCACGGCGGTCGCCGGGTCGATGTCGCCCGACATCGACAGGTTCTGCTCCTTCATCACGAGATTCAGCTTCTCGCGCTCGATGACGGAGAATTTCCCGCTCTTGACCAGCTCGGTCACGAGGTTGTCCGCCGCCGCGGTTTGAAGCTGCGTGTACGACCAGCCGTAGGGCCAGGACCCGTGGAGGGCCGACGTGTCGAAGTCCATCACGGCGACGCGGACCTTGGCCTTCTCCGTGTCCGTTTCCGAAAACCCGACCGCGGCCGCAAGCAGAAGAATTACGATGCAAGCTGAAACACGCTTCATGTCATTGTCCTCTTCCATTGAATGTTGTTAACCGAGATTTCCCGTATGGCCTTCTCTTCAACCTCCCGAACCCGCTTGTTCGAGCGATATTGCCACGGGAGCGTTTCATCGTAGCTCTTCTCAGGCAGCCCCGTCAAGCTTCCGTTTTTTCGTTCGTCGCGTTTCGCTCTGCGTCCACCGCGACCGGAAGCCGGGGGCCAGGGGTTGGGGGTCAGTTCCCAGTAGCCGGATTCTTGTAATATCGCAATAAGAGGCAGTATAGGCTTTATTTATATTTCATGAGTATGATGTTCACCATTTTCTCCGTTGCCCTTACCGCGGATATCGTCTGGTCGGAATCCACTCCAATGGTGCTGAAATATCTGTCATCGTGTTTCCATTCTATTACAGTCTCTACCAAAGCGCTCGTCTTTCCTCCCTGAGGGATTCTCGGCTGATAGTCCGTCAGCTCCGGAAGCTGAACGTTTTTTTGGGCCATCACCGATCTCAATGCATTCATGATAGCATCATAGCCGCCTGCTCCCGTGCCTGTTGCTTCCAATTCCTCGCCATTGAGCAATATTTTGACATACCCTATTCTTGCCCCGGTCATACTAATATCAGATTTCGCGTTCAAGAATCTGAAAGGCATCTGCTTTGGCTGCTCAAATATGTCCTTGGCAATAAAATACAGGTCTTCCGGCATTACTGTCTTGCCGACTCCCCCTAATTCCCTCACTCTGTTTGTAACTTTCTTCAAGGCTTCATCATCAAGTTCAAGGCCTATCTGCTCCAGATTCATCCGAATAGAGGATTCTCCAGACTGTTTTCCCAGAGGATATGCTGTTGTAGTTGACTTCCCGAACCTTTCGGCACTCAATTTATTCATGTATAGGCGCGCTTTTCTGTCCCCGTCCGCATGAACCCCCGACGTCTGCCTATGCACATTCTCCCCTACAATCGGAGCCGTCGGCTGCATCCGAATTCCCGAAGCTGTTTCAACCATTCTTTTGAGTTCATAAAAACCTTCTTCTTCTACTTTGAGGTCCAGATTCAGATAATCTTTAGCTCCCGCAACCACTGCATACAGTGAGCAGTTGCCCGCTCTTTCTCCTAATGTGTTTGCCGTGACGTGAATGCCATGCACTCCTGCTTTCAACGCTGATAAAGCATTGGCTGAGCCCAAATCGTAGTCATTGTGGGCGTGAAAATCAAAATGCGTTTCCGGAAACCTCGCAAGCATTTCTTTTACATATTTTTCAGTTGTCCAGGGGCTTAGAATTCCCAGAGTATCAGGGAGCATCACTCTTCTTACCTTCATTGCTTCCAGGCCTTTAACCATCCGGAAAACATGATCTTCCGAGTGCATCATTCCATTCGACCAGTCTTCCAAATAGACATTGACCTGCATCCCCTTGCCCGCCGCATATTCCACGGTTTGGCCTATATCGCTTAAGTGCTCATCGAGGGTTTTCCCGAGCTGTTTGGAGCAATGATTCTCGGAACCTTTCGCCAAGAGGTTGATGACTTTCCCGCCGCTCTTGTTAATCCAGTCGACGCTTTCCGTCTTGTCCACGAAACCCAAGACTTCGATGGAGTCCAATCTATCGTTCTCTTTCGCCCAGGCGCATATCTTTCCAAGCGCTTCCTCGTCCTCTTTCACGGCCCTTGCGCTTGCAACCTCAATTCTGCCAATTCCCATCTCGATTAATTTCTTCGCGATATTGAGTTTTTCACTGGGTGAGAAAGAAACGTTATCCATCTGCTCCCCGTCTCTCAAGGTTGTATCCATAACTTCAGGCATTTTCATCGCCTCCATACACTCGGTTAGCAGTTGAAAGTTTATAAAGCCTTCGTTTATGTAACTATCACTAAGTCAATATAATTGATTTGGGCGCGCGCCTCTCTTATTTATTATCCTACCACAAATTCCCTAATTGAACGGAACTGAGAGCTTGCCGGAGCGGCCGCGAGAGCCGACGGGCGCGCCCTTACCGAAGCCCGGCCAACTCCTGGAGCAGACGCCAGTTGGCGAGGCGCTCCTCCTGCGCCTTGAGGAGCGTTTCGGAGGGCTCCCCCTTCGCGTTGAAGTGCTTGGCAAAGCGCCCTTCGGTGCGGGCAAAAGAGATGAAGTCAGCGGGCTCCTTGGTCTTGGGGTTGACGTACCAGTCGTCCTTCAGGGCGGGGTTGCCCTTGAGGTCGAGGCGGTCGCTCAGGCGCTCTCCCTGGCGCGGGTCGTGTATCAAAAGGGGGAACGCGTGAGTGTTCACGGCGAGGCGCGCCTGCGCGACGGACGCGTCGTCGCCGATGCCGTGCTCGGGCGGGCAGGGCGTGTAGACGTTGACCACGGAGGGGCCCGTGTATTCGTTCGCGGCCATCACGGCGCGGTAAAAGTGGTTGACATGCGCCGGCGTCGTCTGCGCCACGAACACGTCTGGATGGTGCATGAGGGACAGGAGGCCGATTTCCTTGCGGCGCTCGGTCTTGCCCGGCTGCGCCTTCCCGAAATAGGACATCTTCGCCTCCTGGCTCATGAACGACGCGGTGGAGGTCTGCCCCCCGGTGTTCGAGTAGACCTGTGTGTCGAGGACCAGCACGTTGATGTCCATCCCGCTCATGAGCATCCGGGAAAGGGCCTGAAAGCCGATGTCGAGCAAGGCGCCGTCGCCGCCGATCGCCCAGAGGCGCTTCTTCTCCCGGCCCGTCTGGTTCCATCGCCCGCGCACGCCCATCGCGACCGTGGCGATGTTCTCGAACAGCGAGTTCGTCCACGGGACCATGAAGGGGTTGTAGGGATAAGTGGAGCCGTACACTGTGTTGCAGCCCGTGGCGGCGACGATCCCCGCGCTGTCGGGGCCGTAAACGTATCCCGTCGCCGCGAGCATCATGCGGATCGCCGTGGCCTCACCGCAACCCATGCACGAACCCCCTCCTCCGGTGTAGAGGAGCGAGCGGCCGGCGAGCATCATGTCGGCCAGGACCTTTTCGTGGATGTACTCGACCGGGGTGTCGGGAAGCGAGCCGAAAAACTCGAAGGCCTTCGCCCGCTCGTCCATCATGGGCTTCGTCTTCGCGACCATCTTGAGCGCGGCCTTGTCGCCGCAGACGGTCACGCACTCCGCGCAGCCCTTGCACTTCGTGGGGTCGACGAAGAGGCCAAACTGGCCCGGTTCCTTCCCCTTCTTCTTGGGCATGCCGTGGTACTTCACCGTCTCGGCGAACTGGTTTCTCAAAAAGTCCCGATGCTCCCCCTCCGAGACTTTCGAGAGCTCGGGCTCAAGCCTGGACTCCGGAACCACCTTGGCCAGGATGGCGGTGTCGGGACATTCCGTGACGCAATCCATGCAGCCGGTGCATTTCTCACGTATGAATTCCGGTATCTCGGGAGCAATGTGGGAAAAATCCCGGAGCGTCGCGGTCCCCGCGGGAATGAGGCCCCGCGCGGCGTACTCGTCGGCGGGCAGCGCGGCGCTTGCGGTTCCGTCGGCGTAGGCCGCAAGCACCTGCTCCATGAACGCGTCGACGTCAACCAGCCCGCTCGGTTTTCCCGCCGCCGTGTTCTTCTCTTCCTCGTTCGCTTTCATGCTTCTCTTTCCTCCCTTCTATACGCGCGCTGCCTGCCTGGCGGTCTCCCCGCCCCCGCACGGCACCTCGAGCGCTTCTTTGAAGCCGCGCTCCACGGCGCGCAGGTTGGCCTGCACGGTGGCCTCACCGCGCCGGCCGAAATACTTTCGCAGGGCGCGCTCGACGGCTTCGAGAAGCGCTTCCTGGCTGAGCCCCTTTCGCTCCCGAAACGGCGACGCGTACAGGAACACGCCGAGGAGGGCGATGCCCTGCATCCGCACCTGCAAGTCGGGGGTGGGTGCCTCCTCCTTCGCGATGCGCGTGGCGTCGAGGGCGATGAGGCGGATCGACCGCTCCCGCAGCGTGCGCTGCATGTGCTCCGGCAGGCTGTCCCACACCGCGCCCGGCTCCGTATGCTGCGACGGCACGAAGAGGGTTCCCCCCTCCGCCAGGCCATGAAGGGTATCTCTTACCCCGATGGCGTTCGTGTCGAGCACCGCGACGAACTCGACGTGCTCAAGCTCGCAGTGCAGGCCGATGTGCTCCTCCGCCGCGGTGAGAAAGAACGTGGTAGGAAGCCCCTTCTTCTCGGAGCCGTACTTCGGGTAGGCCTGCACGTGCAGGCCGAAAACGTCCGCAAGAAGCGTGGCGATCACCTTGTTCGTGGTGACGGAGCCGTAGCCGCCCACGGAGTGGCCACGCATGGAGAACGCCCCCTTCGAGCGAACGTCGGGATCCTCCGCCCGGGGAAGCGCCTCAGGATGGCCGACCCCCAGCACGAAGAACCGCCGCCCGCCGGTGTCACCCGTCATGCGCTCGACGGTAGCGACAAAGTCGCCGGGCCGCACGTCGCGGCTCCCCAGTCCCGCGACGCCCGAAAAAATGGCCGGAACGGTTCCGACGGCCTCGTAACCCTCCGCGCCGGTGAGCGCGTCCGCGAACGCCGCCTTTATCTCGGCCGTCAGAGGATTGCTCTGCGCCGGCGGGTTGTCCATCCGCTCGACCACGGCGAACGCCTTGAGATGCTTGAGGGCGTGGACGATCTCCGGCCCGGGGAACGGGCGAAACGCGGTCACGTGCAGGCACCCGACGGGAACGCCGCGGGCGCTGCGAAGCCAATCGACGGTCGCCTTGGCAGTCTCGAGCATCGTGCCCATGCCCACGATCGCAACCTCGGCGTCCTCGAGCCGGTACGGCTCGACCAGTCCGTAGCCGCGCCCCGTCAAGCGCTCGAACTCCGCCATGGCGTCCCGGACGCATTTCGTGAGATGGTCGTAGTAGAAGCGCTGCGCCACCTTGCCCTTCATGTAGGCGTCCTGATTCTGGACGGAGCCGGACATGAGGGGGTTCGACGGATCGAAAAGATCGGGGATGCGCCCGGACGAAGGGCCGACGAACTCTTTCATCATCTCGGGCTCGGGCAGGAACACGCTCTCAACGGTGTGCGTGGTCAGGAAGCCGTCCTGAATGTTCAGGAACGGGGTCTGCGATTCCTCCGCCGCGCGCCGCGCGATAAGGGCCAGGTCGGCCGTCTCCTGGGCGTTGCGCCCAAAAAGCATGCCCCAGCCGCAGTCAGCCACGCCGCAGACGTCGTCGTGGCCGGCATGGATATTCAGCGCCTGCGACGTGAGGGCGCGCGCCCCGATGTGGAAAACCGCGGGCAGCCGCTTGCCCGCGATGGTGTAGAGAACCTCCTTCATCAGAATGAGGCCCTGCCCGGACGTGAAGTTCGTGACGCGCCCGCCTGCGAGGGCGAAACCCTCGCACGCGGAGGCGGAAGAGTGCTCCGATTCGAGCTCGCAAAAGAACAGCTCCTCTCCCCACAGGTTCCGCTTTCCGTTCGCTACTGCGCGCTGGTAGCCCTCACCCATGGGCGTGGAGGGAGTGATCGGATAGGCGCAGCCGCCCTGCGTGATGTGCGTCTCCACCCAGACGACGGCTTCGGAGCCGTCCACGGGTGTGAGCACACCGGGATACGGGGCTGGGCTCTGAGGAGGATTCTGTTTAACCACTGAACGAAACACCTGTTATTTTCTTTTACTATACGCTTCCCACCTTGCCTTCGTCAAGGCGAGTCTCGTCCTCTTTCTTCTTACCGCTCGTCTTCCGCGCCTCGCGGCTCCTCGTAGGGGTTGGGAATCTGCCTGAGCTTCAGAATGAGGAACATGACCCACAACACCGCCACAAAGGCGACTACGAACCATGCCCCCTTGCGAACGGCCAGCTCCCTCTTCTTCCCCTCAATGGTGTGATGGACTTCATCGGCGATCGCCGTGGCCTCGGAAGTGATTTTCTTGAGGGCGTCGAGATCCAGCGCATGGGACACGGGGCCTGCCTCGATGAGGCGGGAATCGGCTTCGCGCAGGCGTTCGCGGAAAGGATCGAGGTAAATCAGCCGGGCAGGGGCGTCCTCCAAGCTGGCCTTCGCCTCCTCCAGCGACGACGCCGTGTGGTCGAGTTCCTGGTAGAAAGCGGCGGCCATCTCGGCACCGCGGTCATCGGCGTGGCATGAGGCGCAGCCGTCTTCCGCCGTAAAAAGCTCCCGGCTCGGAAAGAGGATGCGGTGGTTCCCGTGGCAGTCCACACAACGCGGAGACCCATAGAAATGGCGCGCCCTCTCATGGGGGCTCTTGGCGTAACTTTCGGCGGTGTTGCCGTGGCAGTTGCCGCAAACCTGGCTCACATCCTCCACGCCGGGCGGCGTGGCGCCGTGGATGCCGTGGCAGGTCGCGCAATCGGGGACGAGCGGATTGTCGTCCCGGTAAAGGAGCATGCCGTGATGGGACTCTTTGTATTCGGCAAGCGCATCGGTCGGAAGGTTGTACTTCGACATCATCGCTTCGTCAGCATGGCATTTCGCGCACGTTTCAGGAACGTTCCCGTGATGGACGAGAGACTTCGGATGGGACGGGGAGAGTATCCGGTGGCTTCCATGGCAATCTATGCATGTCGCCGCATCGGTGCTCCTGCGCTTCAGCACGGCCTTCCCGTGATGGCTCGTCCGGTAAAAGGTCAGTTGGTCGGTGCGAATTCCGTAAGGCCGCATCCTTTCGGGGTCCGCGTGGCACGTTCCGCAAATCATCACAATCTCCGCTCCCACGGGCCGCCCCACGAAACCCTTCGCCTCGCTCATCGCCTCCTCCACGTCCCACGACGAGGGATTGCCCCCGTGGCACTGCTCGCACGCCACGCCTGCGGACGCGTGAGAGCTCTCCCGCCATCCATGCACGGGAACCACGTATTCGTCTCCGAGCTCCGTGTGGCAGCCGACGCAGGAGTTGTCGTCCCAGTTTGCACCGTAGGAAGAGGAAAAGAGCACGCCCAGGAAAGCAAGGGGCAGCAGGAAACGGTAAGGGGAACGCGTGGCTCGTCCCATTCTTTCTCCTACGAGAAGTGCCCCCAAACCGTGAAGACAGCCCACACAACCAATCCCGCCGCGGCAAGGACGAGAGCCATGGGCCTCCTGTAGGGATTGAGGTCTGGGTTGCGGTCCAGGAAGGGAAACAAGAAGAAAATGGCGAACACGATCCCCTGCCCGAAAACACCGATGACCTTGGGAGCCCATGGACCGAGAAATGCCGTCACTTCCGCCGCTTTCAAGAACTGGTAGGACGCAAGAAAATACCACTCCGGTTTGATGTGCTCAGGCGTGGTGTAGGGATCGGCCTTCTCGCCGATTTCACCGGGCGCGAACGTCGCAAGCGTCAGCAGCGCCGCAAAAACCACAACGGCCACACAGGTTTCCTGCAGCACGTGGTGCGGCCAGAAGGGATGGTAGCGGGGGCGTCGGCCCTTCGCGTTCTTGGCTTGCTCGTTCATGAGGCGTTTTCCTCGCGGGGGTTACGTTCATGCCGTGCGTCGCGGGCATCTTCACTATAGGGTTCGGCGAAGCCCTGGCGCCGCATCATGAAAAAATGCCCGACCAAAAGAAGAATAATGGCCGCAGGCCAGACGAACACGTGGAAGGCGTAGAAGCGCGTGAGCGTCACGGCCGAGATCTGCTTGCCGCCCCGCAAAAGAAGCAGCAGATGCTCGCCTATCACCGGCACCACGGCCGCCGTTTCCGTGCCCACGGTCGTGGCCCAGTAGGAAACCTGGTTCCACGGCAAGAGGTAGCCCGTAAACTCAGCGGCCAGCGTCAGCATGAGAAGGCAGACGCCCACCATCCAGTTATATTCGCGTGGATACTTGTACGCCCCGTGCCAGAAGACGCGCATCATGTGCAGCATCACGAACACAATCATGAAGTTCGCGGCCCAGAAATGGATGCTGCGCACCAGCCACCCGAACGGCACCGTCGTGGTGATGTGAACCACGCTTTCGTAGGCGTGGTCGGGCGTGGGCTGGTAATACATGGCGAGGAGATATCCCGTCGCGATCTGGATAAGAAACATCATGAACGCGGCCGTCCCAAATCCGGTCCTGTAGTTGATGTGCGCCGGCACTGGGTGGGCGAGAAAGCTATGCATGATGGAGCGAAGGCCCAGGCGTTCCCCGATGGGGCCGATGAGAATTTTGTAGAAGGGCAGGAGCCTCACCATGTCGTCGAACGGATACCGCTTCTCGATTTCTTCAAACGACGGCAAGGGACTCTTCTTCCCGGAGGAAGTTTCGCGCTCGGACGTCTCGGGCTTTCCGGAATTTCCCATAGGCCGCTTCATGCCTCAACGAAGACGTGGTCGCCCGAAATGCGCGCCTTGTAAACCCGCAAAGGCGACGGCGCAGGGCCGCCTGTCACGGCGCCGTGCAGATCAAACTTGGCGACGTGGCACGGACATACCAGTTGGTGCGCCTCCTTTTTCCATGTGACGAGACAGCCCAAATGGGTGCACGCCGCGCTCAGGGCGCGCACCTCCGATTCGCTCACGCGCACCACAATCACGGTGTCGCCCATGAAGCCCACCTTCTTGGAAGCTCCCACCGGAAGCTCCCCGAGCGGCAGCGTAAGACGCCCTGAGCCCGTCATCTGTATCGTCTCGGAGGGCCAAAAATACGAAAAGAGAGGGTACATGGTCCCCGCGATTGCGAGGAAGAAGCCGCTGTTAATGATGTAGTCGATAAACGTGCGGCGCCCGTAAACCTTATCAAGGTTTACACCCTTATCTTTTCGGGTAGGGGCCGAGAGGCCCGTCTTGTCTTGCATCTTTCTATCTTACCGGAGGCTCGGGGATGCGTGGTGGACGTGGAAAATCGTGCGGCGCAGCAGGCAGCCGATGGGGCAACAGCACCTCCGCTTCATCCAACGGTTTCCATAAAGGGAGGATTTTACCAAAGACATAGATGAAAATAAAGGGCAAAATAAACAAGGACTGCCGTATTTCATGTTATTGAAGCAGCTTTGCTACGGTATCACAGTCCTCTTCGCTCCGCTCAAGGAGCGCCATGGCATACTCCACGTTGTGGACGCCATGCCCGTAGAGGACGAGGGAGTAGTTGTGATGGGCGGCCTCGTAGGCCTGGGTGGCCTCCTCCCAGGTTTTTTGAGGAATGTTCCTCCCCCGCGCCCGCGAGTAGATTTTATCCGTCAACCGGATCTTTTTCCCCAGTAACTCGAGCATCTCGTCCACGCTCGCAACCCAATCCGCCATCAGACCCTTGGCGTCGCTGTCGTGGCAGCCGACGCACGCCGCCTCCGTCGTGGCGAGGGTTTGACCCGCGAAGCTCGCCCTCTTGTCCGGCCGCGTATGGGAAAAGTGGCAGCCGGTGCAGTCAACACTCATAAAGAACATGTGGCTGGGCATATCGGGAACCCCGATGCCGCCCCTTCCGGCGTAAAGAAGCTGCGGGGCGGAATGCATCTGCGAGTGACACGAGCTGCAGGAAGCGTCGAAAGCGCGCTGGGTCGCCCTGCGCTCGTGGAGGATGTCGGCGTGGCAGTGGCCGCACGACAGGTTGTGCTCCGTCACGTGCCTCCGGTGGAGGACGATTTCCTGGCTGTAGAACTCCAACCGGTCCGGCTCGGCGTGGCAATTGAGGCACTTGCTCTTCTCCACGCGCCCGTCCCCCACCGCCATCGTGCCGTGGCACTTCTGGCACCGGATGCCGCGGCCGGCATAGGCCGCATGCTCGAACTTGAACCCGTCGAGCTCCACCGTCTCCGGAGTTTGCGTGTGGCAAAGGGTGCACCGGGAAATGTCCTTTTCCGCTTCGTGTTCCAGATTCTTGAAGTGACACAAAAAACAGGTCTCCTTGGTCGCCGACATGTGGTCCCCGATTGCCATCTGCGAATGGCACGAGGTGCAGCGGAGCCTCTTCTGGCGCCGCATCTCGGCGAGGTGAGGCGTGTGGTCGAAAACGACGTGCTCGTGGTATTCCACCTCGCCCGAAAGAAGCCGCGTGTCGTGGCATCCCGCGCGCAAACAAGAAGCGTCTTCAATCTCCGCGTAAGGCTTCGTGCCGTAGGTGCGGGTGACGTATTTCGCAAGCTGGGAGAGCGCCTGGTATTTGACCCACACGGTGCCGCGAATGTCGGGGGGATAATGGCAGTCCACGCAGGGCACTTCGTTGTGGGAGGACGTCGACCATGAAACGTAATAAGGTTCCATGATGTGGCACGAGTTGCAGAACGCAGGCCGCGTGCTGTATTCCGCCAATCCCAGAACCGCCAGGATGAGGGCGACGAACGCGAAAATCACCGCGTGGAAAGCTTTGGCTCCCCACGTCAAATCCTCCGGCCCCAGGATTATTCGTCTGACGATTCGGCGAAATTTCATTGTGCTTCTCTCTGTAAAACAATATAGCAGTTTTGCCTTTTATAATCTACAGAAAGCGCGCTGCCCCGGGAGGCGGCGGCGCACTACCGATACACAGCTACCATGGCGTAGACAATCCAGACGACCATGATAAAGCCCACGGCAAGGGCCGCCCAGGCAAACCCTCGAATGGTCCGCACCACGACGGAGGGCAGGGGCTCCACCAGGTATTTCTCCAGCTCCCCGCTCTCGACCAGCGCCCGGTGCTCGTCAGGCCGTTCGTCCTCGAATTCCTCGAGAGGCATCCGCCCCGTGAAAACCGTGATGTCCATGGGGAATTTTTCGGGGCGAAGGTGGGTATTAAAAAAGTGGACGGTGAAAATGAAGCCGGTGGCGAGCAACGCCTCGTCGCTGTGGATGATGGTGGCAACGTTGATGAGCCACCCCGGAAGCAGAAGCGTGAAAAGCTCCGGCATCCAAAGTATGAGGCCCGTCGAGCCGATGATGGCGATGCCCCAGAACACGGCGAAGTAGTCGAATTTTTCCCAGTAGGTCCACCGTCCGTAGCTGGGACGCTCGCCCCGCCCGACAAACCACTTGAGGGAGCCCCAGGCTTCCCGGACGTCTCGCAACGTGGGAATCATGGTGTCGGGGCCGAAAAGCAGGGCGCGCCACGAGCCGTAATACTTCCGTTTGTTCTTTACCAGGTCCGCCAAGTGCACGAAGAAAACGCCGAACATCACAACCGCGGCCAAGCGGTGGATGTAGCCCGCGGACTCGAAACCTCCCAAAACATTGGACAGCAACAAGGCCCAGTTCGTGTATGAGAATTTGAGCGTCATGCCGGTAAGCGCCAAGCTCAGGAAGCTCGCAACCATAAGGACGTGCAGGATGCTGTTGAGCCGCGTGAAGCGGCGAAACTGTCTTTCTTCCTGAATCTTCGCGTGCTTGCGCTTGCGGCGCATCTCGATGGCGCGCGGAAACCAAAGCAGCGTATGAAACCATCCCACGGTAAACACGCCGACGAGAAGGCCCGTCATGCCCCAGAACGTGAAAAAGAGCCAGGGATACTTGTCGGGGTCGTGGTGCGTCGCATGCGTGAGATAGCCGGCGAAGCGCCGCGTCGCCCCGGGGTGGCATTTCTGGCATGTGGCGACGACGTTCTGACGGCTAAGGAGCGAGCGGGGATTTTCAATGGGCAGGATGTCGTGGGAGCCGTGGCAGTCGTAGCACTTGGCGGTTTTTACATACCCCAGCTGGGAGACTTTCCCGTGGTACGTTTCGAAATATGTTTCGGCAATTTCGAGATGACAGTTCCCGCAGGTCTTCATGATCTCGAGCTTGAAGCCGGCAATATCGATTCGACGAATAGTGTGGGCGGTGTGGCAGGTGTCGCACACCGGGAGCTCCTTTTCCGTCCGCGACACCTTGGGTGAATGAATGCTGGCGACGAATTGTTCGTAGATGCCGTTGTGGCACCGAGCGCAGGTCTTGGCGATGTTTTGACGGGCAATGGAGGAGCGCGGATCGGTATGGGGCAGCTCGTGGTGCGCCGTGTGGCACGAGGTGCATGTCGCCGTTACCACGAGGCCGCTCTGCAGGAGCCCCTTCCCATGGATGCTCTCCGTGTAGTGTTTGATAATCTCGTGCTGCTCCCCGGCGTAGCGAACGGCGGCTTTCTCACCCTCGCGGTGGCACAGAGCGCAGAGGGCGGGAATGTTGGTCGGGAAAATGGGCGATTCCGGATCATACTTTCCCAGCGCGCCGTGCTCGCTGTGGCAGTCGGCGCACAGGGGAGCGTTCGGGTCGTCCTTCGCGGCAAGCGACCCATGCACGCTCTCCGTGTACTCCTGCACCACCTCGGCGTGGCAAACGGAGCAGTCCACCTTCGGAATCACGGTCTCGCAGGCGCGAACCCTATCTGGGCTGCACCCCGTATGGCACTGGGCGCAGGTGACCTTGGAATGCATGGAGCCGGCAAGCTCGCGCTTGTCCGCATAGAGCTTCACGGTTTCGCCGTCGCGCGTGGCCGTCAGGGTTTCGTCGTCGTGGCAGCTAAGGCAGTCGCGGTCGGCCATGCCCTGGTCGTAGAACACCTTGCGCGCCTTGTGGGGCTCGTGGCAGTCCACGCAGGCCGGCACGCGATGGGGCTCCTTTTCCCACAGCTCTCCCTCAACGATTTTCCGATGCACGTCCTCGATAAGCTCATGGCAGCGGGCGCAGGTCTTGGCGATGTTTTGACGGGCAATGGACGACCGGGGATCGGTGTGAGGAAGGATATCGTGCGCCGTATGGCACGAAGTGCACACCGCGGTAACGGAAAGGCCGCGATGGAACAGGCCCTCGCCGTGAATGCTCTGGGAGTAGTGCTCGAGAATCTTTTCCTGCGGTATGTCATGCGTGATGGTAACGGGGGAGCCCTCGCGGTGGCAGCGCCCGCAGAGAAAGGGAACCTTCATGGTCACCACGGCCGATTCGGGATCGGAAGTCGGAAGAATTTCGTGGCTGCCATGGCAGTCCTGGCAGAGGGGGGCAAGGGGGTCGCCCCGGGCGGCGGCCCGCCCGTGCAGGCTGACGTCGTACTTCTCCTGCAGTTCCTCGTGGCATGGGCTGCAGTCCGCGCGCTCGAGGGAAACTTCGTGGGGGAATTCGGCGCCGTCGAGGTCCGCGTGGCAGAAGATGCAGTCGAGGCCGCCGTGAACGGATGCGGAAAATTTCTCTTCGTCCACGAAAAGCCGCACCACCTGTCCCCGCCGCTGGACGCTCAAATCGGGGTCGGAGTGGCACATTAAGCAGGTGTCATTATCTTGTGCGTGCGCGGGAGATGAGAGAAGGGCTCCTCCCGTTACCAAAATTACAACGCACAGATAAAAGCTTCTCATCCTCTTTCCTCGTTCCTTGTTTGTTACGCAGAACCGCTGCGTATTCCTATTCGGAAGGTCCTCGGTCGCCCCGCGCGCCGGTTCCTTCGGGCGGAGGGGCGCTTTCCCCCCGAATCTTCTCCCACTCGCGGGCGTGCTCTTCCTCCATCTGCTCGTGCGTGGCCTTGCCGGTGAGCCACACCATGGACATTGGAGCGACGTGGGGATTCACCATCACGCCGTAAAGATGCCAAAGGATGATAGCAAACGTGGCCAAAATCGCCTCGTAGTAGTGCACCGTGTGAGCAACATCGATTACCCATTTAGGCCCGAAATGCAGCGTCTGGTTATCAAACCACAGCATAAGGCCCGTGAGAATCATAACCACGGAGCCCCAGAGGAGGGCAAAGTATTCCACTTTTTCCTGGTAAGCAAAGCGTCCGTACGCAGGTTCTTCGTGCGACCAGTGCATCTGATAGCGCAAGTTCCCCAAAGCATCGCGCACATCCTGCAGGCGCGGCCACATCTCGCGCCATTGCCCGCGCCCGCGTCTTGCAAAAAGCAAATATCCTATATGGTAGAGGCAAACGGCAATGAAGACCACCGCGGCGACACGGTGGGAGATACTGCGCAGCCAGACGTTGACTTCCTGTGCCACAAAGGGAATGCCCCAGTCGAGGCGAAGGGCGAAGCCGCTCACCACGAGCACGATGAACGATGCCATTAAGAGCCAGTGCTGGAAGCGCTCGTTCAGGGTAAAGCGCAAGTGGAGATACTCCTCTGGAATTTTTCCGTACATGCGGCGCATCTTCCCCGTAAAGTCGATGAGGTTGTGCGCGGCCATAAACGCGAGCGTCCCGGCGATGAGCCAAATATAAATTATGCGCACCCAATACACCACCAGGGCGCCGAATGTCTCGGTCTCGTCGCCGTGAATTGTTCCCAAAGGGAAAGTTTCCCCCGCCCCTGGATGGCAGGCGCCGCAGGTCTCAGCAAGGTGCGAAGAATGAACCATGGACTCGGGGTCGGTGGAAGGCTTGATGTTGTGCGCCCCGTGGCAGGAATCGCACTTTGCCACAGTGGTGTCGCCGTAGCGATCGGCGAGGCCGTGGAAGCTGTCGAAGTAGGTGCTTACCTTCCGGCCCGGAAGTCCATAGCGCCGCACAAGGCGCTCCGCCCCATGGCATGCGGCGCAGGTTTGAGAGACCGCCTCGATGGAAACGGGCGAGAGGGGGTCTTCGTGGCGGCGGATGCCGTGCTCGCTGTGGCAGTCCGTGCAGGTCGGGGCGTCGCGGATGCCCGCCGCGAGTGCCTGCCCGTGGATGCTTTCCGCGTATTCCTGTTCGACGTCCCCGTGGCACAGGCCGCACGTCGAAGGAACATTTTGGGGGTGGACGGGCGACCGGGGATCCCCCGCGGCGAGAACGCTGTGGCTTTCGTGACAGGTGGCGCATGAAGGCGCCATGTCAAGGCTCTCCTCAAGAAGGAGCCGTCCATGCACCGAGAGGGCGTACTCCTCAAAGGGGCGGATGCGTGCGATGCCGCCTCGTCTCAGAAACTCTTCGGAAGCGTGGCAGCGTGCGCACGTCCTCGGCAGGTGGATGGGATGAACGCGCGATTCGGCATCATCCGTCGGAAGAATGTCATGCGTCCCGTGGCAGTCGGTGCACGTGGCCACGAGGATATCGCCCGAGCGCCGCAGAGCCGCATGGACGGAAAGTTCGTATTCCTCCTGCGCCGTGTCGTGGCAGGCGGCGCACGCCTGGGGCTCGCCGGGCGGGGTCGGCGCTACCTCATGCGGGAAGTCGGTTATCCCCTCGTGGCAATCCGTGCACGAGAAGCCGCCGTGCACGGAGGCCGCGTAGGCCTCCGCGTCAACGTAGGCGTCCCCCGCGTCGGAGTCGCCATGGCAAGAAAGGCACGCGTCCTCGGCGCAAAGGAAAGGGGAGGCTAAAAGCGCTACGAGGGCCGCAAAGAAAACGATGACTACACGGCGCGCACACCCGGCAGGTTGCGTACAGTCGTTACTTCTTCTCTCCGCCTTAAAGTCTCCATGATTCAAGGCACACCTCTATTTCGCAAGCTGATACCTTGCTGCGGGAATCCGAAGCGTGATGATTCTATTCCGTCTTGTGTTCGTGAACCTTCCCTACTTTTGCCGCGAAATCAAATTCCTTGTAGGTCGGGCTTTTCGGATTGTGGCACGTCTTGCACAACGCCTCGTCGGGCATCTTGAGGCCCGCCGCCTTGGCCTTCTCCGGGTCCTTCATCACCGACATGCTCTTATACTCGCTTCCCGGGCCGTGGCAGGACTCGCACTGGACGCCGTCAAAGCCTTCCGCCATGCGATGGCACGAAAGACAATCTTCTTTTTCTTTCTCCTCGGGCTTGAGCGATTCCATGGCCTTGGCATGGTCGGTCTCGAGCCACGAGTTGTACTGCACCTTGTGGCACATCTTGCCGCACTTTTCGGCGCCTATGTTTGTCGGGGCAGCCCCCTCTTCTCCCTCGGCGAACACCCCCACAAGCAGGAAGCACGCCGCCAGGGAAACCACTGCGAGCGTTGCAAAGTTCCTATACATACGTAACCTCCGTTTCTTGGTTTTTCGGTCTGAAAAAAAGCGCTTGTTCCTTTTTCTTCATCGCAGTATACACCATTTCTCTGTTCATTTCAATATAAAAAGTTATCTATGCATTAAAAACTTTTTCCTTGCTCCTTGACGGAAATCCTGTTGACACGCGGTCCGAGTATCCCCGGTTCAAGCCCGACCTCGCCGCAGCCACGCCGGCCTTTACCCGCCATCCGCGCAAGAATCTCGAGGCGGGACTCCGCCGGTGGTACGAGAAACGGGACGACAACCGGGCAACCCCTCTCATTAGCTCCTCACGAAATCAGGCTCGTTGAAAAGGCCGTAAAAAATCCTAAAAAACCTTGACAATCGACAAAAAGGTATTATTATACATTTTGGGGGTACGTATAAGTGTTTCCTTCTACGCAGTGTAAGTGTATGAAGTGTAAGTGCGTTGTCGAGGGCCCGAATGACCCCTCCCTGCAGGAGAAGGAAGCGGTGCGAGGATAAACCATGCTCTACTCAAAAACGTGCGAATACGCCATCCGGGCGCTGACCTGCTTGGCTTCAAAGCCGCAGGGAGACTACATGACCATCAAGGATATTGCCCAGGAAGAAGGGCTGCCGCCCTACTTTCTCTCAAAAATCCTGCAAATCTTGGCGCGTCACAAAATCCTCGACTCGGCCAAGGGCCCGACGGGCGGTTTCGCGCTGGCGCGTCCCAAGAAAGAGATATTCTTGAGTGAGATCGTGTTTTCCATAGAGGGCGAGGACGTGTACGAGCGCTGCGCCGTGGGTTTTTTGGAATGCAACGACGAGACTCCGTGCCCGATGCACGAGATATGGACTTGCGTGAGGGATCAAATTCTGGAGTATTTGAAAATCACCTCTCTCGCACAGCTCGCGGAGGCCGTGCACTACAAGCGCGAGAAACTTGCGGAGAAACAAGGCAAAGAACCGGCCGAAGGGCCGCGCAAGATAGCGCAAGCCCCACGGCCATAGACTCGATGCGATAGCACAAGATTGATTTTTCTATCCGGCTTCTCTCCTCCCTTGTTCAGGCGGGCGGTTTCCTTTCGGAGCCGCCCGCTTGGTTTTGCTCCGAGCCAGGCCCACAAAACTGGGGCTTTTCGGCCGCACGAACGGTTGACAACCCCCCGGCCCTGCGGTATGCTCCTAGAGCGCACCTCATGACAAAAGCCAAGCGCGAGTTGATGGACGCCAAAGCGATGGACGAGGCGCTCCATGGAATCGCTGGCGCATTTCTAAAGCGGCACCAAGAATCGCTTCCCCTCTGCGCCCTTTTGGGCATTCGCACGCGCGGCGTCTTCCTGGCAGAGCGCCTTCAGGCCAAAATCCAGGAAACCTCGGGCCGACGTCTCCCCCTGGGCATTCTGGACATCACGCTCTACCGCGACGATCTCACCATGATCGGGCCGAACCCTATCGTCAAGAGCACCGAAATTCAATTTTCCCTCGACGACAAGTTCATACTGCTCGTGGACGACGTGCTTTTTACTGGGCGCACCATCCGCGCCGCCCTCGACGAGCTTGTGGACTTCGGACGCCCCAAGCGGATCGAGCTCGCAGTGCTCATCGACCGCGGACACCGGGAGCTTCCCATCGCCGCGGACTACGCGGGCCTCAGGCTCGAAACCGCGCCCGGAGACAACGTTCACGTGATGTGCCGCGAGCTTGAGGGCGAGGACCGCGTTGTGCTCGAAGCGACGGCACAGGAGAAGAAGCGTTGAACGGCGCGGCGGAACGGGAAAAAACTTTTCGCCACCGACACCTGCTCGGCACCAAGGGACTTTCGCCCGAAGACATCTCGCTTCTGCTCGACACCGCCGAAGCGCTCAAGGAGGTGTCCACGCGCCCCATCAAGAAGGTGCCGGCGCTCCGCGGGAAGCTCGTGGTGAACCTTTTCTTCGAGCCCTCGACGCGCACGCGCTCCAGTTTCGAGATCGCCCAAAAGCGCCTCATGGCGGACTCGCTGAGCTTTACGGCGTCCAGCTCGAGCACCTCCAAGGGCGAAACGCTTCTTGACACGGCGCGCAACCTCGAGGCCATGGCGCCCGACCTCATCGTCGTCCGCCACGCGGCGGCCGGCGTGCCCCACATGCTCGCGCAGCGCTTGAAGTCGTCCATCGTGAACGCGGGCGACGGCGCGCACGAGCATCCCACGCAGGCGCTCCTCGACGCCCTCACCATCCGCGAGCGCAAGGGTACGTTGGAGGGCCTTCGCGTCGCCATCGTGGGCGACATCGCCCACTCGCGCGTCGTCCGCTCGAACGTGCACCTGCTGCGCGCGATGGGCGCCCGCGTAACGCTCTGCGGCCCGCCCACGCTCATGCCCGTAGCCGTCGAGGTGCTCGGGACGAACGTCACCCACCGCATCGAGGAGGCCCTCGACGGGGCGGACGTCGTCATGATGCTCCGCATACAGATGGAGCGCCAGAATCGGAAAACCTTCCCGACGGCAAGGGAGTATTTCAACCTCTTCGGGCTCACGGAGGAGCGGCTGCGCCTCGCCCGGAAGGACGTCATCATCCTGCACCCGGGGCCCCTAAACCGGGGCGTCGAGATCGCGCCCGAGGTGGCCGACGGCCCCTACTCGGTCATCCTTGAGCAGGTCGCAAACGGCGTCGCCGTCCGCATGGCGGTGCTGTACCTGCTGGTGGGTGGAAGTGGAAAGGAGGAAGGCTAAGAAAACCTCCTCCCGCTTCCTTCATTCTTCACTTCCTCTCCAACGACTACCCAGCCCGGCAGGCTCTCTTGGCAAAAGAGGGCGGCCGCGCATTCGTACGTTTCCGGCTCGACAAGACAGCTTTTTAAAGGTATCATGATCTCAATCTCTCTCAAGTTCAAAGAAACACATACCGGAAAACGCACCATGGGCATTCGGCACTACTTTCCCCACCTGCTGGGGACACGCCTGTTTTTTTTCCTTACCCTCGCATTGACGGTGGGATTGGCGGGAGGTGCCTGGTTCGTGACGCACTTTCTGAAAAACGTCCTCACCGAATCCGTTCACACCAGCGGCGAGCAACTCGGGGAAACCATCCGGCGCTCCGCGCGCCGAAGCATGCTCCGGAACCGCAGGGACGAGCTCAAAGATCTCATCCATGAGTTGAAAGGCGAAAAGGGAATTCACGCCGTTCATGTCTACAACAAGGACGGCGTCATCGTGGTTTCCACGGATTCCTCTCAAGAAGGCACACGCGCCGACCTCAGAGGACCCGCTTGCCGGGCCTGCCATCACGACGGAGCGGCTCCCCGGGAAGAGATTCGGCGTGAGGACATGTTTCGCGTGTTCGAGCTGGAGCCCGGGAACCGCCTGCTGGGTGTGATTATTCCCATCTTGAACGAGCCGGAGTGCTCCGATGCCGCCTGCCATGCTCATCCGCCGACGCAAAAGGTCCTGGGTGTCAAGGACGTGCAAATTTCACTTGCCAGAACGGACGCGTATATTGCCCGCATACAAAAATTGACGGCGGGATATTTCGCCGTTCTGGTCCTCGCCGTTTCCGTGGCAGCGGGACTTTTCGTATGGCGCATCGTGCACCGGCCGATAAAGGCTCTCCGGCGCGGCACGCAGGCCGTTGCCCAGGGCAATCTGAATTACCGCATTCCTGTCTCGCCGCCCGGCGAGCTGGGGCAGTTGGCGGAGTCGTTCAACCGCATGACGGAAGAATTGACGGAGGCGCGCGACAAGCTTGCCGACTGGTCTCAGGCCCTCGAAATCCGCGTCAAACAAAAGACCGAAGAGCTTCAGAAAGCACACTCCCATTTCCTGTACATGGAAAAGATGGCCTCTCTTGGAAAGCTTGCGGGGATCGTGGCCCACGAAATTAACAATCCGCTGTCAAGCATCCGCACTTACAGCAAGATAATCCTCAGGCAGCTAGATGGAAAGGTGGGTGAGGGCCAACCGAGCGCCAAGGACGATGCGTACGACGAGATACGCCGTCACGCCCGCGTAATTTCCGACGAGGCCGCACGCTGCGGCGAACTCGTAAAGAATTTGTTTGTCCTGGCTCGTCCCCTGTCTCCGAAGCTTGCAGTGTGCCGCTTGCATGACGTGGTACGCGACTCCCTCCAGGTGCTCACCACGAAAATGGCGGCGCAAAACGTCACAGTGAAGTGCCAACTCTTTAAGGGCGATGACCAACTGGTATGTGATGAGCAGCACCTCAAGCAGGCGCTCATGGCCCTCGTCGTCAACGCCGCTGAAGCCATGCCGGAAGGTGGCACGCTGTCTATTGTGACTTCAGAGCTAGGGCGTGACTATTTGCAGATTCGCATCCGGGACACGGGGAGCGGCATCCCGGCAGACATAACGAAAACGATTTTCGAACCGTTCTTCTCGACCAAATTGAAGCCGGAACAAAACATCGGTGTTGGTCTGACAATTGTTGAACGCGTCGCGGAAGAGCATGGTGGCATGGTTAAGCTCGAAGAAACAACATCTCAGGGAAGCACCTTCGTATTGACGTTTCCACGCCGGCCGTTCTCGCTTTTGCCCGACCGCTCTCCAGGAAATCATGACTTCGTCAAGGAGATATAGCGATGGAAAACAAAGATTTTCGACTCCTCATCGTGGATGACGAACACTCGGTGCGGGATTCCCTCAGTCACTGGTTCGGGCTCGAAGGGTACCTCGTGGACAGCGCCGAGGACGCCAAGAGCGCTCTCCGGAAGCTCCAGGAGCGCGGCTACGATCTCGTGCTCCTCGATATCAAGATGCCCGGCATGGACGGCATGGAGCTGCAGAAGCGCATTAAAGCGATCGATCCAAACCTCTCCATCATCATGATTACGGCCTACGCAACGGTTGAGACCGCCGTTCAGGCCCTCAAAGAGGGAGCGTTCGACTACATCACGAAGCCTTTCGATCCGGACGAATTCAGCCACACCGTACGAAACGCGCTGCGCGGGCGCCAGCTGGCCCGCGAGAACGTCAAGCTGCGGGAACACGTCGAGGCCCTCTCGCCGCCGTCGGTGATGGTCGGCGAAAGCCCTCCCTTTCGCGAGATGCTCACCCTTATCGAGCGCGTCGCCCCCACGGACACCAGCGTGCTCATCCAGGGGGAGAGCGGCACCGGCAAGGAGCTCGTGGTACGCGCCATTCACGCGGCGAGCCCACGCCGCTACTTCCCGCTGGTGCCGGTGTCCTGCGGGTCGCTTCCCGAGAGCCTTCTCGAAAGCGAGCTTTTCGGTCACGAGAAGGGGGCCTTCACGGGCGCCCAGTACCGCCGGAAGGGGAAAATCGAACTCGCCGAGGGCGGCACGCTCCTTCTCGACGAAATCGGCGACATTAGCTCGAAAACGCAGATAGACCTCTTGCGCGTACTTGAGGACAAGCAAATTCAGCGCATCGGAAGCGAGCGCGCCATACCCGTGAACTTTCGGCTGCTCTGTGCCACCAACCGCAACCTTGCCGACGACGTGAAAGCCGAGCGCTTCCGCCAGGACCTGTTCTACCGCATCCACGTGTTCGAGATTAATGTCCCTCCGCTTCGTGATCGCCTCTCGGACATTCCCCTCCTGGTGGACCACTTCATTCAAAAGCACGCGAGCCGCATGAAACGGCCGCCGGTGAAAATCTCGCCCGCCGCTCTTGAGCTCCTTATGCAGCACAATTGGCCGGGAAACGTACGCGAGCTTGAAAACACGATCGAGCATGCGCTCGTGCTTACGACCGGAGACACCATACAGCCGGGGCCTATTTCGTGGAATCTTTCCGAGGCCCCAAACGGCGGTGCATCGGGACATTCCCTCGACAACGTCGAGAAACAGCACATCGGCAAAGTGCTGAAAGACATGAGAGGAAACGTCTCTCGCGCCGCGCGCGTCCTCGGCATTGACCGTACAACGCTTTACAAGAAGATCCAGAAATACGGCCTGGAAAAGTGACGAGGCCAAGGATCGTGCTCGTCGAAGTCTCGCCGGAGCCCATCCCGGTGTCGTTGGACGAATTGGGTGAGGACATTACGGCCGTCATGAACGGCTGGGAATGGACGACCGACCGCCTGGCGTTCGACGCCTACCACACGTTCGACGTAAAGCGCGGAAACTACGACTCGCTCCAGTTCCTGCACTGGCTGGAGGAACAAATGTCGGGAAGAACAACTCCCGGCGGCGCAAGCACGAAAACCATTGGGCTTACGACGTTGGATCTGGGACTCTCAGTTCTCACGTTCGTCTTCGGGCAGGCGTTCCTCGGTGGAAAAACGGCACTCGTGTCGACCCATCGTCTAAAGCCGGAATTATACGGCTTGCCCGCGGACGACGCCCTCTTCTACTCACGCGTCCTAAAGGAGTGCGTCCACGAGCTCGGCCATGCCATGGGCCTGCCTCATTGCCAGGAATCGTCCTGCATCCTTCGAGGTTCAACATATGTCGAGGAACTCGACATCCTTCCGACTGCATTCTGCTCACGATGCCAGGAGCGCATAGACGAGATAAATCTTTCTGCCGCAGGGCCTGAATAGCGGACTGTCGAAAAATACCACTACTGTTGGTTTTTCCCGCAACGCTCGTACAGAGGGGGATTCTGAATCTGCTTGAGTAGGTGTTGAGAACTACAACAATTCGTCACGCTGCTCTCTCCCGCCTAGTTTTCACGATTCCCTTTAAAATACCTTTTATTTTCCGATAGTTACAGGCACACCGTGTGCGGGTTGGCGCACATTGGCATAGCATTTGCAGTCTTAAGGGCGAGGTAACGAAACAATGTTGTACGAAAAAGTTTCAGAGAGCAAAACAAAACCCTTTACGAGGAGGTAATCACCATGGCCGTAGCATTAGTTGTCTTCACGTTCGCCGTTGCCGTTTTGGCAAGCAACCACAAAAGGATCGCGCACAAACCCGACCTGGACGAGGTGCAGAAATGGTCGTAACACTCGTCGTTCTCACGTTTGCCGTCGCGATCCTGGCCGGTAGCTTAAAAAAAATCGCGCATAACGCCAATCTAAAGGAGGTGCAGAAATGGTCGTAGCACTCGTCGTTCTGACGTTCGTCGCGTTCATCCTGTGGGATCATTACTACCGCCGCTCGGCGGTGCACGCAGCTTCCGAAGAGCGCGTCGTCGGGAGCGATCCGAATATGCCGTTTGGCGTAAGCGACGTGCACGTGCCGGATGGAGTGTTTCTGGGAAGGGGGCACATCTGGGCCCGCCTGGAACAAAACGGAGACATCTCTTTGGGCGTGGATGATTTCACCGCGAAACTGGTCGCGGGCGTGAAGAAAATCGAGACGCTCGCAAAGAACGTGCGCCTCTGTCGCGGCAAGCCCATCTTCTCGCTGCATGTGGGCGAAAGCAAGAAATTGGATTTCTTTGCGCCCTTCGAGGGACACGTGCTCGAGGTCAACCACAAGGTGCTCAGAAACCCTTCCCTGATTGCGCTGGACACCTACAGGAGCGGCTGGCTCATGAGAATCAGGGCTGTTCGACTCGCTTCGACGCTCAAGGTCCTTCGTCTCGCCGAAGACGCAAAGGAGTGGATGCGGGAGGAGATTATACGGCTGCGTGACTTTCTCTCCCGGCAGATGAACGGCACTTCAGCCGCTCCTGCGCTCACGGACGGCGGCCTTATACTTCCCGAGGCGTTTCTGCAAATGGGCGCCGAGGGATGGGAAGCTTTTCAGAAAGAATTTCTAGAAGACTACTAAGAAAGGAGAAGCTGCCTTGCACACACTTCAGGAATTTCTCACCTTAACGAAGGGCACGGAATATCTCGTCGCGGCGAGCTTTCTCGTGCTCTTCGCCATTTTCTGGCGCGTGCTCAACGCTACACCCAGAGTCAGAGCAACGGTCCGCGAACGGCTGTTCGCATTCGCGCCTGCCAATTTGCGCTTACCCGAAAACGTGTTCCTAACCGACGGGCACACGTGGCTCCGCCCGAACGAGGACGGAACGCTGGATGTGGGCCTGGACGACCTGTTGGGGAAGATTCTGGGCCGGGTGGACGCCATTGTGCCTCCGGTCTCCTCCACGGCGCGACGGGGGGACACCGCCTTCACGCTCCGATCGGGGAAGCGGGAACTCAGCCTTCGCATGCCCTTCGACGGCAAGATCGAGGCGGTCAATCCCAAGGTTCTCGACGCTCCCGAAACCGTTCGTGACGACGCCTACCGTGAGGGATGGGTGTTAAGGGTCAAGCCCGCCTCCATGGCTGCGGCGTTGCGTCCCATGAAAATCGCGGAGGATGCGAAAACGTGGCTGCGCCGCGAGGCTGAGCGCCTGCGGGACTTTCTGGTCACTTCCCTCGGCAGCACGCTTCAACCGTCTCAAGTGGCCCTCCAGGACGGCGGTGAAATCATGGAACGCGTTCTCGACCAGATCGACGACAAAGGATGGGAAAAGTTTCAAAAAGAATTCTTGGAATTTTCCCCAAAGGAGTCTCCCAAATGAAAGTGAAGCATTTAATAATTGCAGTATCGGTAGGGGCCGCGCTGTTCACGTTCGCTCTCACCGCCGAGAAGAACGCAACATCCGACTTGCCTGAAACTGTTCTTCTCGACGACATCGAAGGCCCCTACGATGTAGTCGAATTCCCCCACACGCTGCACGCTGAAATCTCGGAGTGCGGCGACTGTCATCACCACGGCAAGGAAAGCGGCCTCACCATCGCCTGCAAGGACTGCCATCTCCAGAGCAGCGCGGCGGCAGCCGAGACTCCTTCCTGCGGGAGCTGCCACGTCACGGCCTTGCCCGAGCGAACCGTGGACGTTTCGTTGCTAAAAGGCGCCTACCATCGCCAATGCCTTTCCTGCCACTACGAGCCGGGAAGCGGCAATAAGGACTGCACTGCGGCGTGCCATGCCGAAGGCGCAAAGCGTTCGGCCCCTTCGGAAGAGCCGTCGGACAAGAATGAGTAAGGAGGTCGTATGAAAATATCGCGAAGAGAGTTTCTTGGGAAAAGCGCGGCGGCCGCGGGAATGGCGACGGTCGCGGCGTCGGCCGGCGACGTTCTGGCGCACCAAAAATTCACCGGCTATCCCGACGCCCTCGGGCTGTTGATAGACACCACGAGGTGCATCGGATGCCGCAGCTGCGAAGCCGCGTGCAACAAAGTCAACGAGCTGCCCCCTCCCGCTGTTCCCTTTGACGACGGGAGCGTCTTCGAAGAGAAAAGGCGCACCGATTCCGCGACGTACACGGTCGTCAACCGGTACGAAGACCAGGAGTCCGAAAACGCGCCGGTTTTCCGGAAAATCCAGTGCATGCACTGCCAGGAGCCGGCCTGTGCTTCCGCGTGTTTCGTGGGCGCCTTCAAGAAGACGCCGGAAGGCGCCGTCCTCTACAACCCCGACGTGTGCATCGGGTGCCGCTATTGCATGGTGGCCTGCCCGTTCGGGGTTCCCGCCTACGAGTACGACAACGCCTACACGCCGGAGGTCACGAAGTGCACGCTGTGCTACGAGCGCATCAAGGAAGGCCTCTCCACCGCCTGCGCGGAGGCATGTCCCACGGGCGCCATCCAGTTCGGCAGGCGCGAAGACCTGCTCAAGATAGCCAGGCAGCGCATTCAGGCCTACCCGGAGCGCTACGTGGACCACATCTACGGAGAGCACGAGGCCGGTGGAACGGGCTGCCTCTACCTGGCGGGTGCTGAGTTCGAAAATCTCGATTTGCCCGAGAATATTCAAGATGCGCCCTACGGCCTGCTGACGAGAGGTTTCCTCTCCGCGGTGCCCCTCGTTCTTGTGCTCTGGCCCGCGCTTCTCGGCGGATTCTACATTCTCACCAAGCGCGGTAAAGACACCGACACGCCTTCGGGCGACAAAGGAGCAACAAACGTATGAGCAACCATTCGTATTCTCCTCCTACTACGTTCCAGGACTTCCTAATCGACAAGCTTCTGATGGGGATGCCCCTAAGCGAGTACTTGCGTAGCCTTCTAACGCCGTTTAACCTCGTGGCGGGACTCATCGTTCTCGTCGGCCTCCCCATCACATTCCTACGCTTCACCCGGGGCCTAGCCGCCACCACGAACCTTTCGGACACCAATCCGTGGGGACTCTGGATTGGTTTCGACATGCTGTGCGGAGTGGCCCTCGCCGCGGGCGGATTCGTCATCGGCTCGGCGGTGTACCTCTTCGGCCGCAGGGAGTACCACATGCTCGTGCGGCCCGCCGTGCTCACGGGGTTCCTGGGATACTTCTTCGCCGTAATAGGGCTCTGCTTCGACCTGGGCCGGCCGTGGCGGCTTCCCTATCCGATGGTTGTTTCGTTCGGCGTCACGTCCGTCATGTTCCTGATAGCGTGGCACGTGGCGCTCTACCTGTCGGTCCAGTTCATCGAGTGGTGTCCCGCGATCTGGGAATGGCTCGGGCTGCGAAGAGTCCGCCGCTGGATTGTGGGGCTCACCATCGGGGCGGTCATCTTCGGCGCCATTCTCTCGACGCTCCACCAGTCGGCCCTCGGGGCGCTTTTTCTGCTTGCACCAACCAAAGTCCATCCCCTGTGGTACTCCTCGTTTATGCCGGTGTTCTTCTTCGTCTCAGCCATCGCGGCCGGGATATGTATGCTCATTTTCGAGAGCATGCTCTCGCACCGGATTTTCAACGACCAGGTCTCGCACGTCAGCCACGAGAAATTCGACCGACTCACGGTGGGGCTGGGCAGGGCCGCGGCGCTCGCCCTCGTCAGCTACTTCTGTCTCAAGGTAATCGGCCTGGCGCACGACAACCGGTGGCACCTGCTGGCCACGAAGTGGGGAGCGTGGTATCTCCTCGAGGTTCTGGGTTTCGTGCTCCTGCCCTGCGTGCTGTTCGCCGCGGCGACGCGGGCGAACAACCCCGGCCTCACGCGCTTCGCGAGCGTCATCGCCATCGTCGGCATCGTGCTCAACCGCCTCAACGTCTCCATCATCGCATTCAACTGGAACGTTGCGGACAAGTACTACCCACACTGGATGGAGTACGCCATCTCCATCACGATCGTTACGGTGGGACTCCTGACGTTCCGCGCGATCGTGAACCGCATGCCGATCCTCTGGAACCATCCGCACTACGAGCCGCACTAAGGGGGCACCTTCACAAAAAGACCGGAAACCGGCCCCGGGACTCTGACGGCAACCCCGCCCCAAGGAAAGGGCGGGGCGAAGCCGTCTTTTTTTCGGCGGCCCCGGAAAGAGTAAATACGATATACGCGATACTCCATACTCAATAAATCCTTTATCCACGCGACTTAGTGGCTTCGTTCGAGTTTTTAAAAAATCCTTTATTCATGCGACTTAGTGGCTTCGTTCCTAGAGGCAATTTAAAAATCCTTTATTTTCAAGCACTTCGTAGGTTCGTTTTGTAAATTGATAAGGGGGGAGGGGGGATGCCCCCTCGGCCCTTCGCCTGCGGCTCATGACCGAATGACCGAATCCTTGTACATTTGGAAATTGGGTCATCTGGGAATTGGGTCATCACTTCTGAACACTATGCCGCCAGCGCGATTCTTCAAGCACTTTGGCCGACTTGCCGGATTTGCCGCTTTTGCCGGAGCTTGTCCCGTGCGAAGCGGCGGGATTGCCGCTTTTTATCCCGACTACCGTCGGGATTGCCGGAGCTTGCCACGTCGAAGCTTCTAGCGAAGACGGGTTGCCGCATGTGCCGGACTTGTCCCGTG
>CP070701.1:2040712-2084332 GCA_020349885.1 Acidobacteriota bacterium
CGCGGTGCAGGAGATCTTTACCGCTGATGAAGAATCCGCCCTGCCCGTGGCGCATGAGATCCTTACCGCCGACGTATAAAGCCAAGAAATTAATCGAGAATGTTTCTCCTGCTGAGCGGGCATTGGCTGGGGCCCACGCTGGTCGCATTCCTCCTCTACGGGATATCGGGCGGATTATTTAAGCAAGCCCTCGACGATATCCCGGTTTCCCGTTTCTGCCTGTACACGGTGGTGGTGGACGCCGTGGTCTACATGTCTTTTTTTCTGTACTGGCATAAGACCGGTTCTCATCCTCCGCCGTTTGCTCCCGAGGGACTGCAGTTCTTCTTCTGGGCGATGGTGTCCGGCCTGCTGGAAGGCATAGCCGGCATCCTCTATTACGAGTCCCTTTCGGGTGGCCCCGTGAGCATCGTCGGCACGGTTTCCGCGGCTTATCCGGTCGCGACCGCCGTGCTGGCCTTCATTTTTTTGGGAGAATTACTTATCCCCACTCAATACATAGGGGCCGCGTTGGTGGTCGCCGGGTGCATCGGCATTGCGTACGAACCTTCCGACCCCGACCAAAAGACCTCGACGCGCCGAGCTCTGGGAATGCCCTTATGGTTCGTCTATGCCATCCTTGCCGCGTTGCTGTGGGGGATCGGAGGGGCCATGAACCGGTGGGTCTATGAGCTGCCCAATGCGAGTGAGGCCAACTTTGCGCTGTACGGGATATTTGCCGACGTGCTCACCATCGGCGTCTACGGCGCGCTCCTGGAGCGCGAGTGGAAATTCCCCGTCAAGGAAGGGGCGTGGGCCGCCCTGCCGCTGGCGATAAGCGCCGTCGCCGACGGGGTGCTCTACCTTGCTTACAGGTTGGGCCCGGCCACGCTCGTGACGACCCTGTCGGGCGCCTACCCGGCGGTAACGCTGGTGTACGCGTACTTCGTCATCAAGGAGAGGCCCACGTTCCTTCAGTGGGTGTGCATCGCGCTGGTTTTTATCGGCATGTTGTTAAGCCCCGGCGCTTAGTAGCGACGCACAGACGCCTTCGAACGGAAGGCCTCGCGCCGAATTCGGAAAAAATTCCTGACGTTGCCGTCGGCGTAATTTCCCCGTAGAAATTCCTTGCAATAAGCCCCATGTTCTGGTATAAACGGTGTGGTGATGTATGGAACCCGCCCGTATTCCTCTTAAGCTGTTTCTGCTCTCGGTCTTGTGGGCTGCCCTTGCAACGGGGGGACTTTTTCTTCATGGCTGCGCCAAGCACCGTGTGCCGTCGCTGACCGGCGACGTGCAGCGCATCTTCGACATCTACGCCTGCGGTGGCTGCCACGGCTCCGATGGATGCGAGGCCCTAAAGCACACCACAGCTTCGGAAACCTACAACACGACCGTGGGAGTTCCGAGCTGCGTGCGGCCGGAGTTCAACCTAACCGAGCCGGGCGAACCTTCAAAAAGCTATCTTCTGAAGACGCTCTGCGGCAACAAATGCGACCCCCCCTGCGACGTTATATGCGGCCCGGGCACCCCCGAGCTGGTCGGGGGCACGATGCCCCTGTTCTGCAGGGGAGCGGAGTGTCTCACCGCCGAAGAAATCCAGGTCGTCATCGACTGGATCAAGGCCGGCGCGCCCAACAACTAAACCGAACACCTCGTCCCCCGCGGACGGGCCCTCTAAATAAGATGTTTACCCTACACGACAGCTGGAGGCTGACAACAGCATGAAGTTGAAAAATTCCCGAATGGCACGAACTCCCGTTGCAAAGGCTCTGCGCCTCGCCAATCTTGCCCGGCGTCCCGGCGCTCCTCCTCTCGACGAGCTCGTCGAAATGCGCCGCGAGTCGGCGCGCCTGGGCATACAGTCTCCATGGACGCGGCGGCGTTTTTTGAAGACCTCCGGGGCCGCAACCCTGGCGCTCGCGGGCGGTGGTCTTCTGACGTCCTGCGCAAAGCTGAAGGGCGCGCCGCGCATCGCCGTCGTGGGGGCCGGGATCGCCGGCCTCAACGCCGCGTACCAGCTGAAGAAGCTGGGCCACCGCGCGGAGGTGTACGAGGCGAGCAGGCGCATGGGCGGGCGCGTTTACTCGGTCAAGGACGTCCTGGCGCCCGGCCTGGTGACCGAGGTGGGAGGCGGTTTCATAGACGGCGACAACGAAGACATGTTCTCCCTGGCGGAGGAGCTCGGTCTCGAGCTCACCGACCTGGGGGGCCCCAGCGAGAGCGATTTCTACACGCTATACCTCTTCGGGGGGAAGCACTATAACGACGACGACCTCGTGAAAGCCTTTGAGCCCATTGCCGAACGCATGGAGGACGACATCAAAGCACTCCATGAGGCCTACCGTCTCTACGAGGAAGAGGGAGAAGACGGCTGGGAAAAGGCCATTCCCTCGATAGCCCCGCTTGACAACATTTCCGTGGCGGAATATCTCGACCGCGTCGGCGCGACCGGCTGGGTCCGCACCTACATAGAGGTAAGCTTTACGACGAACGGGGGCCTCGCTATCGACCAGCAGACCGCTCTCACCTTCATCGACTCCGTCAACCCGGACGGCACCCTCTATATTTTTGATGAAAACTATGGGCGCCACAAATTCGTGGAAGGCTGCCAGGAGGTGATTCGCGGGCTCGCCGACCGCCTCGACGAGGGACAGGTCAGGCTCGGGCACCGGCTGGAGGCCGTCCGAAGCAGCGGCGAAGGCTTCACGCTGACCTTTGAGGACCCGAACGGCGCCGCGGCGGACGTCGAGGCGGACTTCGTCGTCATGACCGTTCCCTTCGTGCTCTTGCGCGACATCGAGATGCGAATGGAGATGCCGGACATGAAGAGGAGAGCCATCGACGAGATGGGCTACGGCATGAACTCCAAGCTGCTGATAGGCGTCAACAAGCGCGTGTGGCGCAAGCAGGGATACTTTGGCGAAGTCTACACCGACGAGCCGTTCCAGGAGGCGTGGGACAACAGCCAAATGGAGGGCTACGAGGGGGACGTCGGCGGACTCACTATTTACTCCGGCGGCCAAAGCGCTTTTGACGTGGGAGAGGGAACCGCCGAGGAGCAGGTCGAGCGCTTGATGCCGGGGTTGGAAAAAGCCTATCCCGGAGTCTCAGCCGCGTACAACGGCAACATCGAGCGCTTCATCTGGCCCACCTATCCCTTCTCCATGTGCGGTTATCCCGACTACAAGGTCGGCCAGGTGACCACCATCGCCGGCTGGGAAGGCGAGCCGGTGGGCAACATGTTCTTCGCGGGCGACCATTGCAGCGAGAGCTTGGGGCAGATAAACGGCGCCGCCGAGAGTGGAAGGCGCGCAGCCGAAGCCCTTGCGGCCCGCCTGGAAGGGAAAAGCGTAAGCGAAACCTAATAAAATCCCGGCAAACAGGAGTTCATCATGAGATCGAAGCATTTCCGAGGGGCTCGCACCCCTCTCTTTAACTCCGTGCGGCGCTCCATGCGCCTCGCCCGCAATGCGAACCGCCCAGATGCTCCTCCGCTCGACGAGCTCGTCGAGATTGCCCCGACAATGTCGAAACGGGGCCGGTGGACGCGCCGGCGCTTCTTGAAGACTTCCGGGGCGGGGGCACTAGCGCTCGCGGGCGGCGGCCTTCTGACGTCCTGCGCAAGGATGAAGGGCGCGCCGCGCATCGCCATAATCGGGGCGGGACTTGCCGGCCTCAACGCCGCGTATCAGCTGAAGAAGCTGGGCCACCGCGCGGACGTGTACGAGGCGAGCAAGCGCACGGGCGGGCGCATCTACACGGTCAAGGACGCTCTGGCGCCCGGCCTGGTGACCGAAGTGGGAGGAGAGTGGCTGAACGCCACCGACGAAGATACGCTCTCCCTGGCGGAGGAGTTCGGCCTCCACCTCAGCGACATGTGGGCCCCCAGCGAAGTCGTCGGGCTCGAGTCGCTACACCTCTTCGAGGGGAAGCGCTACAACGAACCCCAACTCATAGAGGCCTTTCAGCCCATTGCCGCGCTCATGGAGGATGATCTGGCCGCATTCGAGATATGGGACAACGATGAGGAAGAAGGCGCGGAGGAGGCCGAGGTCCGGGTGGCCGAGCTCGACGGGATTTCCGTCGCGGAGTATCTGGAAAACATCGGCGCGACCGGCTGGGTCCGCGACCTGCTGGACGTGACCACCACCGTCGAGTCGTCCATGCCGACCGACCAGCAGTCCGCCATCAACCTGGTTTATTCCATCGCGGGCAAGCCCGGCGAGAGAGTGCCCGGTTTTCTCACGATGGACTTCGAGCGATACAAGGTCGTGGAAGGCTGCCAGGAGGTGACAAACGGGCTCGCCGAGCGTCTCGACGAGGGGCAGGTCAAGTTCGGGCACCGGCTGGAGGCCGTCCGGAGCAGCGGTGACGGCTTCACCCTGACCTTCCAGGGCCCGGGCGGCGCCGCCTCGGACGTCAAGGCGGACTTCGTCATCATGACCGTTCCCTTCTCGATCCTGCGCGACATCGAAATGCGGATGGAGCTGCCGGACATCAAGAAGAAGGCCATCGCCGAGCTGGGCTACGGCTCCAACTCCAAGCTCGCTCTGGGCGTCCACAGGCGCGTGTGGCGCGAGCAGGGATACCAGGGCAACACCTACAGCGACGAGCCGTTCCAGTCGATGTACGACAACAGCGAAAACGAGGGCTACCTTGGTGAAATCGGCGGGTTCACCCTTTACTCCGGCGGCCAGGCCGGCATCGACCTGGGAGAGGGAACCGCCCAGGACCAGGTCGAGCGCCTGATGCCGGGAGTGGAGAGGGCTTATCCCGGAGTCACCGCTGAGCTCAACGGTAACGTCCAGCGCTTCGTATGGCACAGCTATCCCTTCGCCAAGGGCAGCGTCCCCTGCCGCAAGGTCGGCCAGTGGACCACCATCGCCTACATGGAAGGCGATCCGGTGGGCAACATGTTCTTCGCGGGCGACCATTGCAGCTGGGACTTCGGGTTTATAAACGGCGCCACCGAGAGCGGAAGGCGCGCCGCCGAAGAAATCGCGGCCCGCCTGGGCTAGCTCGCATGAACAAGAAAAGATGCTAATAAAACCTTGCTCTGTTGAAAAGACCGCATCTCCCCCTTTTCTAAAGGGGGATACAGGGGAATTACGAAATAGAAATTTTCCTTTTTTCATAGTAATCCCCCTAGCCCCCTTTACTAAAGGGGGAAACTTGTGGAAAGCTTTTCAACAAAGCAATAAAACCTAAAAAAATCCCGGCAAATGGGAGCTTATTCATGAAATTAAAGAATTCCCGAACGGCGCGAACTCCCCTCGCAAAGGCCCTGCGTCTCGCCCGCACTGCGAACCGCAGAGACGCGCCTCCGGCGGACGAGCTCGTCGAGATGCGCCGCGAGTCGGCGCGCCCGGGCACGCGGGCTCCGTGGACGCGGCGGCGCTTCCTGAAAACCTCCGCGGCTGCGGCGGCCGTCACGCTGGCGGGCGGAAGTGTTCTGGCGTCCCGCAAGAAGAAGACGAAGTGCGCGAAGGCGAAGGGCGCCGCGCCGCGCATCGCCGTCGTCGGGGCGGGACTTGCCGGCCTGAGCGCCGCGTACAAGTTGAAGAAGCTGGGCCATCGCGCGGAGGTGTACGAGGCCGCGAAGCGCATGGGCGGGCGCATCTACACGGCATACGACGTCATGGCGCCGGGACTTTTCGCCGAGCTGGGAGGCGAATGGGTGAACGAAGACCATGAAGAGGTGCTTTCCCTGGTGAAGGAGCTTGGTCTGGAACTCAGCGACCTGAACGCTCCCAGCGAAGGGAAGCTTCTCTCGTCGAACTACTTCGAGGGGACGAACTACACGGATGCCCAGCTTATAGAGGCACTTCAGCCAGTCGTCGCGCTCATGGAGGACGACATTCGCACGCTCAGGAAAGCCTACCGCGCCTACATGAGGGGCAACCTGGAAAAAGCCCGTTCCCTGGCTGCTCCGCTCGACGAGATTTCCATGGAGGAATACCTCGACCGCATCGGCGCGTCCGGCTGGGTCCGCACCTTCCTGGACGTGGCGTCCGGGTCGAACGGAGGCCTCGAACCCGGCCAGCAGACGGCTATCAATATCCTCGGCTCCGTCTACCTGGAGCCCCCATCGATGTATCTTTTCGATGAGGGCGAGGAGCGATACAAAATCGTGGGAGGCTGCCAGGGGATAATACGCGGGCTAGCCGACGGCCTCGACGAGGGGCAGGTCAAGCCCGCACACCGGCTGGAGGCCGTGAAAAGCAGCGGCGACGGCTTCACGCTGACCTTCCAGGACCCGAAAGGCTCCGCGTTGGACGTCAAGGCGGACTTCGTCATCATGACCGTCCCCTTCTCGATACTGCGCGACATCGAAATGCGTATGGAGATGCCGCCTGACATTAAGAAAGCCATCGCCGAGATGGGCTACGGCGTCCACACCAAGCTCCTGGCGGGCGTCGACAAGCGCGTGTGGCGTGAGAAGGGGTACTCGGGCGGCGCATACACCGATGAGCCGTTCCAGGTGGCGTACGACAACAGCCAGATGACGGGCTACGAGGGTGACGTCGGCGGGCTCACCTTCTACTTGGGCGGGCAGGCGAGCATCGACGCCGGGGCGGGAACCGCTCCCGAGCAGGTCGAGCGTTTAATGCTAGGGGCAGAGAAGGTTTTTCCCGGAGTCACCGCCGTGCTTAACGGCAAGACTCATCGCTTCGACTGGGGCGCCTATCCCTACGCCCTGGGCGGTTATCCCTGCCTCAAGCCCGGCCAGCTGACCACCTTCGGCGACCCGAGCGAGCCGTTGGGCAACATGCTCTTCGCGGGCGACCATTGCAGCGAGTACGGTGGGTATATAAACGGCGCCGTCGAGAGCGGAATGCGCGTCGCGAAGGACCTTGTGGACCGTCTGGGAGGAAAAGCTTAAGCGAGGCCTCATAAAACCCCGGCAAATGGGGGCTTGGTCATGAAACCGAAAAATTTCCGGATGGCGCGATCTTTCCTTGCAAACGCTCTGCGTCTCGCCCGATTTGCGAACCGCCGCGGCGTGCCTCCGGCGGACGAGCTCGTCGAAATGCGCCGCGAGTCGGCGCTCCCGGGCGCACGGGCACCGTGGACGAGGCGGAGCTTCTTGAAGACTTCCTCCGTCGCAACACTGGCGCTCGCAAGCGGAAGCCTTCTGACGTCATGCGCGAGGACGAAGGGCGCGCCGCGCGTCGCCGTCGTCGGGGCGGGACTTACCGGACTGAACGCCGCGTATACGCTGAAGAAGTTGGGTCTCCGCGCGGAGGTATACGAGGCGAGCAAGCGCATGGGCGGGCGCATCTACTCGGCCTATGACGTCATGGCGCCGGGACTTTTTGCCGAGCTGGGAGGCGAGTGGCTGAACGAAGGCGACGATGAGGCATTCTCCCTGGTGAAAGAGCTTGGGCTCGAGATCAACGACCTGATGGCCCCCGGCGAGAGGGATTTTCTCATGTCGTACTACTTCGAGGGGACGAACTACACCGATGCCCAGGTCATGGAAGCGATTCAGCCCATTGTCGCGCGCATGGAGGACGACATCAACACGGTCGAGGAGGCCTACCGTATCGAGGAGGAAGAAGACGACTGGGAAAAGGCCGTTACCTTGCTATCCCCGCTTGACAACATTTCCATAGCGGAATATCTCGACCGCGTCGGTGCGTCGGGTTGGCCCCGCGCCTACCTGGACGTGGCCTCTTCAATCGGGGGCGCCGAAACCGACCAGCAGTCCGCTCTTACCTTCATCGGCTCCGTCTCCCTGGAGTTCCCCACGTTCTATCTTTTAGATGATGGCAGCGAGCGATACAAACTCGTGGGAGGCTGGCAGGGAGCGATTCGCGGGCTCGCCGAGCGCGTCGAGGGACAAGTCAAGCTCGGACACCGGCTGGAGGCCGTGAAAAGCAGCGGCGACGGCTTCACGCTGACCTTCGAGGACCCGAACGGCTCCGCGTTGGACGTCGAGGCGGACTTCGTCATCATGGCCATCCCCTTTTCGATGCTGCGCGACGTCGAAATGCGGATGGAGATGCCGCCCGGCAAGAAGAAAGCCATCGACGAGATTGGCTACGGCGTCCACACCAAGCTCCTGGCGGGCGTAGACAAGCGCGTGTGGCGCGAGCAGGGATACGCGGGCGCTACCTACACCGATGAGCCGTTCCGGGGGATGTACGATAACAGCCGAATGGCGGGCTACGAGGGGGACGTCGGCGGGCTCACTTTTTACCTGGCCGGGCAGGCGAGCCGTGACGCTGAGGCGGGAACCGCCGAGGAGCAGGTCGAGCGCTTAATGCCGGGAGCGGAAAAAGTTTTTCCCGGAGTTTCCGCCGAGTTCAACGGCAAGACCCACCGCTTCAACTGGGGCGCCTTTCCCTACGCCAAGGGCAGTTATGCCGTCTATAAGCCCGGCCAGTGGACCACCATCAACGGCTGGGAGGGCGAGCCGGTGGGCAACATGCTCTTCGCGGGCGACCATTGCAGCGAGGACTACCAAGGGTATATAAACGGCGCCATAGAGACTGGAAGGCGCACCGCCGAAAGACTCGCGGCCCGCCTGGGAAAAAAAGCTTCAGAGAAACCTCAACAAACCTGATCGATAGGAGATCCTCATGAAACTGACGAAATCACGAATGGCACGAAACCCCCTTTCAAAGGCTCTGCGTCTCGCTCGCTGTGCGAACCGAAGCGACACGCCCCCGGCGGACGAGCTCGTCGAGATGTACCGCGAGTCGGTGCGCTCGCGCGCACAGGCTCCGTGGACGCGGCGGCGCTTCTTAAAGGCTTCGGGGGCCGCAACCCTGGCGGTTGCGGGCAGCGGGCTTCTGACGTCCTGCGCAAAGCTGAAGGGCGCGCGGCGCATCGCCGTCGTGGGGGCGGGACTTGCCGGCCTGAACGCCGCGTACACGCTCAAGAAGCTGGGCCACAGCGCGGAGGTGTACGAGGCGAGCAAGCGCTTGGGCGGGCGCATACACACGGCCTATGACGTCATGGCGCCGGGACTTTTCGCCGAGCTCGGAGGCGAGTGGCTCGACGATGATCACGAAGCCGGACTCTCCCTGGTGAAGGAGCTCGGTCTCGAGCTCAACGACCTGCGCGGACCCAGCGAAAAGGATCTTCTCACGGCATACTACTTCGACGGGAAGATCTACACAGATGAACAGCTCGTAAAAGCTCTTCAGCCCGTTGTCGAGCTGATGGAGAACGAGATCAACATTCTCCAGAAAGCCTATGATTTGTTTGAAGACGGCGACCCGGAGGAGATCAGCGCCATGCTGTCTCCGCTTGACGAGATGTCCGCTGCGGAATACCTCGACCGAATCGGCGCGTCGGGCTGGGGCCGCTCCTTCCTGGAAGTGGCCACCGCGTCGAACGGAGGCCTGGATTGCGATCAGCAGTCCGCACTCAACGTCATCGGCTCCGTCTCCCTGGATTCCTCCGAGAGCCTTATCTATCTTTTCGAAGAGGGCAACGAGCAGTACAAGATCGTGGGAGGCGTCCAGGGGATAATTCGCGGGCTTTCCGACGGCCTCGACGAAGGGCAGGTCAAGCTCGCGCACCGGCTGGAGGCCGTGAAAAGCAGCGGCGAAGGCTTCACGCTGACCTTCCAGGACCCGAACGGCGCCTCGAAGGACGTCGAGGCGGACTTCGTCATCATGACCGTTCCGTTCTCGATGCTGCGCAACGTCGAGATGCAGGTGGAGATGCCGCCCGAGAAGAGGAAAGCCATCGACGAGATGGGCTACGGCGTACACACCAAGCTCCTGATGGGAGTCGACAAGCGCGTGTGGCGCGAGAAGGGATACTCGGGCGGTGCCAGCACCGACGAGCCGTTCCAGGCGGTGTACGATACCAACCAGATGGAGGGCTACGTGGGAGAACCCGGCGGCCTCACCTATTACCTGGGCGGGCAGCCGAGCATCGACGTCAGAGAGGGAACCGCCGAGGAGCATGTCGAGCGCTTTATGCCGACGGTGGAAAAAATATTTCCCGGAGTTTCCGCCGAGTTCAACGGCAAGGTCGAGCGCTTCGACTGGGGCACCTACCCCTTTTCCTTGGGCAGTTATCCTTGCTACAAGCCCGGCCAGTGGACCACCATCTACAACCCGGGCGAGCCCTTGGGCAACATGCTCTTTGCGGGCGACCATTGCAGCTGGTACCAGGGGTACATAAACGGCGCCATCGAGAGCGGAAAGCGCGCCGCCGAAGAACTCGCAAAACGCCTCGGCTAGCCGCCAGGCGCGGTGCTTGACTCGGGCGGCGTTGTCGTGAAAACTTGAACGAGGTGAAAAAAGTGCATAGAGATACAACTTTCCCTTTCGTCCGTGGCCGCTTCCTGCTTAAAGCGGCTTGCGGGATTGCTCTGGCCGCCCTTGTGGTGGCGGCGACTGCATGCACCGGGCCGTCCTGCAGACGCGGCGGCGAGCAGCGGCTGCTCAAGAAGCTGGACGCGGCCCGCGCGCTCGAAGAGACCCGCATCTTCGCCGAGGCCGTCGACGACCCCTCGGGCCTCGGCATGGGGACTGCCTCCCCCGGCTCGGAGCAGGAGGCGGCGCTCGCCGACTACGTGGAGGAAAAATTCCGCGCCATCGGTCTCGGGACCGAGCGCCACACGTTCCCCGTGCGCGTGTTCCGCTACGGGCCGGTGGGCTTGACCGTGGGCGGAGAATCCATCCCTGCGGTAATCCTCTACGGCAGCCCCGGCACCTACGGCACGCGCGACGGCCAGGGGTACAAGCGCGGCAACGCGAACGGAGACGAAACGCTGCGCGCCCCGCTGGTGTACGCGGGGACGGGCACGCGCGACGACATCGCCGCCGCAGGGGACGTGAAGGGCAAGATCCTGCTCCTCCTGCGCGACGACAACGCCACGGGCTGGCCGTCGCTGATGACTCTGGAAGCCTCCACGCACGGGGCGGCCGCGATAGTCATGTTCGGCGTCGAGGGCGAGGAAACGCTTCTTCCGGAAGCGCTGCGCCAGGACAGCGTGCTTTACTGCAATCCGATACCGGCCTTTTCCATCAGCCGCACAAACGGCGAGCGCCTGCGCGAAGAGTTATCGCAACGTCCGATGGAGACGGAGCTCTCGTGCAGCGCCGAGGAACTCGACGGCACGAGCGTGAACGTGCTCGGCTCGCTGCGCGGCTCGCGTTTTCCGGATGAGTGGATTCTCGTGAGCGCCCACATGGACCGCTGGTTCCAGGCTTATTTGGACAACTCCTCTGGCATTGGGGCGATGCTCGAGCTCGCGCGCGCCGTCACCGAGCGCGGCACGCCGCGCCGCTCCTTCCTCTTCGCGGCGGTTGGCTCGGAGGAGGCGGGAGGCATCCAGAGCCTCGACGAGTGGCTGGCTGGCTCGTACGCCCTGGTGAAGGATAAGCCGGATCTGTTTGAGCACACGGCTCTCGTCCTGAACCTGGACAGCGTAGGCTGGAGGGGGGAGAGCGGCTACGCGAACGTCTCGCCGGAGGGCGTGCCCTTCGCCGAGGCCCTCTTGAAGGACCGCGGCCTCGACTCGCGCGTCGAGATCGTGCCGCAAATAAGCATCTGGGTGGACGCTTGGTGCTACTCCTCAGTCGGGGGCGCCACCACCTTCTCATCCGAGTGGGATATAAGCGACTACTGGGACTATTACCATACCGACCACGACGCCTACGAAGAGGGACTCCTCGCCAACCTCGAGACCGACCTACAGCTGTACCTGCTGGCGCTCCACCGCGCCGACTGCGCCGACGACCCGCCCCTTGATTTCGCGGCCGTCGCCTCGTGGGCTCGCACCGCCTACGAGGAGGACGCCGCGCGCGTGCCCGACGTTTCGTTCGATTCCCTGTGGGCGGCGCTATCGTCCTTCGAGGAGGCCGCGGCGGACGACGCCAAGCGGCTCGAGAGCGCCCGCGAGGAGGGCGACGACGTGCTCGCCCGCCTGAACGCGCACCGCTTAGCGGTCCGCAGCGAGCTGATCCCGGCCCTCGTGGCCACGGACATGGAAACGGCCCAGGCCCGCACCTACCGCTACTCGGTGGACGCGGAGCGGCTGGCGAAAATTGCAGAGGTGCTGCAGCGCCCCGTTTCGAGCGTAGCGGATAGGCGTGCGCGGATCGCGGAAGCCCTCGAGATCATGGAGGAGGGGGACGAGTTTCAAGACCACACGATCCAGCCGTCGTGGACGTTTCGGTTCTCCAGCCGCACGCTGGAGAAGCTTATGCGCATGTCGGAGGAGATGCGGACCTGGAGCCGCGAGCACGACCACCTGCAGCATTCCTTGAGCCTCGAGGTCTTTTCTATCCACGAGGAGATGCGCCGCAAGCTCGACCGCCCCTTGGGCTTCAACGCCGCCAGGGCGGCCGGGGCGGCGGAGAGACTGCGCGACGAGACGGTGGCCCGCCTGGAAGCGAACATGGCGCGGGCGTCCGAGGCCCTCGCCGCCGCCGCGGAGCGCCTCCGTGCGAATCCTTAAGCGCTGCCGCGTCTATCTGATCGCCCGCCCTCAGATTGTCGAAGAAGGGCTCGAGGCGTTCCTTTGGGACAACGACCTTCGCTGGCCCACCCCCACGGATGGCGTGCGGGACGCGGAGCGAATCGTCGAGGCCGCGGGGCGGTGCTGCTACATGAGCTTCGGCAAGAAGGCGGGCACGAAGACGAACAGGCGCTACATCGAAAACATCCTCGGGCGGAACGAGGACGGCACGTTCAAGGCGGGCCCCGCCCACGGCTCGGTCGTCGAGCACCCGTGCTGGACATTCATCGTCACGGGGGCGGGGCGCGGTTTTTCGCACGAGCAGGTGCGGCACCGCACGGGGTGGGCCTACTCGCAGCTTTCGACCCGCTACTGCGATTTCGAGCGCGAAGAGGGGGAAGGCACGTGGGAGCCGGGGTTCGCGCTCCCGCCACTGGCGCAGTTGAGCGAGGAGGCGCGGAGGGCGATGGAAGAATCCCTCTCCCGGGCGCAGCGGGACTACGTCGAACTCCTCCGCCTCATCGAAGACGACCTCAAGGGCAGCAAGGCGTTTCAGAGAGAGCTTCAAAAGATTCCGGAGCGGGAACGCAAGCGGATGCTCCGCAAGGCGGCGCGCGGGGCGGCGCGCGACGTGCTCCCCGTGGCCACGGAAGCCATACTGGTGATGTCGGCGAACGCGCGCGCCCTCTGGAACTGCATCGCCCTGCGCGCCAACGAGCACGCCGAGGCGGTCATCCGCGACGTCTACGTGCAGATCGCGAAGATTATGGAGCACGAGATGCCCGCGCTCTTCCACGGCCTCCGGTACAAGAAGCTCTGGGATGGTTCCCTCGCGGTAGAGATGCCGCGGGATAAGCTCTAGGCGTCGGTTACTCGGTTACTCAGTTAGAACCGAAAAACCGAGAAACAGAGGAACAAAACCGCCGGACGGTTTCTGCGGGCGGAGGGCCGACGCGGCCTCTCTACTTCCCCTTGACGGAGCGCTGAAGTTCCTTGATCTTCCGGGCCACGTCGCGGTAACTGGTGTTGAGGCCGTAAACCTCCTCGTACATCCGGAAAGCCTCTTCGAGGTTCCCGCCCTGCTCCAACGCTATGGCTAGGTCGTAGCGCAGGCCCATGGCGTCGTCCTCCGAAAGGCCTTTCGCGTCGAGCCCCTTGCGATACCATTTGGCGGCTATGTCGGGAAGGCCCTTATCCAAGAAGCAAACCCCGAGCATGCTGCAACACTCCAGGGCGCGGGTCTGGTCGGGGTTCTTCGCCGCCACCTGGAATTCCGCGATGGCTTCGTCCACGAGGCCCATTTCCTTGTAGGCGATGCCGAGGTTGTAATGGGTCTCGTAATCCTCCTTGGCCACCTGCTTCTCGACGCCCTGCTTGAAGGCCGAGAAAAGCTCGTCGAGCTCCTCCTTGGACTGCTCTTTTTCCCCTTCGGCCCCCGTGAATTCCTCCTGAATCTCGGCGGCTAGGTCGAAAAATTCCTCGCCTCCGGCTTCCTCGCCCTCCCCCTCGAGGGCGTCGAGCTCTTCCATAACCTCAGCAATGGAAGGTTGAACGTCTTTCTTGGCCTCCTTCGCTGGAGGGGCGGGCTTTTTGCCCGGCGCGGAAGGAGCGGCCTTGGGCTTCGCCTTCGCGGGCTTTCGGGCCGCCGCGGGCTTGGGAGGTGCCTCCGAGGGAACAAGCTTGGCCAGCTTGTTTTTAACGCGCGGCTCGGCCGGATATTTTTCATCGAGCGTCTTGAGGAGCTTTAAGGCGTCGTCCTTAAAGCCCTGCGACAGATAGAAATCAGCCTCTTCGAGCGCTTCGTCAAGCGTCGGTTCGCGCTTTGCGGGCTGCGGCGTGGGAGCCTCCTCAACCGCCAGCTCTTCCACCTCGAACGACTGCGTGTCAAAGCTCTCGCCTTCCGCTTCCTCTTTGTCGTCGAGCTCTTCCACTCCCTCCTCGTCGTCAAGTCCTTCCACTTCGACTTCAATTGCCTCGTCGAGCTCGTCGAGTTCCTCGCCCTCCTCCTTGTCTTTCTCTTTGGCCTCGGCCGGAGGCGCGACCTCGACGCCCTGCAAGAGCGGGTGGTTGGGATCGATGTCGCGGGCATCGTTGAGGATATCCTCGGCGGCCTCGTCATCCCCAAGGTCGCGGAAGAGCTTTGACAGCTCAACGCATTCCTCCACCGCCTTGGGGCGGTTGCCCTGCTCGTTGTAGATGGCGAGGAGCTTGGTCCGAACCTCGATGTTGCGCGGAAACTGGGTTTTTGCAAATTGCAGCTTGTCGATGGCCTTGGCGATGAGGCCGTATTTGGTGAAGACGTCCGCTTCCGTGAGGAATTCCATAATCATGTCGTCTTCGCTCGCTAGGGCGGTTTCGATGTCGAGCGACTTCTGCGAGGAAGCCGGCGCCTCGGCGGACACTGCCTTCGGTTGCGCCGCCGCCAGGTCTTCGCCGCCCACTTCCATCGGCGCGGCATCTTTTCTGGAACGCGAGCGCACAAAACGCAGCCGCTCCTGATGCTGGGCGTTGTCCGGCTCCATCTCAAGAAGTTTCTGCAAAACGCGCTCCGCCCGGTCGAACTCGTTGAGCGCGATGTGGGCCTGCGCCTGCGCGTCGTAGGCGTTGACGGCGTGCGTCGTGTTGCCCATCTTCTGATAGAGCGTCGCCAGGAGCGAGAAGGCGTGCGGATTCTTGGAATAGCTGGACGTGAAACCCTCCATCAACCTGGCGACCTCGGCCAACTCGCCTCCCGCTTCCATCAGTCCCTCGGCCGCCGTGCGGTAGACCTCGAAAGCCTGGTCCGGATTGCCTTGGTTAAGGTAGAAGCGGCCCAGCTCCGTGAGGCCGCCCGTGCGCCCCGGCTCCTGCTGGTGCGCCTTGCGCAGAATTTCTTCCGCTTCCTCCACCCTTTTGGCGCGCAGGTAGGTGAGGCCGAGCTGCACCATAACCTCGGCGTTTTTCGGATTTTTTTTCAAGAGCTCCTGGAAGAGACCTACGGCGCTCTCGAAGTCTCCCTTCCCGGTGTACGCTTCTCCCAGGGCGCCGAGAAGCTTCGCGTTGGAGGCATCCAAGACGAGCCCCCGCTTAAAAACCTTGATGGCGCCGTCAAAGGAACCGGCCGAGAGCATCCCCTTGCCGACCTCGAGGTATTCGCGCACGGCATCCTCGACGCGCTTGCGGTCCCCGCAGAGGTCGGCCAGCTTGAGCCGGACCTTATGGTCGCCGGGGTCGAGGGTCTTAACCTTCTTGAGCACGTCGATGGCCTTGTCCTTCATCCCTCCCTCGGCACAGTGCTCGGCCACGGATACGTACTGCATCTTGGCCTCGTTGACGAATCCCTGCTGGGCCTGAATGTCGGCAAGCCGCAGGTTGTTTTCTATGGAGGAGGGATCGAGCTTGGTGACGCGCTTATAGACCGCGAGGGCCTTGACGGCGAAGCCTTTCTCGAGATAGATATCGCCCAGCTTCTTGTAGCACTTGATGGCTTCGGGGACCTTCTTGAGGCGGGAGTAAACGTCCCCCAGGGCGTTGAGGGCGGTTTCGTCCTTGGACTGCTGGGCGAGGAGCTTTTCGTACTCCTCGGCCGCGCTCTCAAACTTCCCCTTCAGGACAAGTTTCTGGGCGCCTTGAATGATCTTTTTTCGATCGATGGCCGCCATCAGCACCTACCTTCTCTTACTTGTGTTATATAGCACATGCGGGGGAAAAAGTCAAGGGCGGGCACAGGTTCAACATATACGCTTAGGGAAAGTGTTTGGGGCCTCCGCAGGAAAGAGTAACGCGGCCGGACGGGCCTAATCCGTGGAATGGACGCTTCCGCCGGAATCCCGTTTTGGCGGAGCTTTGGTGAGGGACTCTTTAGCCGCACGCGGGCTTGAATCCAGGAAAAAAGTGTGCTATTCAATGTGTCTCATGCCGCATAGGCTCGTAAAGCGAACCCGGGCGCCCTTTCCTTCTGCCTGGAGCGGATCGAGGGAAAGCGAGTCGGCCATGCCAGGGAGGCGTCTTCCGCATGGATAACGTCCGAGAACAATTGTTTCACGCGAACCCTTCCTTTCGCCGCCTGCACGAAGAACACCAAACCTGCGAGGCTCGCCTCGACGAACTCAAGAACCGCCCCAGACTGACCCCCGCGGAGCAGATGGAGGAAAAACAAATCAAAAAGAAAAAACTTTTCCTCAAAGACCGCATGGCGCAAATGGTGCTTGCTTATGAGCAGACTGGTGCGGTGCAAGAGAACGCATCCAAAGGATAGAAATGCGCTTGGCGAAAGAGGCATGGCCGTTTGTTGCCGTGGCGGCGGCTGGAAGCTTTATCGGGCTGGCCTTGGGGTTATACTCCGTGGGGATTCCGCTTGCTTTGCTCGCGGCGGCCGTGGCCTTCTTTTTTCGCGATCCCGAACGCCGCTTGCCTGAAGACGCCGACACCGTGGTTTCTCCCGCGGACGGAACCGTCGTCGAGTTCGTTCCGAAAGAAGGCGGCACGCACCAAATCGGTGTTTTCCTCGCTCCATGGAACGTTCACGTGAACCGCGTTCCCTACAACGGAAGCGTCTCGGCCGTGCGCTACCAGTCGGGAAAATTTCTCGCGGCGTTCCGCCAAGACGCCGGTCTGCGGAACGAACGGAATCGCGTGGAACTCGCCACGCCGCTGGGAACGATGGCTGTCACGCAGGTGGCGGGCTGGATTGCGCGGCGCATCGTCTGCCGTCTTAAAGAAGGGGACCGCGTCTCGCGAGGGGAGCGCATGGGCCTCATCCAGTTCGGCTCTCGTGTGGAGTGCGAACTCCCGCCGACTGTCACGCCCCTGGTGAAGGAGGGAGATGTCGTGCGCGGCGGCGAGACGGTGATCGGACGGGCGAAAGGAGGCGCGCCGTGAAGCCGCGCCGACGCCGTTTTTTCCGTCGGCGGTCGCTCAGGCCGAAGGAGATATACCTTCTCCCGACGACGTTTACGCTCCTCAACATGCTTTTCGGCTTTTCCGCCATTGTGGCGGCTACGCACGGGCGTTACTTTCAAGCCGCGGGCTACCTCAGCCTTGCCATCGTGGCGGACGGTCTCGACGGCCGATTCGCACGCATGATGGGTGCCGCCTCTCCGATGGGAAGGGAGCTTGATTCGCTCGCCGATATGGTGTCCTTCGGCGTGGCGCCCGTGATTCTCGTGTGGCGCTGGGCCTTCGCTGCGGAGCCCCATACGCTCGGCCGCCTGGGATGGCTGGTGGGGTTCATCTTCATGGCCGCCGCCGCCATTCGCCTGGCGCGTTTCAACGTGGACACGGTGGCGCGCAACTATTTCGTCGGAATGCCCGCTCCGGCCGCGGCAGCGGTTATCGCAAGCACCATCTACTACTACCCCAACCCCCTGGGGCGCTCGCTTGTCCAGGTGGCAGTACTCATCGCCCTCCTGGGGCTTGCAGCCTTGATGGTAAGCCAGATTCGCTTCGCGAGCCTCAAGGCGCTCGATTTACGGAGCCCTCGCTCGCACGCCTACATCTTCCCCATCACCCTCTTCCTGGTTTTTATTTTCTACAAGCCGCCTCTTGCACTGGTATTCTGCGCCTACGCCTATTTCGCCGGCAATCTGTTCGCCCATGTTCGGCGCATGCTTGGGGCGAAACGCAAAGCCGCACCCGAGGAGCATCCGGCGGCCTCCGGAGCAACCCCGTGACCGGGCGTTTTCTCTTCTGGTCGGCCGCACTTACGCTGGCTTTCTGTCTTCCGCACGTTGCGCAGGCCCAGGAGCTTTTTCCACCCGAAGATACATCCCTCGCTGATGTGCCCCCCGTCGAAAACATCCATCAGGCCATCTACTTTCTGAATGTGCAGCGAAGCATGGAGGAGGATTTCTTAAGAAATCTTTACGAACGCTACCAAGCAAAACGCGTGGAGGAGCAGGGCCTTTTCGACGAGCTCCGCGCACTTTACTATGACGTGGATTCGCTTCTTGCAAGCCGCGCCTCGCCTGAGCGCGAGGAGGGTCTTCGGGACGCGCTGGAGCGCCTCGACGCCCTGGAGGCCCATCTGGTGCAGCTCACGATCGAACTCAAGCGCCTGCGCGATCAGATGACCGAGGTGCGCAACCGCATGGCGCAATTTTCGCACAAGATTGCGGAACTCCTGGCTTCCGTTCCCGAAGAAGCAACCGACCTTACGGGCACATGGCTCGTGTCGCTTGAACCCCTCCAGTTGGTGGGTGAGATGCGCCTTTTTCAAAACGGCATTATGGTGAGCGGCACGTACCTTCTGAGCGGAGGCTGGCGCGGAAACGTTCGCGGCTACGTCGCCGGAGGGCAAGCCGTGCTGGAGCGATACGACGCCCAGCTCGGGCGAGCGGGGGAATTCGTCGCAGTGCTTTCCGATGACGGCAAATCGCTCGCGGGCCGATGGAGCAACTATGTTTTGAGCGAGGGCCCCAGCGTAGGCAGCTTCACGGCCAAGCGCTTGAAGCGATAACGCATGTCCAAGGCAAGCACCCGCATCGCCGTCCTCCTTTCGGGGCGAGGATCGAACTTTCTGGCCATCGCCCGCAAGGTGCTCGACGGAACCATTCCGGGAGAAATCGTTCTGGTGCTCAGCAACCGCAGCGACGCCGTGGGGCTGAAAAAGGCCGAGGACCTCGGCATCGACACCCTGTACCTCTCGCATCACGGCAAATCCCGAGAGGACTTTGACCGCGAAATGGTCGCAGCGCTCCGGGAGAGAAACGTGGAGTTGGTGTGCCTGGCGGGATTTATGCGCATCCTCTCGCCAATCTTCATCCGGGCGTTCCCCATGCGCGTCCTGAACATTCACCCGGCGCTGCTTCCGGCCTTTCGGGGCCTCGATGGCCAGCGACAGGCGTTCGAGGCGGGCGTCAAGGTCGCGGGCGCGACGGTGCACTTCGTCACGGAGGGCCTCGACGAGGGCCCCATCATTCTGCAAAAGGCCGTTCCCGTGCGTGAGGACGATACCGTCGAGACCCTCTCGCGCCGCATCCTCCGGCAGGAGCACAAGATTTATCCCGAAGCCGTTCGTCTCTTCTGCGAAGGCCGCATTGAGGTGCGCGGGCATAAAGTACATATTCGACAATAGGAAAAGACGCTTCTATACAGGGTGAGTTCCATGATGCAAGGACGGGCATTGTGTGTGCTGTGGCTGAGCCTCGCGGCGGCGGGCGGCCTCTGGGCGCAAGACGACGCGAAGGAGCAAGCTCGTTCCTCCGCTGACTGTCCTTCCGAGGCGCATGCCGATGAAAAGCACGTCGAAGGAACCCACGGCTGAGAGTGCAAGCATTTGCGGGCTCAGTTGAGCCGCGTCTTTCGCACCAACAGCTCGGCGTTCGACGAGGCCGGGGAGTTCGTTCTGGATACCGACGAAAAGTGGTGCGCGTTCTGGGACAAAGCGTACACCGACTTTCAAAACAAGCCTCCATGCCAGGGCCTCGGCGTGGATTTTTCCCATGAGACGGTCGTTGCCGTCTCGCTCGGAGAGCATAACGGCTGCTACGGCATCGAGATAGACCACATACACAGCACCGACGAGGAGGGTGTCTATGTGCTGGTCGTGAGCGAGCTCGAACGCAGCACCGATTGCCGTTGCGAAGAGGCTTTGGCGCATCCCGTGGACGCGGTAAAGATCGAAGGCGCGGTCACGGGGGTGTTCATTGAGCGCTCCGTCAAACAGGTGCCGTGCAACTGGGGCAAGTCTCCACTGGAGCGCCGGTCGCGCCGCCGGCGCGGGGCGCTTTTTTAAGCGCCGGGCCCCGCTTCGCGCAAGCCGCCCCGGCGCCGTCGTCAATGCCACTTCCTTATCCTTCACGCAACTGTCTGCGGTGCAGAAGGAAGCCGTCGAGTTGTTTGCCTGCGCGAAGCGGCCTTTGCTATACTCGGTGGTGAGCATGTTTTTCGGAACAACCGTTGTGTGCGTGCGGCGGGGGAGCGGTCTCGCCATGGCGAGCGACGGCCAGGTAAGCCACGGAAACACCATAATGAAGCACGCCGCGTCCAAGGTGCGCCGCATCTACCAGGACCGGGTGCTCGCGGGGTTTGCCGGCTCCGCCGCGGACGGCCTCGCCCTTTTCGGCAGGTTCGAGGCGAAGCTCGAGGAGTACAGCGGCAACCTGCGCCGCGCGGCCGTTGAGCTCGCCAAGGAATGGCGGACGGACAAATACCTGCGCCGCCTCGAAGCCCTCCTTGCGGTCGCCGACCGGGAGCAGAGTTTCCTTATTTCGGGCACGGGAGACCTTATCGAGCCGGACGATGGAATCGTAGCCATCGGCTCGGGCGGCCCCTACGCGCTGGCCGCGGCGCGCGCACTCGCCCGGCACACGGATCTCTCCGCGGAGGAAATCGCCGCCGAGGCGCTCAAGATTGCGGCGTCCATCTGCGTCCACACGAACGAGCACATCACGCTGGAGAAGCTCTGAACTCCCATGGCCATCGAGCTGCCCCAAAGCTCCGCGTTTCCGGGCTTGCCCGACAGGGAAGAGAAGGCCGCGCCGCCCCGCGCGGGCGACGACCTTCTTCCCCGCGAGACCGTCGAATACCTCGACCGCTTCATCGTGGGCCAGACCCAGGCGAAGCGGGCCGTGGCCAAGGCCCTCCGCGACCGCTGGCGCTACCGGCACATCCCGCCCGAGCTTCAGGAAGAGGTCCTGCCCAAGAACATTCTCATGATCGGGCCGACGGGATGCGGAAAAACCGAGATTTCCCGGCGCCTCGCGAAGCTGACGAGCTCGCCCTTCCTCAAGGTCGAAGCGTCCAAGTTCACCGAGGTGGGCTACGTGGGGCGCGACGTGGACTCCATGGTGCGGGACCTGGTGGAGGTCACGGTGGACATGATCAAGCAGGAAGAGAGCGCCAAGGTGCAAGCCAAGGCGCGCCACAACGCCGAGGGGCGCCTCCTGGATTTGCTTCTTCCCCGGCCGCCCCGGCGCCGCCCCGAGCCTTCGGGTTCGGAGACGTCCGGCGACGCCCCCCCGGACGATGCGGAGTCCTACGAGGAAACGCGGAAGAAACTCCGCGAGCGTCTGCGCGCGGGGCGCCTGGACGACCGGACCGTGACGGTCTCGCTCACGCCGCGGCAGGTGCCCGCGATGGAAATCATCGCGGGCGGAAGCATCGAGGAAATCAATTCGAACCTCCGCGAGATGATGCAGGATATGTTTTCGGGGCAAAAGAAAACGAAGACCATGACGGTCGCCGAGGCGCGCGATTTCCTGGCCCGCGAAGAGGAGCAGAAGCTCATCGACATGGACCGCGTCGCCGAAGAAGCCGTCGCCCGCGCCGAGTCCTCCGGCATCATTTTCCTCGACGAGATCGACAAGATAGCCAGCCGGGAATCGGGGCGGGGCCCCGAGGTGAGCCGCGAGGGGGTCCAGCGCGACCTGCTGCCCATCATCGAAGGCACCGCCGTGCACACTAAGTACGGCACCGTGCGCACCGACCACATCCTTTTCATAGCCTCCGGGGCCTTTCACGTCTCCAAGCCCTCCGACCTCATTCCGGAGCTTCAGGGGCGCCTGCCCATCCGCGTGGAGCTCGACTCGCTGACGAAGGAGGATTTCGTCCGCATCCTGCGCGAGCCCGAAAACTCCCTCATTCGCCAGTACACGGCGATGATGGCGACCGAGGACGTGCACGTCTCCTTCACCGACGACGCCGTCGAGACCGTGGCCGAGCTGGCGTTCCGCGTGAACGAGACGACGGAGAACATAGGCGCCCGCCGCCTCCTTACGGTCATGGAAAAGCTCTTCGACGAGATTTCGTTCGCGGGCCCGGAAAACCCCGACCGCTCCCCCCGGATCGACGCGGCCTACGTGAAGACCGCCCTCGCGGACATCGTCCACGACCAGGACCTGAGCCGCTACATCTTGTAGCGATTTTCCAACATGGCAAAGCGCGCCGGCCTGTGCTACCCTTAGTGCATGGCCACCTTCGACGAGCAGCGCGAGCGCCTCGAGGCGCTCGAAGAGGACTACGACGAACTGCGGAGGCATCTTTGACCTCCCGGGCCTTCGTTCGCGCATAGCTTCCCTCGACAAGGAACTCTCAAATCCCGAAAGCTGGGCCGACTCGGAGAAGCGCGAGACGCTCGGGCGGGAGCGCGCCCGCGCCGAGCGGAAGCTGGTCTTTTACGAATCGGTCGAGCGGGCGCACCAGGACGCCGCGACTTATCTGGAGCTCCTGCGCGAGGGGGAGGACGCGGGGGAGGACCTCGAGGCGGCGCTCCTCAATTTCTCGCAGCTCCTTGAGCGCCTCGAAATTTCCCTCATGCTCTCCGGGGAGAACGATTCCAGGAACTCCTTCCTCTCCATCAACGCGGGCGCCGGAGGTACCGAGTCGCAGGACTGGGCCGAGATTCTTCTGCGCATGTACCTTCGCTGGGCCGAGGAGCACGACTACGAGACGCAGATCGTTGACCGGCAGCTCGGCGAGGAGGCCGGCGTCAAGTCGGCCACCCTGCGCGTCACGGGCGAATACGCCTACGGCTACCTGAAGGCCGAGTCGGGCGTCCACCGCCTCGTGCGCCTCTCCCCCTTCGACGCGAACCACCGCCGCCACACCTCCTTCGCCTCGGTTTTCGCTTACCCCGAGGTGGACGACTCGATCAAGATTCAAATCGAGGACAAGGATCTCCGCATCGACACCTTCCGCGCGGGGGGCCACGGCGGCCAGCACGTGAACGTCACCGACTCGGCGGTGCGCATCGTCCACCTTCCCACGAACATCACCGTGCAGTGCCAGAACGAGCGCTCCCAGCACAAGAACCGCGACATGGCCATGCGGGTGCTGCGCGCCCGGCTCTACGAGCACGAGCGCCAGAAGCGCGCGGCCGAGCGCGAGAAGCAGGAGGCGCAGAAGAAGGACATCGCGTGGGGCTCCCAGATCCGCTCCTACGTCCTCCACCCGTACAAAATGGTCAAGGACCACCGCACCGGCCAGGAGGCGGGTGACGCCCAGCGGGTGCTGGACGGGGACCTGGACGAGTTCATGGCGGCGTACCTGCTCAAGGCGGCGCCCGGGGAAGCGCGGGAAGAGTGAAACCACGGAAAAGCGGGACCGGGAACGCAGCTTCTAAAAAACCTTTTCGAGCATCTGAAGACGCTGGAAGCGTTCGGCGGCGAAGCGGAAGAGCCCGCCGCCTCTCAGCAGGAATCAGGAGCCAGCCACCAGGGGTCAGAGATCAGTGATTGGTAAAGCGGCAGCCGTGCCCGTTCTCCTGTGTCTTGTGGTATGCATTAGGCCGGCTCTGTAGTATGGATTTCAAGAAAGCCGTTACCTGACATCAAATCGCTTCGGGAAATCGGGAAAAATTTCAAAAGGGGGGGCATGGTATACTGCACGAAGATGAACACTTCCTTTGCAGAGTGTCCCCAGTGTGGAGTTAGGTGGCGCACGCGAGGCGTCGAGGAAGACCAGCATCTAACGTGCCCGTTTTGCGGGTACGAGTTTACGTTCCACTCGGTAACCCAACAGACCGCCGTCTGGGCCCGTCCGGATTTTTCACTGATGGAAGAGACGAACCCCATGGGCTTGCAAGATGGCGATGAACTGGGCCTGAGGGAACTGCCTTCCCACCTTAGCATCACACTGGAGATCATCAGCGGTCCCCAAAAAGGTCTAGTAATGGAAATCACCGAGAGCTGCATGACTCTGGGACGCTGCTTTCAGGGCACGGAGCTTGTGGACACATCCATGTCACGCAAGCACGCCGTGATCGAGATCTACGGCGACCGCGGGATTCTCTTGCGCGATCTAGCCTCCATCAACGGCACCCTTGTGAACGAGCAGCTTATCGCTCAGACACAACTCAAGGATGGTGACGTCGTCCGTATGGGGCTGACGGAGTTCAAGCTTCGAGTCCAGCCGAAGTCCTCATAGCCCCCTCTGCGATAATTTCCGCTCTCGGGCGTTCTTATTAATGGGAGCGTCTTGTAGATTGACGCCATCTCTTTACGTTCGGAAGGTGCAGAAAGTGCAGAAGGTGCGGGACGTGTTGTCTGCACCTTCCGAACCTTCCGCACCTCCTGTACTTTCCGAGCTTTCCGCCTCCGAGGCCGGCGATGCAGTCAACCTGTTTTCCGCTCCCCGTAATAATTCTCGGGTGACGCTCTGGCGTTTTAAAACCGCCGGGCCGGGCATCCGCACGTCGAAAGGGGCGCATGGTATACTGACAGAGAATGAGTACTCACCTGGTAGAGTGTCCCCAGTGCGTGGTTAAGTGGCGTACGCGAGGCGTAGAGGACGAACAGCAGTTGACGTGCCCGTTTTGCGGGTACGAGTTCACATTCCACTTTATGACCCAACGGACCGCCGTCAGTGTCCGCCCGGATTATTCGAAGATGGAAGAAACGGACCCCATGGGCGTGCAAGGCGGCGCCGGACTAGGCAGGACGGAGCTGCCTTCCCACCTTCGCATAACGCTGGAGATAATCAGCGGTCTTCAAAAAGGCCGGACGCTGGAAATCACCGATAGCTGCATGACTCTGGGACGCTGCCTCCGGGGTATAGAGCTTACGGACGTAGCCATTTCACGCAAGCACGCCGTGATTGAAGTCTACGGCGACCGCGGGATTCTCTTGCGCGATCTGGCCTCCATCAACGGCACCCAGGTGAACGGGCAGCTTATCGCTCAGGCACAGCTCAAGGACGGCGACGTCGTCCGCATGGGGACGACGGAGTTCAGGGTTCAAGTCCAGTCGAAGCCCTCCTAGCCCCACTGCAATATTTCACGCTCTCGGGCGTTCTTAATTTTCGGGTGATACCTTAGCGATTTAAAACCGCCGGGCCGGGCATTCGCACGTCCGGAGGCTTGATGTAGGCGAGGCGCGGGGGAGGAAGAGGCTCGCCGCGCTCCAGAAGACGGGCGGCGTAGCGGGCGGCGGGCAGGGCGAGGCGCAGCTTCCGCCTGCGCGCTCTTTTCCAGCGCGGCGGAGCGGGAAATTCTTCCACGAGCGGCACGCCCGTGCCGTGGAAAACAATCTTTTCGCTCCCGGCGGAGCCGTTCGAGAGGAACTCGGCCAACGCGGCCATCCATTCCCGCGGCTTGGCGACGCGGGGGGCGACGCGCTCGACGATCTCGCCGTCTCCCGATTCATAGAGTGCGGCGTAGACGTCGCCGCGGCCGGCGTTGAGGAGCGGGCAGACGAAGCGCCCTTCGCCCTGCACGGCGAGCGCCGCCGCGTAAAGCGTCCCCACGCCAGCGACGGGAACGTCCTTCCGGCCGAACGTCATGCCCTCCACCACGCCGAGCGCCACGCGCAGCCCCGTGAACGAGCCCGGGCCCGTGGTGACGGCGAACGCTTCGATATTTTCCACGTCCCGCCCCATGGCCTTCAGCAGCCGGTGAAGCGCCGGCAGGGCGCGCGCCGAGTGGTCGTTCCGGCAGGTGAAGGCCGTCTCTTTTGCAACACCCCCGCTCGCGTCAAGAAGCGCGACGCTTCCTTCGGCCGTGGCGAGGTCGATCGAGGCGAGGAGCATCGGTTCGGCGGATGGGGGTCCGCGCTACCGGCTTTGGTAAACGGCCAGATCGGCCCGGTAGTAAAAGGCGTAATCCTTGGTGTGCTCGATTCGCACCGACGCGCCCATGTGGGTAAGGCGCTTGTCGCGCAGGAGGGCCGCCGGCTTGGAGGAGGGACTCAGCTTCGAGGACGTGAACGTCGAGGTCGCGGCGAGCACGTCACGGAGAAAGGGAGGAAGGGTGACGGCGGAAGGCTTGGACGAGGGCGGCTGCGTGCGGACCGTGTCGGCAAGGTAGGCCGCAAGCACCGCATCCCATTGGAGCGGCGTGAGTTTCGGCGGCTGGCGAAGCTCGTCCACGCGCTCCCGCAACATCGTAAGCGCCAGCCCTTCGTCGTTGTACGGAAGGCGCGTGAGAAAAAGTTCCGTCACCCAGACGTCTCGCTGGCGGTCCACGAACACACCGACGCCCATCTCGCGGTAGCCGGGGTCGAGCAAATTGGCGCGATGGGGCGGGCTTCCCATGAACGCATAATGGGCCTCCGTGGGGGAGCGGTGATAAGCGATGTTTTCGCCGTAGACCGTGGCGTGCAGCCTGGCTTTCGCGAGGCGCTGGCCCGGGCCGCGCCCGCGCGTGTCGATGTGCTCAATGCGCTTCGTTTCCGCCATCAAAAGGCTGTAGCTGCGCGCGGTGGCGCTTGCGTCCGCCGCCAGCGTAAGCGGGGGAATGCCGCGCTTGGTGCGCTCCTCGTTCGCTTTGTAAAGCATGATGCGTTCCTCGTTCGTGGGCCGAAGCTCGAACGTTTCCCCCCGTGGGCCAAGGAGCACGTAAATCGCCGCTCCAGCGAACGCAAGAAGGCCCAGGGGACGTCTTCCGCCCATAGCGCTCACGATCCCTCCATGCCCATGACCTCGCAGGTCATGCCGACTTGCAGGCCCTCGACGTGCGGGGGCAAGCGTGCGGCGAGCTCTTCCGGTGCCTCGACGATTTGCACGCTTACACTGCGGCAGAGAGCCCCTTCAACGGGTGTAGCCTCAAAGGCCCGGAAGACCACCTGTCCGTAAAGCTCGGCCGAAATCTCCGGCACCCGGACGCGAATCGTTCGCCCCACTGGAAAGCGTGAAGCATCCGGCTCGCTCACGCAGAGCGTGAAGCCGTAGTTTTTGGGCCGGCGCACCGTCGCCACCGCGTCGCCCAGGTAAATCGCGTCGCCTTTCTCGATGGTTCTCAGGGAATCATGCATGTGCACCGTGCCGGCGTGGGGGGCGCGGAGCACGGTCTGGGCAAGCTTGGCGCGCGCGGCGAACACGGCCAGCTCGGCCTCCGCAAGGCGCAACTGAAGCACGTCCTGCGGAACGTTTTCGGGATTCTGCCTTCGCTTGAGAAATTCGGCCTCGGCCCTCCGAAGCGCGCGCACGAACGCCCCGCCTTCAAGCTTGACCAAGGCGTCCCCTTCCCGGACGGCGTCGCCGTCGGCAAAATGGACAGCCTCGACCACGCCGTCCATGGGCGCCGCGACTTCCGTGGCTTCGAGGCGCTCAAGCGGAGAGCGGTAGCGTGCCTCCTCCTGCCACGACGCCTGGAAGGCAGTCATGCGGGGCGTCTCTTCTATTGCGAGCGTCTTGAGGTAAAAGTGAAGCCACACGAAAACGGCGACCAGCGCCGTTATCGACGCGGCCGCGATGATGCGATGCTTTCGGCCCGCCCGGAGCGCGCGAAGAAGCTGGCGGTCCACGTCGCGCAGGTGGACGCTCGAAGCCTTGGAAACGCTTTCCAGAACCCGAAGTCCGAGCGTGGGATGTGCGCGGCATAGCTCGTGAAACGCTTCCTTCGTGAAGGAAACGGCCTTCGTGTCTTCGAGGGCGCGAATACCCGCCGAGCGAGGCGCGCTGCTCAGGAAGGACATCTCGCCGAAGACGTCGTCCCGCAGGCGCGCGAGCGCTGTCTCTTTTCCCTTCTCGCTCGCCTGAATTACCTCGACGCTTCCCTCGACGAGGAAGAAGACCGCCTGGCCCGGTTCGCCCTCCCGCACGACGAACTCGCCTCGAGAGAAGGAGCGCACCTCCGCGTATTGGGCGAGAATTTCCCGGTCGCGGGCGAGCAGGTCACGAAAATGCGGAAGCCTGGCGAGGGCCTGGATGGTGCTCTCGTTCGATTCCATGAAAATGCTTTGGAGTTCTTGAGTTTATACGCGGGCTACAGATGAAGAATTTACCACACCCTTTCCACAATTGCCAGCCCCGTTTTTCCTGTTCGAGACGGCGACGGAGGCCGCAAAACGCGGCCGGGAGGCGCGGCGCCGACCGGCCTTTAACCCTTCACGACCGGCCGGATGGCCCTGATGTGCTCCGGCCCAGTCGCGCAGCATCCCCCGATTATCTGCGCCCCCATCTCCTTCCACTCCCGCGCGAACCCGGCGTACTGCTCCGGCGTGATTCCGTACGTCCCGCAAAGCCAGAACGGCTCGTCCGGCGAGGAGCCGAACCTGGGGTTCTCGTCGTACCCGACTTCCGCGTAGGCGCCCACTGGACCGTCGAAAGCCTTGCGGAGCTCTGGCAGTGAGGCCGAGATTTCACTCGGGGAGCTGCACATGAGAAGAATGCCGTCCACCCTGCGGCCCTTGAGCGCCGCGACGAGCTCGGCGAAGGACTCTCCGCGGTGCATCGTCCCCTTCTCCGTGACCTCGCATATCCCGAGGAACACCGGCAGATTCGTCTTCGCGCAGGCCTCCGCCGCCGTGACGCAGTCCCCGATGGGGCTGTCGAGCACCAGGTGCCCTCCCAGGAATTCAGGAAGAAGAAAATCCACGCCGGCCCGGGCGAGGACGCCCGAGACGTCCTCGAACTCCTTGCGAAGGTCCTGGCTGTACTTGAACGGGGCGAAGCCGCCCGCCACGTACGCCTCGGGGTTGACGGCGTTGCGCGCCTCGACGGCCAGCTCTCCGCCCCGCCGCGCGTACTCCACCCACCGGTCCTCCTCGCCTATAACCGCCATCATGGACCGGCTCGTATAGAAGTTGTTGCTGGTCACGATCTCGGCCCCGGCGTCGAGGTAATCCTCGTGAATCTTCCGGACGACGTCCGGGGCGTCAAGGTTGGCGGCCGCCGACCACACGCCGAGGCTCCCGACCGTGGGGGTCGCGGTGGTCGCGTACTTGTGGGGCGTCGTGGGCCGTCGTTCGACGGTCGAGCCCTTGTTCACGTCGACCCCGCGTCTCTGCAGCTCGCTCCCCGTGCCCCCGTCCAAAACCAGAACCTCGCCCCCCTTGAGCCGGTCAAGAATGCTGCGCGACGGCATAGGTATATCTCCTTTCGTAATCGTTGCTGTCTTTCACTTGTTCCGTTGCAAAAACCGCTTCTCCACTTTCTCTAAGAGAAGGCTCAGGGATGCGGGCCGCAGGTGTTCAGAAGCGGGTTGCGCTCGGCGGCGTCGCTGTCGTAGCCCGAGGTGCCCTCCGTCGCCGTGTCGCACTCGGTGACGAGATAGTAGGCGTTCGTATAGCTTGGCGTAATTATCCCGCTCAGGTAGCCTTCTCCCTCGTCCGTCCCCGCCGTCCAGCACACGAGCGACAGATGGTTGTAGAAGGGAGCGTCGAGGTCGCCTTCGTAGATGTTGTATTGGAGAAGCTCGCCGTGGTTCTCCCACCAGATTTCCACCTGGCCGCCCCCGGCGTCCTCGACAAGAAGCGGCACGATTCCCGAGGGCGCGCTCACCTCCGCCACGCACGCCTTGAGACCGTCATAGAACATGCGCGCCATGATGCGGTTCGTTCCAAATTCGGGCGCGTCGTTGAAACGGTGGTAGGTAACAAGGTATTTTCCACAGGATGAGTATGCCACAGCCAGCTCTTCATCGAAGTATGCGCTTTGCTGAATGAGGAGACCTGATGGGTCGAGGACGCTTCCTCCCGAGGTGACGCGCGCTCCATAGATGTCCAAGTCCGTGCCGCTTCGATTGTCCTCCCATGCCACAAAGTAGTCTGTGCCGTTCGAAGCAATGACCGGAGCCAGCTGATAGCTCGTCGCCGTCGAAATAGTGATGCCTCCCGTGTCCGGCGGGCCGTCGAGCAGTGCTCCCGCGGAGGTCACGCGGGTCCCGTAGATGTCAACGCTCGTGGTGGCCCAGTTCCGGTCGTCTTGCCAAACCACGAGGTAGTCCGTTCCATCCGAAACCACGGAAGGAGCTGTTTGGAAAGATGCCGCCGTTGATATCGGTATCCCGAACAGGTCCAGTCGCGCGCCATCGGACGCCCGCACCCGCGATCCGTAGATATCTATATCAAACGTGCAATCTCCAAGGAAACTTTTCCGGCAGTCATGCCACACCGTGAAGTAATCCGTGCCGTTTGAAGTTACCGAAGGAGACTCATCATCGGCGAGCCACCCCGAAACGCGAATACCCGACGAGTCTAGCACCACTCCATCCGATGCGCGCACACGTGCTCCGTAGACATCTAGGCCGTCCGACAAAAAATTTCGAGTGTCAACCCAGACCACAAAATAATCTGCTCCATCCGAAGCTGCGGAAGGATTAGTTTCCCATTCAGAAGGGGATTTTGAGACGGCAATGCCTGAAACATCTAGCAGTGTTCCCGCTGCTGACACGCGTGCGCCGTAGACGTCCCGGTCCGTCCGCCGGTCCTCCCACGCGACGAAATAGTCCGTCCCGTTTGACGCCACGGAGGGATATCGTTGCCAGTTTGCCTCCGTGGAAATGGCGATACCTGAAAGGTCAAGCACCGTTCCTGCTGATGTAACGCGCGCTCCATAGACGTCGTAATTGGTAATGTCCCTGTAGTCCTCCCACGCGACGAAATAGTCCACCCCGTTCGAAGCCACGGAAGGATAAAATTGAACATTCACATCTACAAAGATGAGAATGCCCGAAGGGTCGAGCACCGTTCCAGATTCGGTAACCCGTGTCCCAAAAATATCAAGGCTGCCCAGCGAACCGCTCCGAGTATCTTCCCACGCTACAAAGTAATCTGTACCGTTTGAAGCGATGGAGGGAACGACTTGACTACCCGGTGCCGTGGAAATGTCGATACCGGAAGGGTCAAGCACAATTCCTGCCGATGTGACCCGCGTCCCCTTAACCCCAGGCCATACCACGAAATAATCTGTTCCGTTTGAGGCGACAGAGGGGTTAGTCCCGCCCGATAACGTTGCAATGGCAATGCCTCCCGTGTCAGGCGGGCCGTCAAGTAGCAAGCCATCCGACGCTTGCACACGTGCTCCGTAGATATCCCAGCCTGTAGTGGCTGAATTTCGGATGTCTTCCCACACCACGAGATAGTCCACGCCGTCTGAGGCAACGGCAGGATCCAATTGGTTGTCTGCCTGCGTTGAGATGGCGATGCCCGAGGGTTCGAGAACGCTCCCTCCTGCCGTAACACGCGCGCCGTAGATGTCCCAGTCCGCGCCGCTTCGCTGGTCTTGCCATGCGACGAAGTAGTCCGTTCCATTTGAAGCCACGGAAGGATACAGTTGCCAATCCGCCGCCGTGGAGACGGCGACGCCCGCAGGGTCGAGCACCGTTCCATCCGAGGCCACGCGCGCCCCGTAGATGTCGTAGTCCGTGCCGCTTCGGTAATCACTCCACGCCAAGAAATAGTCCGTTCCGTTCGAAGCAACGGAGGGTTCGTACTGACCGTTTGCCGCCGTGGAGATGGCAATTCCCGATGGGTCAAGGACGGCGCCCGCCGAGGATACACGCACTCCGTAAATGTCAACTCCGTTTCCTGTTGCCGTGCCTGCTACAAAGTAGTCTATTCCGTTAGAAGCAACAGAAGGTTGGCTGAAAGTCACCGTCGGGAGGATGGCAATGCCCCTTGGGTCTAGCACCACGCCCGCAGACGTTACGCGAGCACCATAAATGCCTTTGTCTTGCCACCAACACACCACGAAGTAATCCGTTCCGTTCGAGGCCACAGAGGGTGTTCTCTGGTAATCAAGAGGCGGTCCCAACACCGGACTCGGCTCCACCGGAAACTCCGGCCCCACCGTAGGGTCGATAAGGATGGGATATTGGGAATTCTCAAGAAATTCGCGCGGCATCTCGAACAGGATTTCCTGACTGGTTGCATGCGAAGGCCGAATTCTTTCCAGACGCCCCGCCGCGTCAACCACGGTTACGTTGGAGAACGCCACCTGGCCTTCCTTTCGCCAGGCCGGAAACACCAGCCCTTCATCATGCTCCCGCGGCTTTCCCGCGGCTCGGATCGCAAGACGCACGCGCAACGCCGAAGCCTCGGGGCCGAGCGGCTCGTCGACCGTCCAGTAGATTTCTATCCCTTCCTCGCCGCGATTCCGCACATAGGGCGTAACGCCGTCGCGCGTTTCTCCCTGAAGCAGGCCGGGCGCGTGCTCCTCCAGGAAATTTTTTCCGAACACCGTCTGCGAAAAATCTCCTTGCTCGAAGCTCACGGAAAGAATTTCGAGATCAGGCTGTCCCTTACCTCCTTGCGCGAAATACCTCAGCCCGCCCTCGCCGACCTCCGCCTGGAATCGCGGAGTCTCATGCGAGAAAGAATTTCCTTTGGAAACAAACGGCCGCTCGCCGCGTGCTTCGGCGCGGAATCCTTGGTGCGGAGGGTCTTCGGGAAGGCCGCGGTTCTTCCGGACGGTGCGGATGACTTCGTTCAGGTCGAAGGGGACGTTTGCTATCTCGACTTCGCCGCCGACGCGCGGCGGGCCTTTCCCTGGGGATGCAGGCGGTTCACCTCCCCAAACGGCCGAGGCGGCCGCCAGCGTGAAGCCGATCCACGTTGCCGCTCCTTTCATTCCCGGTCTCCTTTTTACACACCATTATAGAATTCGCCGTCTCGGCAAATCAACCGCGGCGGGCGGTGGTCAAGCCTTGTCGGGGAATGCAAGCGGGTTCCGGGAGTCTCATTAAACTTGCAATCAACCATCTGTTTTCTCTATCATGGCGGGCAACTGAGTCCACTAAAACAACACTGTGTCCCGACTGGAGAAGTCATGAAGTCAAAATTTTCCCAAGCAGTTCACACCCCTCAATATGCCGCCTTTCGGCGCGCCATGCGCCTGGCGCGTCTCTCACGGCGCCCCGGCATGCCTCCCTTCGACGAACTGATTGAAATGCGGCCGTCCCCGACGTCCGAGACGGCGGGTCCGAACGGATGGACGCGGCGGCGCTTCTTGAAAACTTCCGGTGCCGCGGCCCTGACGCTCGCGGGCGGCGGTCTTCTGACATCTTGCGTAAAAATGAAGGGCGCACCGCGCATCGTCGTCGTGGGGGCGGGCATAGCCGGCCTCGAGGCGGCGTACAGGCTGAAGCAGGCGGGCTACGTGGCCGAGGTGTACGAGGCCGCAAAGCGCGTGGGTGGACGCCTCTACAGCGTGAAGGACGCCATCGCGCCCGGGCTCGTGACGGAGTTCGGGGCCTCGTTCATCGATTCCGACCACGACGAGCTACTGTCCCTCGTGGAGGAGTTCGGGCTCGGGCTCCTCGACCTGGCCGGACCCGGGGAGAACGAGCTGGAGGAGGTCTACATCTTCGACGGAAAGCGCTACACCACCGCCCAGCTTGGGGACACCTTCCGGTCCCTCGCCGCACTCATGGAGGACGACGTCCAGACGGTCGAGAAGGCGTTCGGCCTGTGGGAGGAAGGCGACTCGGAAGGGGCCCGCTCCCTGATGGCCCCCATCGACGAGCTCTCCGCGGCGGAATACCTCGAACGGGCCGGAGCGAGCGGCGATATGCGCGCCGTGTTCGCGGGAGTCTACGTGCCCGAGATGGGCCTCGACTTCGACCGGATGTCGGCCGTTTCCGCGGTCGGCGGAATGCTATGGATGGACCTCGACGCGGAGCCGTTCGCCCTGTTCGGGGAGGACTACGCCCGGTACACCGTAGCGGAAGGCTGCCAGGCGATTGCCCACGGGCTCGCCGAGCGCATAGAGGGGCAAGTCAAGCTCGGGCACAGGCTGGAGGCCGTCCGGAGCAAGGGCGACGGATTCGTCCTGACCTTCCAGGACCCGAACGGCGCCGCGGTGGACGTCGAGGCGGACTTCGTGATTATGACGGTTCCCTTCTCGGTTCTCCGCGACATCGAAATGCGGATGGAGATGCCGGACATCAAGAGGAAAGCCATCGCCGAGCTGGGCCACGGCATGAGCCCCAAGTTGCAGGTGGGCTTCAACAAGCGCGTGTGGCGCGAGTCGGGGCTCTCGGGCACGACCTATAGCAGCGAACCCTTCCAGTCGGCGTGGGACGACAGCCAACTGCGGGGCGGCGAGGCCGGCTGCCTCACCATCTACCCGGGCGGACGGGAGGGGGTGAAGCTCGGGGAGGGAACGGCCGCGGAGCAGGTCGAGCGCTTGATGCCGGGAGTGGAAAAATCCATTCCGGGCGTGTCGGCCGAGCTCAGCGGAAAAGCGGAGCGCTTCCACTGGCCCAGCTATCCCTTCGCCTTGTGCGGCTACAGCAACTACACGGTCGGCCAGTGGACCACCATCGCCGGCTCGGAGGCCGAGCCGGTCGGCAACATGTTCTTCGCCGGCGAGCACTGCAGCGGTTCCTCGTTCGTTAACAGCGCCGCCGAGAGCGGCAAAAGCGTCGCCGAAGCCCTGGCGGCCCACCTCGGAAAAAACGCAAACAAACCAAAGGTGACATAGTATGAAACACAAAAAATTCCCCTCAACTCGCACTCCCCAATTCGCCGCCATGCAGCGTGTGATGCACGCCGCACGCCTTGCGCGGCGACCGGAATTCCCTCCCTTCGATGAACTCGTCGACCTTGCCTCGACAAGGTCTGAGACGCCTCCGTCGTCAGGATGGACGCGGCGGCGCTTCTTGAAAACTTCCGGCACGGCCCTGGCGCTCGCGGGCAGCGGCCTTCTGGCCTCCTGCGCGAGAATGAAGGGCGCGCCGCGCATCGCCGTCGTAGGGGCCGGGCTCGCCGGCCTGAACGCCGCGTACACGCTCAAGAAGGCCGGCTATCGCGCCGAGGTGTACGAGGCCGCGAAGCGCGTGGGCGGACGCATTTATTCCGTGAAGGACGTCATCGCTCCCGGGCTCGTGACGGAGCTCGGGGCCTCGTTCTTCGATCCCGGCCACGAGGACTTCATCTCCCTCGTGGAGGAGTTCGGATTAACGCCGCTGGATCTGTTGTCGCCCAGCGAGACGGAGCTGCAGACGGCCTTCTACTTCGACGGCAAGCGCTACACCGACGCGCAGGTCGCCGAGGCCTTCCGGGAAATGGCCGAGCGCGTCGAAGACGACGTCGAGACGCACCGGGAAGCCGGGCGTCTGAGCGGCGAGGGCGAGACGGAGAAGGCGAACGCCATGAGGGCCCCCCTCGACGCGCTCACCGCCGCGGAATACCTCGACCGCGTCGGCCTGGCCAGAGCCTGGCCCCGCAGCGCGTTCGAGGCGATCCTGGTGGCCGAGTTCGGCCTCGATTTCGAACAGATGTCGGCACTCAATTTCCTAAGCGGCCTCGCCTACTCGACTTATGACGGGGACGCGTTCGCGCTCTGGGGCGAGGACTACGCCCGGTACACGCTCCTCGAAGGCTGCCAGGCGGTGGTCCAGGCGCTCGCCGACCGCGTCGAGGGGCAGATCAATTTCGGGCACAGGCTGGAGGCCGTGACCAGCAAGGGCGACGGCTTCGTTCTGACTTTCGAGGGCCCGAGCGCCTCCGCGGTGGACGTCAAGGCGGACCTCGTCATCGTGACCATCCCCTTCTCGGTCCTGCGCGGCATCGACCTGAGGGTGGAGATGCCGCCCCTCAAGAGAAAGGTCATCGACGAGATGGGCTACGGCATGAACCCCAAGATCCAGATTGGCTTCCATAAGCGCGTGTGGCGCGAGAAGGGGTACGGGGGCGACGGCTACAGCGACGAGCCGTTCTGTGGGATGTGGGACGACAGCCAGATGCGGCCCGGAGACGCCGGCTGCATCACCATCTACCCCGGCGGCCAGCGCGCGCTCGACCTCGGGGAGGGGACCGTACCGGAACAGGTCGAGCGCCTGATGCCGGGAATCGAAAACACCATTCCCGGAATCTCCGCCGAGTACAACGGCAGGGCCGAGCGCTTCCACTGGCCCACCTATCCCTTCTCCCTGGGCAGCTACACCTGCTACCTGCCCGGCCAGCGGACGACCATCGCCGGCTGGCAGGTCACGCCGGTCGGCAACATGTTCTTCGCCGGCGAGCACTGCAACAGGGGCTACAAGGGACTCCTCGAGAGCGCCGCCCGCAGCGGCAGGCGCGTCGCCGAGGACCTCGCGGCCAGACTCGGCTCGCCTGCGGGGGCAGCGAAGAGCGCACCGCCCGCGGAGGCGGAGGAGAGCGCGCCGCCCGCGGAGGCGGAGGAGGACGCGTCGGGCTGACGCTTCCTTATTAAAAAGTAGAAAAAGCCGTCACGGGCACGGAAGGTGCTGGGGGATAGGTATATCCCCCCAGCACGCCATGCAACGGTGCAACGGGTACGAACGAAGAGAGACGAGGGCGGGGTTACTCCCCGACCGTGAACGACGTGCTCCCGATTTCGTTGTCCGACTCGTCGACCACTACGACGCGCCACGAGCCCGCCCACTCGGCGGGAATCTTCTTCTTGCTCCACGTCCGCCAGGAGGCGGAACGCACGTTGAGCTCGACGCGCGCCCGCTCCGTCTCTCCCTGGTACCAGACATGGGTGACAGTTGTTTCGCCATCGGCGCCCTTTATGTGCGTGAAGCAATATACCTCACCCACATCGGCCGGGAAGGAATCCGAGGAACCGACGGGCTCCCGCTCTTCGATGCCCGTGCAGGCGGCAATCCGGTCCACGGTAATTGCCGTGGTTTCTTCAGGGGCGTCGCCTTCCTGGCTCCAAAGCGGCACCACAAGCAAGACGGTCATTAGAAGCGTCGTGGGAAGAACTCTCATTGGGAAACTCCTTTTGGTTTGTTGATACACCGTTGAACATCCGATCGGTATGATAGCACTCACCGAACGGCGCTGCAACCTCAACGTTATCAAGGGCGCGGAGCGCTTAAACGAGCTTGGAGCGGCATTGTTTTCATTCCCTCCACGGGCCATTTCATTCCGCACTGAGGGCAGGCCGCTACGAGATTTTCCATGATTTCATTTTATCCACCCAGGGCAATCCCGGGCTTTGCCTTCGATGGCTTGGTGCTCCTGAGCGCCTTTTTGGCGTCCTGAAGCATTTCCCGAGGGATTTTGTATTTCTTGAGCAGCGTCGACGTCGCACCGGCGCTGACGCTCATGACGACGGGAAGTTTTTTAATCAGTTCCTCCATTTTTGATTGAAGGGTCCGGTAAAGCCGCTCCATGACAAGCTCCAGGAACTCAACGGATGGAACGAAAGTCAAGAGCCCGAGCACGTCGATGTCGAAGCGGCAAAGCACATCCGAGCCGCGGGTTTGCTCTTTAAGACTATGGGACAGCTTGGACATGAAGGTTTCGGCCACGTCCGTCCCATACTCGTCACGAAAGGGTTTCATGCCGTTGATGCGAAATAGGACGACCGAAAGTTCCCGATTGTACCGCTTCCAGTGCTCGAAATTCATGTTCAACTGCTCGAAGAAATACCGCTGGCTGTACAGGCCCGTGGCCTCGTCGTGGACCTGCAGCTTTCGCAGTTCCTGCTCCAGTGTTTTGTAAGAGCTTACATCCGTGAGGAGCAGAAGGATGCTGTTCCCGCCGCCCTCCTTGTTGCGGATCACCGTTTGGGTCACGCGAAGGTGGACGGGATTTCCCTTTTTTCCGGGGAGCCGGAGCGCGAATCGAATCACGCCCCTTTTCTTCGCCTTCTCAAGCTGGGTGGAAACGTTCTTCTTTTGCGCCGGGTCGGGAAGAACGGCATGTAGCGGCACGCCGGACAATTCGCTCCGCTTGCGGCCAAGCCATTCTCCGGCCTGCTTGTTGACGTAGCATATTCGCTGGGACCCGTCGAGCAGGACGATTCCCTCGCCTACGGCTTCGAGCAGGGTCTCGTAGGGAACGGGAATCTCGGCGCCTTGGGTATCTTTCATAAAAAGCGCGTCCCAGCTGATCCGACAAACGACTCCTCGGCTGCCTTGTTTCCGCCGTCTCCGATTTCCCGTTTCTTCTTAAACATCCGAATCGGAGCGTTTCGCCGGAGGCGCTCAGCCGGTATGCTTCATAAGCGCGCGAATCTTGGTGCGGTCTTCGTCGGAGACGTAGGAAAACGTGACGGCGTAGCCCTTGGCGCCCCGGAACCCCTTTTCCTGGGCACGCACGATGAAGCCTTGCGCCACGACGGGCTCGCGCGAGACCGTCGTGTAGAATTGAAGGGCTACTTTCGTGCCCACCTCGAACTCCTTGAACGTTTCCAGAAGAACGCCCGTTTCGCTCACGTTAATGCTGGAGCTCAGAACGAAGTCGTTTTTGTTCTTTCCGTCCTCCAGCAATTTTACTATCGTGTGGTAGGACATCCTCGGCGCGATGTTGACGAGACGATCCACCTTGAGCTTCAAAACACTCCCATTGATGGGCTTCGTTATAAAATCGTTGCACCCCGCCTTGAAGCATTCCAGCTTCTGCTCCTCCGAGCCTTTCGACGTAATGATGACAATGGGAATGTCTGTAACTTCGGGATCTTCGCGCACGCGCTTCGTGACTTCGGTGCCGTTGATGTCGGGAAGCATGAAATCCAGAAGAACCAGCGAGGGCTTATGGCGCTTGATAAGGTCGAGAGCCTGCTGGCCCGTGGTGGCTTTGACAAGATTGAATCGCTTCCGATCCAGCAGCGCCTCCTCGATGTGAAGGAAGAGCTGTGAGTCGTCCACGAGCACGATGGTTTTCTTTTTCTCCGAGTCCCCGGATTTTTCTTGCATCACTTTCCCCTTTTCCTTTCCCTGTGTGTCGGTCACTGAAAATTGATTACAGCTTCATCTCGCCTCCGGAGGAAGTATAGCACAAAGACTCGTTATTTCCAAGGCAAAAACCCGCCCTACCCTCGGCGCGCCCTTTACGTTCCCGCCCCCGCCGGGGAACTGTCCAGCGTGCCGTAGACCGCTTTGCCGTCAAGTATGGTCATGAGGGCGTAGACCACTTTGCCGCTAAGCATGGTCATGAGAACCCTGGTGCCGTAGATCTGCTCCACGGGAATCTCGAATAGATTCCTTTCCAACACGATCAGATCGGCCCGCTTTCCCACCTCTATGGAGCCCGTAAAGGCTTCTATGTGCGAGGCGTAGGCGCCGTTGATGGTGTAGGCGGCGAGCATGGTCTCAAGCGAGGGCTTCTTGCCCGGCATCACCGGCTGGCCGTCGGGGTCGTAGGGCTCGTCCCGGTAGTAGGGAACGGCCTTGCCCGTGAGCGCCGCCGCGACGGACGCCAGCGGGTCCATCTGCGACACGTACCAGTCGCTGGCGCCGGTGACCACCAGCCCGTAATCATGCGCGTCCGCCATGGGCATCAACCGCTCGAATTGCTCCTCGGTCAGATAAGGCTCGACCAGGTCTGCTATGGATTCAGAGTACTGGCGCCACAGCATAGTAAAATTGACGGTGGCGCCGGCCGCCTCGATGCGGGGATAATCGGCGGGGTCGATAAGGTAGCAGTGTATCAGGAAGGGCCAGTCGTTGGGCGCGCCGTTTGCCTCCCTCGACGCCTCGAGCGCCGTCAGCACCTGGTCCACGGCGGCGTCGCCGACGGTGTGGGCGTGGACCTGGAAGCCATGCTTTTCGAACAGGGGTATCCACTTGTTCAACTGCTCGTCGGTGAACATCGACAGGCCCTTGTTGCCGTCCGTATCGAGGTAGGGCCGTTTCACCGCCGCGGTCTGGTTTTCCATCACGCCGTCCACGAGCAGCTTCACCTGCATGGCGCGGAGCATCTCGTCGCCGTCGAGCTTGCGTGCGAGCAGCGCGTCCCAGTCCTCGTCCCACGTCTCCGTCACCAACAGGCTAAGGTTGACGCGCGCAGTCAGCAGGCCCTGCTCCCGAAGGTGTTTCCACACCTTGTCGCGCTCCGGCGTCTCCCAGGCGTCGTTGATGGTGGTGATACCGTATTCGTTCGCCTTGCGCATGGCAAACTGCAGGGTTTTCAGAGAATCCTCGAAGCTGACCTCGGGGGCGTAGGATTCGGGCAGGTACGCGGCGGTCTCTATCAGCAGCCCGGAGGGCTCGCCGCCGGCGCGCCGGTGGATGATCCCGCCCACGGGGTCTTCCGTCGAGGCGTCGATGCCGACGATTTCCAGCGCCTTGCTGTTAACCACCGCGTGGTGCCCGTCCAGGTCCATCAAGTAGACCGGGCGGTCGGGAGAGATTATATCCAGGTCCTCCTTGAAGAGCTGCTCGGGCGAGTCGGGTGTTGACGCCTCCCAGCCGGTGCCCCTGAGCCAGGGGGATTCGCGGTCCTGGGCGGCGCACTCCTCGAGCCTGGCCACCAGTTCCTCCTTGGTGTACAGGCCGTAAAGATTGCACTCGTGGACGAAAACGGAGGCCGTGCTCGGGTGCATGTGGACGTCGTGGAATCCGGGCATCAGCATCTTGCCGGCAAGGTCGACCACTTCGGTTTCGGGCCCGACGTAGCCCTGGACGCCATCATCCGGGCCGACGTATACGATGGTGTCGCCCCGGACGGCGACGGCCTCGGCCCACGGCCGGTTTTCGTCCACGGTATATACGGCGCCGTTACGGAAGACCGTCGTTGCCTTGTCGTCCTTGCGGACGCAAGCCGCGGCCGCGAGAACGACGCACACGGTAATGCAGAGCAAGCGTCTCATAAGACCTCCTTTATCCTGTTGCGGATTCGAAAGTTGTGCCTTGACCGATGGGTGTCCACCTTGCAAGGGGAAAGTGGTTTCTTCTTCCAAGGAAGCATCTCATCGTAACCCTTCCGGGCCGCCTATTCAAGCCGAAGGGTTCGGGCTTGCCGGAATGGCGCACGTTGGAACTTATACTCATGGGCAAGCCAATTTATGGTCAGGGCGGCATTTAATAGTTTCATATAGTATTAACTAAATATAATCTATTTTTATATTTTTCCCTTGACAAAAGTAGAAAAAGTTGTTATATATTATTTTAGGGTTGCGTGTGAGTTTTTAGTCGGTAACAGAGGAAGAGATAGTTGAACAAGAGAAGAAAGAAGCAACCTCCCGAAAATGGTCACCCGGAACCCTCGCCGGGGGTTAGGCGTTCTCTTAGTCAGTAACAGAGGAAGAGATAGTTGAACAAGAGAAGAAAGAAGCAAACAGGGCAGAGAAGACTGAACAAGAGAGGAGAGAAGCAAACCATGAATACGATCACCCAGAACGCTCGCCGAGAGACGCTCGCGACCGGACGCGTCAAGGCCTCTTGTCCCCAGTGCACGTCCAGGTGGCTCGCGGAGGGCATTGAGGAAGGGCAGCGCATAACGTGTCCCGCTTGTAGGTACACGTTTGAGTTTCACTCACCCTCCAGCCCCACCAGGTCCCTGACCTGCTCGGACGTTCTGCAGGCGGTTTCCCAGGAATCCGACGGCGGCGACGGGCTGGGCGAGAGGGAGCTTCCCTCCAACCATCGCCTCACGCTGGAGATACTCAACGGCCCCCGCAAGGGGCGGACGCTGGAGATCAACAAGAGCCGCATAACGATGGGGCGCGGCTTCGAGGACATGCAGTTCCTGGACACCCAGATCTCGCGCAAGCACGCCGTACTCGAGATTTACGGCGATCGCGCGATCCTGCTGCGCGATTGCGCGTCCACCAACGGCACGTACGTAAACGACCGGCCCGTGTCCCAGACGGAGCTCAAGGACGGCGACCTCGTCCGCCTGGGCGGGGTGTTGGGTGGGACGGCCTTAAAGCTCCGGGTTCGGGAAAAATCTTCCTGACCCCCGTGCGGAGCGGCGACGAGGCGGCTCTTTCCTGATCCCCTTTACCTCCATCCATTCCTTCTAACGAGCCCTCCACCGGAGGGCTCGTTTTTTGAAGGGCAAAGACTCTTTTCAAAGGGCCCTTGGCACCATTGCCGCAGATTGAAAAATGGTAGAATGTGGAGAAACAGCCGTGCACAGCCCCAACCGGATAAAGCGATAGTATCTCATGAAGCACAACGATCCGCCCTTCTACAGGTCGCGGAAGCTTATTGTTTTGGTGCTCGCACTGATGATCGCGGCCGCGGTTCTGGTCGCACTGCGAGGGTTTCTGCCGCCTTCCCGGGACGGCCGCTCCAAGCTTGCTTCGGGCGGCCATACGCCGGCCGAAAGGCGCAACCTGCTCCTCCTCACGCTCGACACGACCCGCGCCGACCGCATAGGATGCTACGGGTACGAAGCGGCCCGGACCCCCGCTCTGGACCGCATTGCGGAGCGAGGGGTTGCGTTCGACGCGGCGTACGCCGTGACTCCCCTCACGCTTCCTTCACACACGACGATTCTGACTGGGTTGTACCCGGTGTTCCATGGAGTGCGCAACAACGGCCGCTACGAGCTGCCCGGGGAATACACGACGCTTGCCGAGATGTTTCGGGAAGGAGGATGGCGCACGGGGGCGTTCATCTCGGCGTTCGTGCTTCATTCGCGGTTCGGCCTGGCGCAGGGATTCGAGAGCTTCGGCGACGATCTCACGGCGGGGCACCCGAAGCTTACGTCCATGGAGATTCAGAGTCGCTCGGGCCAACAGACGGTCGAGGACGCCCTGGCCTGGCTCCGGGAGACGCACCGGCGGAAGTTTTTCCTGTGGGTGCATTTCTTCGACCCGCACATGCCCTACCGCGCACCGCGCAAGTTTCAGGAAGCGTTCTCGCACAATCCTTACGACGGACAGATCGCGTATATGGACAGCGTGATCGGGACGCTGATCTCCCGGCTGGAGCGCTGGGGCGTGCTCCGCGATACCTTAGTCGTAGTCATCGCGGACCATGGAGAGAGCCTGGGCGAGCACGGAGAGCAGACACACGCGTTTTTCATTTACAACGCGGCGATGCGGGTTCCGTTGATTTTCTCGCAGCCCGGCGTTCTTCCGGAAGGCAAGCGGCTCGACGCGTCGGTTAGCATGGCGGACGTGGCCCCGACGGTGCTCGAGTACTTCGGCCTGCCCGCGCCGCCCGAACTTCAGGGAAAATCGTTTCTCGACGCGATGCAGGGGAGCGCGGTGCTGGACCATCGAAGCGTCTTGATAGAATCCGTGTTCCCGTTCGAGGCTTACAATTGGGCGCCGTTGTCGGGCTTGCTTCACGGGAGTGAAAAGTACATCAAAGCGCCGCAGCCTGAGTACTATGATCTCGCCCGGGACCCGAACGAAACGGCGAATCTATGGGACGACCAGCCTCAAAGGAGGGCCTCATTGGTGAAGCGGTACGAGGAAACTTTCGAGAAGCTCCGGAAGGCTGAGAACGAAACGGTGTCTTCGCGCCGCGCGATGAGCGAGGAGGAAGAGGAAACCCTGAGAAGCCTGGGGTACGTGTTCGGGGCCCGTGAGTCCCGCGCGGAGCCGGCCGATCTCCGTGATCCGAAGGATGCCATCGCCATGCACGAACTGCTCAGGGACGCGGAGAATCTCCAAAACGTTTCCGACCTCGACGGCATGCAAAGGGACCTGGAAAACATCATGAAAAAGGATCCCACGAACTACCAGGCGGTTTACATCCTCGCCTCCCTCCATGAGATGAAGGGACGGTGGGACGAGGCCCTTCCGCTTTACGAGAAAGCCATCCGGTTGAGGCCGAAGAAAGGAATGGCCTGGATCGGGATAGGGCGCTACCACATGGAGCGAGGAGACTCGTCCAAGGCAAAAGAACACTTCTTGATGGCCACGAACGACAAGCACTGCTCGGACGCCTACGTGATGCTGTCATTGCTCTACGG